>JASHSK010000188.1 GCA_030038755.1 Gammaproteobacteria bacterium
GAAGGCCGCGCCTCAGGGCGTGGCCCTAAGAAGGTCGAATCGGCGAAGTTCGGCTAGCTGCAGTGCCGGGGGCTGGACCGCAGCGCCGCTGGCGCCGCGCCAGGGCCTGACCGCCGCGCCGCGACCGCGGCGCCTGCGGCGTCGGCGCCGGTCACATCTTCGTGGCGCAGTCCCAGTGCTCGTCGGCCTTGCCGTTACGGATGCGCCACATATCGAACCACGTCGTCGTGTAGGTCTTCGACGCATCGTTGGGGTCCTTGGAGACCCGCGGCGTGGCGACGATCACCAGATCACCCTGTGCGACGACCGAGACCACCGCGATGCCGAGCTTCGCGGGGATCGGCCTGGGCTGCAGCTTCAGCACCTGAGTGAAGTAATGCACCACGGGGGCGAGGCCTGAGATCACGTTGGGGTTGTGCTGCAGGTAGCGCGCGCTCAGATAGCGGCTCGCGAGCTCCCAGTGGTTAGCCTCCAGCAGGTCCTTTTCGATGTGATAGACGACCTGCATGTTGGCATCCAGCCGCGGATTGGGGCTATGAAACAGTGCGTCGGGATTGGCGGCGCCCACCACCGGCTCCTGCGCCCGGGCGCTTCGCGGCAGTCCCGGCGCCGTCAGCAGTACGAGGCCGGCCAGCGTGGCCGTCGTGGCGAGCGAGCGCAGGCGTGTCGTTCGTGTGCACATGGATGGACTCCCCTGGTCTTTGCTCTAGGATGGCAGTGGCTCGATGTCCGGCGCGCGGCGGTGGCGTGCGAGCGCCCACAGCAGGTGCTCGCGCACCAGCGGCTCGTGCTGCGCCCGCTCGGCCGCGCCGAGCGCCGCCACGACCTCGGGGCTGGTGCGTGCGTTGCCGAGCGCGACCGCGACGTTGCGCAGCCAGCGCACGTGGCCGATGCGGTAGATGGCCGAGCCGCGCATGCGCGTGTCGAACTGCTCGCGGCTCCAGCCGATGAGCTCCGTCAGGCGCGCGGCGTCCAGGCCATGGCGCACACGAAAGTCCGGATGGGATGCCGTACGCGCGAACCTGTTCCAGGGGCACACCAGCTGACAGTCGTCGCAGCCGTAGATGCGGTTGCCGATGGCCGGACGCAGCGACTCGGGAATGGGCCCCGGCAGCTCGATGGTCAGGTAGGAGATGCAGCGACGCGCATCCAGCTGGTAAGGAGCGACGATCGCGCCGGTAGGGCACGCAGCGATGCAGGCGGAGCACGACCCGCAATGTGCGCTCGCGGGCGCATCGAGCGGCAGCGGCAGATCCGTATAGATCTCGCCCAGGAAAAACCATGAGCCGGCTTCACGTGCGATCAGATTGGTGTGCTTGCCGATCCAGCCGAGTCCGGCGTTGCGCGCCAGCGCCTTTTCCAGCACCGGGGCGCTGTCCACGAACACGCGGTAACCATGCGCTCCGGCGAGCACGCCGATCGCGCCCGCGAGGCGCACGAGCGCGCGGCGCATGAGCTTGTGGTAGTCGCGTCCGAGCGCATAGCGCGACACGTAGCCGCGCTGATCATCGTCGAGCACCTGCTGCGCGGGGCGTGCGCCGGCGGCCAGGTAGTTCATGCGCGCGGAGATCACGCGCAGCGTGCCGGGCCGCAGCTGCGCCGGCCGGCTGCGCAGCACGCCGTGGCGGCTCATGTACTGCATCTGTCCGTGCCAGCCACGCTCCAGCCAGCGCAGCAGATGCCGCTCGTCCTCGGCGAGGTCGATGCCCGTGATCCCGATCGCATCGAATCCAAGCTCGCGCGCGGCGCGCTCGATCGTCGCGCGCAGGGCGGGCCCCTCCACCGGCCGTATGGCGGCGGCGGCAGCGGTGGCGGCAGCCGTTGCGGTGGTGGCGGCGGCGGCCGTGGCGGTGGCCGTGGAGGGGGAGGCAGTCATCGCGGCGCTGAGAGCTTCCGAGCACGCGCGGTCGGCGCGAGGATCGCCATCAGTATAATCCGGGCATGACCAACGGCGAGGCGTCGACCCGGTGACTTCCCCGCAACTGCTCTATTCGGTGGCGCAGGTGCGCGCCATCGACGCGCGCGCGATCGCGCAGGGCACGAGCGGCTACACGCTGATGCGCCGGGCGGCGGAGGCGGCCCTGCGGGCGCTGCGCAGCCGCTGGCCGCGCGCGATGTCGGTCGTGGTGGTCACCGGCAGCGGCAACAACGGCGGGGACGGCTATGTACTGGCGCGCTTCGCGCAGGCAGCGGGACTGGTGGCCACGGTGCTGGCTGCGGTGCCGCCCGGAGAGCTCAAGGGCGAGGCACGAACCGCGTGCGACGAATTCATCGCCAGCGGCGGGCGGCTCGTTCCCTACGTCCCCGAGAGGCTGAGCGAAGGCGACGTGATCGTCGATGCCCTGCTGGGCACGGGACTCGCTGCGCAGGTACGCGCCCCGTTCGCGCAGGTCATCCAGCATCTCAACGCCTGTGAGCTGCCCGTGCTCGCGCTCGATGTGCCCTCGGGCCTGAACGCCGACAATGGCGCCGTGATGGGAGCGACGGTGAAGGCGGACTGCACCATCAGCTTCGTCGGGATGAAGGCCGGGCTGTTCCTGGACGCAGGCCCCGAGCACGTCGGGCGATTGCTGTTCGACGACCTCGGCGTCACGGTGCCCGAGGAGCTGGAGTTTCGCCCGGTGCTCGAGCGGCTGGGCGAGGCGGACGTGCTGCGTGCCTTGCCGCCGCGCCGCCACGCGGCCAATAAGGGGGATTTCGGACGAGTGCTGCTCATCGGCGGTGGCCCGGGCATGCCGGGGGCCGTGCGCTTGGCCGGAGAGGCGTGTTTGCGTTCGGGGGCGGGGCTGGTGACGGCCGCGACCGCACCCGAGAATCTACCGGCGATCGTTGCCGGACGCCCCGAGCTGATCGTGCACGGCATGGGCGTGCCCGAAGATCTCGCGCCCCTGCTACAGAACGCCAATGTCGTGGCCGTCGGACCGGGGTTGGGGCGCTCCGCCTGGTCGCGCGCGCTGCTGCAGCAGGCACTGGGCGCCGGACGGCCGCTGGTGCTCGATGCCGACGCCTTGAATCTGCTCGCCGAGCAACGTGCACGCGCGCCCGCCGGCGCGGTACTCACCCCGCACCCGGGCGAAGCTGCCAGGTTGCTCGGTACCACCACCGCGGCCGTGCAGGCCGATCGGCGCGCGGCGCTCGCGGCGCTCTGCGCCGCGCACCCGGGAGCTGTCGTGGTGCTCAAGGGAGCCGGCACGCTGATCGGCGTGCAGCGTCCCGACCCGCCGGTGCCGGCGATCTGCGAGCGCGGCAATCCCGGCATGGCCGCGGCTGGCATGGGGGATGTGCTCACCGGTACGATCGCTGGAATCCTCGCACAGTGTCACGATCCCTGGCTCGCCGCGCGCGCCGGCGTCATGGCGCACGCGCTCGCGGGCGACGAGCTGGCGCGCGATCGTGAGCGCGGCATTCTCGCGCTGGAGCTGGCCGAGGGACTGAGCCACTGGGTCAACCTCAAGCGATGAGCCTCGCGCGATGAGCGGCGCGCCGTTGAGCGCTGTCTGGACGCTCACGGACGTGCACGCGACGCGCCGGCTCGGCGCTTCACTCGGGCGGCACTGTCCGTGGTCTACCTCCGGGGCGCGCTGCCTGTTCCTGTCGGGCCAGCTTGGAGCCGGCAAAACCACGCTTGCGGCCGCACTGCTCGCCGCACTGGGCGTGAGCGAGGCGGTGCGCAGCCCCAGTTACGCGCTGATCGAGATCTACGGACTCGGAGCGCGCCTGGCGGTACACGTGGATCTCTATCGGCTGCACGGCGTCGAGGAGCTCGAGCAGCTCGGCCTGCGCGACTACCTGCAATCCGACACGCTGCTGCTCATCGAGTGGCCCGAGCACGGCGCGGGGGCTCTGCCGAACGCGGATCTGTGGCTACATCTGGAGCTGCCTGGCGCGCGGGCGTTGCCTGAGGCGGGCGAGCGGCCTGACGCGGGCGAGTGGCCCGGCGCGGGCGAGTCGCCCGGCGAAGACGGACCTGCGGGCGGCGCGGACGGACGTCTGTGCCGCGTACAGGCGCGCTCGATCGCAGGGGAAGCGTGGCTTGGGGCGGTCCGCGGGGAACTTCCACTCTCAGATATCGATTGAGATTGACGCCGTATGCCACTAATAATTATTGAAAAACCTGGCTGATACGCTTACAGTCCGGCCGCAGGAGAGCAGCGAGCGCGACAGTCGTTGAATCCATCAGACCGGGCTGATCCTTTGTTGCAGAGCACCGCGGCCGCCGGGCGCATCGCCGTCTTCGCGGTCAGCCGGCTCGTCGCTCGGGCCCGTGCACTCGTGAGCGCGGCCGCGCTGGTTCTCGCCGCCACAGCGCTGCTTGGGTTCGGTACGGCCGCGGCCGCCTCATCCAACCCGGCCGCCTCCAGCGTCGTGCGGCACATGAATCTGCGCGCCGAGGGCGCGAGCACCACGCTGAGCCTCACGTTTTCGAGGCCCGTACGCGCGCGTGCGTTCCGATTGGATCATCCGCAGCGCCTGGTCGTTGACTTGCCGCGTACGCGACGGGGCTCGTCGTTGCCGGCGATTCCTCCGCGTGGCGTGATCGCGGGGCTGCACGTCGCCGAGCGACGCGGCGGAGAGCTGCGAGTCGTGATCGCGCTGCGCACGCAGGCCGCCTATCGCCTGCGCTGGCGCATCGGTTCACCGGCGCAGCTGCGCATCGAGCTGTCGCCCGCGGCCGTGCCCGCGGTCGTGGCGGTCGCGCACCCGAGCGCGGCGGTCACGGTGACGCCGCCGCTGCGCGCGCGTGCGACGGTCCATGCGGCTGCCCCGACGACCGCGGCTGCCCCGACGACCGCGGCTGCGCCCGCGAATGCGGTGCGCGCCGTGCATGCGCCGCGCGGTGAGCGCCCGGTGATCGTGGCGCTCGATCCGGGGCACGGCGGAGTGGATCCGGGCGCCACTGGTCCGGATGGCACGCACGAAAAGGACGTGACACTCGCGATTGCGCGCGCACTGGCGGCGCGCATCGATGGCACGGCGGGCATGCACGCGGTGCTGACGCGGGATGGGGACTACTTCGTGCCGCTGCTCGAGCGCATCAAGCGCGCGCAGGCGGCGCACGCCGATCTGTTCGTCTCGATCCACGCCGATTCGGTGCGCGATCCGGCGATCTCGGGGGCCTCGGTCTACATCCTGTCCGAGCGCGGCGCCTCCAGCCCCGCCGCGCGCGAGCTGGCGGATCAGGAGAATGCGGCGGATCTGCGGGGAGGCATCGCGCTCTCCTCGCAGGCGCCCGGCCTGGACTCGGTGCTGTTCGATCTGTCGCAGCACGACAGCATCGGTCAGAGCGGCGAGGCCGCGCAGGACGTACTGGACGCGCTCGATGCGATGGGCGCCGTACACAAGCGCGAGGTGCAACGCGCGGCCTTCGTGGTGCTCAAATCCCCGTTCGTGCCCTCGATGCTGGTGGAGACGGCCTATATCTCCAATCCAACCGATGAACGGCGCCTCTCCAGTCCACAGCAGCAGCAGCGCCTGGGGCTGGCGATCTTCAAGGGTATCGCCGCTTACTTTCGCCAATACCCGCCGCAGGGCAGTCTGTTCGCACGATCGGCGGACGCGGCGGTGAATCCTCAGTCCTGAGGGGCGATCGGCGTCACGGCGCGGCCCACTGCGGCGCGGTGGCCGGTGCCACCGATGGCCGGCGCCACCGATGCTAAGATCCGGCCGCCCGGGCAAGCCGGGCGTGCCAACCTTCTGCGCTCATGCCGATACGCGTGCTGCCTGCCCACCTGGTCGATCAGATCGCCGCCGGCGAGGTCATCGAGCGGCCGGCCTCGGTGGTCAAGGAGCTGATCGAGAACGCCTTCGACGCCGGCGCGCAGCGCGTCCTCGTCGACATCGAGCACGGCGGCCTCGGAGTGATCCGGGTGCGCGACGATGGCTGTGGCATCGAGCCCGAGGAGCTGGTGCTGGCGGTGCTGCCACACGCCACCAGCAAGATCGCCACCAGCGAGGATCTCATCGGCATCGCCAGCTTCGGCTTTCGCGGCGAGGCGCTGCCGTCGATTGGCTCGGTGGCGCGCCTGCGCCTGACTTCGCGCCGCGCGGGCAGCGAGCATGCTCACGAGCTGTCGGTCGATGGGGGAGAGCGGGGCGTGCCCCGGCCCGCCGCGCACCCGGTCGGCACCACCGTCGAGGTTCGCGATCTGTTCTACAACGTGCCCGCGCGGCGCAAGTTCGTGCGCAGCGAGAGCACCGAATTCGGCCACATCCTGCGACAGGTCGAGCGGCTGGCGCTGTCGATGCCGGCGGTGGGCTTCGAGCTGCGGCGCGAGGGGCGCAGCGTGCTGCAGCTGCCGCCGGCGCTGGATGCGGCCGCGATCGGTCAGCGGCTCGATCGCATCCTCGGAGATCAGTTCCGCGGCCACGCGCTCACGCTCGAGGGGTCCGAGGGCGGCGTGCTGTCGCTCAGCGGCTGGCTCGGCCTGCCCACAGCGGCGCGCGCGCAACCCGATCAGCAGTTCTGGTTCGTCAACGGCCGCGCGGTGCGTGACCGGCTGCTCGCGAACGCCGTTCGGCTCGGCTACCGCGACGTGCTCTACCACGGCCGTCACCCGAGCTATCTGCTGTACCTGTCGCTCGATCCGCGCTCGGTGGACGTCAACGCGCATCCGGGTAAGCTCGAATTGCGCTTCCGCGAGTCGCGCGCCGTGCACGATGCGGTCTTTCATCGTATCGAGCGCGCGCTGGCGGCGACGCAGCCGGGCGCGCGGCACGCGGCGGCCACGCGGCTGCAGACCGGCTGGCCGGCATCGATGCCGCCCGGTGATGCGGATGCCGCGCAGTCCCCGACGCAGCCGGCGACACAGTGGCACGCCGATTCCGTGCCGCTCGCCCTGTCGTGGCCCACCGCCGCTCCCGAGGGCATTCCGGCCGCCATCGCACCGTCAGGCGCGCCGCTGGACAGCCATCACCTGCAATCGCTCGCGATCGCCGAGCCGCAGGCGCCGCATCCGCTCGGTATCGCGATTGCGCAGCTGCACGGGCTCTACATTCTCGCGCAGAATCGCGACGGCCTCATCATCGTGGATGCGCACGCCGCGCACGAGCGCGTGCTCTACGAGCAGCTCAAGCGCCAGTACGACGCTGCGACACCTGCCTCGCAGGGGCTGCTCGAGCCGCTGGTGGTGCACGCGGCCGAGCACGAAATCGAGGCGCTGCTGGCCGAGGCGGGCGAGCTTACGCGCCTGGGGTTCGAGGTGCAGCGGCTCGCGCCATCGCAGCTGGCCGTGCGCCGCGTGCCGGTACTGCTGGCTCAGGCGGATCCGGCGCAGCTGCTCGCGCAGCTGGCGCGCGAGTTGACCACGGAGAGCGGCATTCACCATCTGGACGGGGCGGCACATCGCATCCTCGGCAACATCGCCTGCCGCGCGGCGATCCGCGGTCAGCGCGCGCTCAGCCCCGGCGAGATGGATGCGCTGTTGCGGCAGATGGAGCAGACCGAGCGCGCCAGTCAGTGCAATCACGGCCGCCCCACCTGGATGCGCCTGACGCTGCGCGAGATCGATCAGTTGTTCCTGCGCGGCCGCTGATGGGGCGTGATGAGGCCGGCGCGATGACGCCGGACGCGCAGCCGTCGGACGCACGGTCGCCGGACGTACAGCTGCCGGACGCGCGGCCGCTGCTCGTGCTGATCACGGGCCCGACGGGGATGGGCAAGAGTGCGCTGGCGATGCAGGTCGCCGAGCGGCTCGGCGCGCGCCTGCCGGTCGAGATCATCAGCGTCGACTCGGCGCAGGTGTATCGCGGCATGGACATCGGGACCGCCAAACCCGATCCGCAGCAGCGCGCGCGCGTGCCACATCATCTGATCGATATCCGCGAGCCCACCGAGAGCTACTCCGCGGGTGAATTCGTCCGCGATGCGCTGGCGGCCGCCTCAGTCGTGCACAAGCGCGGAGCCCTGCCGCTGCTGGTCGGTGGCACGATGTTGTACCTGCGCGCGCTCTATCAGGGGCTGGCGGCTCTGCCGCCGGCGTCACCGGCCGTGCGCCGCGAGCTCGATGCCCTGGCGAGCGAGAGGGGCTGGCCGGCGCTGCACGCCGAACTGGCGCGCGTGGATCCGACGGCCGCGGCACGCATCGCGCCCCGGGATGCCCAGCGCATTCAGCGCGCGCTGGAGGTGTTCCGCCTCACGGCCGTGCCGATCTCGCAATGGCAGTGCGCGACCCACGGGGCAGCCGAGCGCTTCCGCTGGCTGCGCTATGCGCTCGTGCCACCGGAGGACGCCGCCGGGCGCGCGGCGCTGCGCAGCCGGCTGGCCGCGCGCTGGACGCGCATGCTGGAGGCAGGGCTGCTGGAGGAAGTAGGGCGCCTGTACGCGCGGGGCGACCTCGGCGCGCACCATGCCTCGATGCGGGCCGTGGGCTATCGACAGCTCTGGCCGATTTTTGCCGGAGGCGCGAGCCGCGAGCAGGCGGAGCGCCAGGCGCTCAGCGCGACTGCGCAGCTGGCCAAGCGACAGCTCACCTGGCTCAGGGGCGAGCCGGACCTGCGCCGTCTCGTACCGGCCGTCGGACTGGCGGAAGCCCTGGCGGGGGATATTCTCTCCGCCGCGCGCGCTGTTGGAAGCAAATTGAATTGTCCGGTTTTGTAACACATCAATTGTCCGCTTTTGCAAGGTTGCCGGTTCGGCCGCGTAGGGCGTAGCCCGAAGCGGCTGAACCGGCCGGCGCCGGTAGCGAACCCTCACGCGGCGCGTTGCACCTCCTCGAGCAGCTGCCCCTCCGCGCTGTAGCGCGCCAGACAGCGCGGTCCGTGGAATATCGCCAGGGTATCGTCCAGATACCGATGCACCCGCACCTGCGCCTTGACGAAGTGGCAGCGGTGGCGCTGGCGCGGGATCTGCAGCGTCAACCCATCAAAGTGCACACAGTTGTCCGGCCGGACCTGCCGCTCGAACT
>JASHSK010000189.1 GCA_030038755.1 Gammaproteobacteria bacterium
CAGCGCGACGTGGCCGTCCTTGAGGATCAGCAGTCCTGCGACGCGCTGGTGCGTCCGATAGTAGGCCAGGTCCCGGACCTGTCCCTTGAAGTGGTAGTGGACGTCCCTCAGCGGACGATCCGCCGCGGGCAGGGGCGACGGACTGCCGCGTCCCGTGCGAAAGACATCCCCCGGATACATCCGCCAGGTATTGCGCAGCCCGACGACGCGATCTTCGCCCTGCCAGGTGAGCATCTCGCGGGCCGCAGGAATCCGCTCGTCGAGAGGGGTCGGACAGTCCGTCAGCCGCAGCGAATGACAATCGCCGAGCGGTCCGGCGGCTGCATTCAGGAGCACCGGCATCGCTGACAGAACGAGCAAGCACCACCTGCGCATCAGGCTCTCCTGCTGAGATCGCGATCGACGGCTACGCCCAAGATTACTGCCGGCGCGGCCGATCGTGAAGCGATTTGCCATCGGCTGACGCAGCGGCCGGCAACACCGCGGCGCGCAGGCCGCTGCTGCATAATGGCGCTCCCCTGCCGTCAAGGTCTTCAGTGAAGCCATCTCGATGACGAACTGGATGACCGGAGCCTGCGAAACAGGCGGCGCCAACATACATTACCGGAGAACCGGTGGAGCCCGACCGCCATTGGTCCTGTTGCATGGACTGACCGGGAATGGAGCCTGCTGGAGCCCTCTGGCCCGCTCCCTTGAAGGTGAATTCGATGTGGTGATGCCGGATGCCCGGGGCCACGGCAAATCGGATGCACCGCTGCATGGGTACCGATACGCCGATCACGCAACCGACGTGGTGCGCCTCATCCGCGGGCTGCGACTTGCCGCCCCATCTCTTCTGGGGCATTCGATGGGCGGCATGACTGCAGCCGCAGTGGCCAGCCAATTGCACGAGCTCATCAGCGCTGTCATCCTGGTTGACCCCACGTTTCTGAGCCCACAACGCCAGCGCGAAGTTCGCGACAGCGACGTTGCCGAGCAACATCGCCGCCTTCTGAGCATGAACAGGGACGAAGTGGCGGCTGAGATACGTCTGCGCCACCCGCATCGCTCGCCTGAAATTGTCGAGCTGCTCGCCGAGGCGAGGCTGCAAACCCGTCTGAGCGCGTTTGACGTTCTCACGCCCCCCAACCCCGACTATCACCGGTTGGTGAGCGCGCTCCGCGTCCCTGTTCTGCTCGTCATCGGAGATGTGCCCGTCGTCTCCAGCGAGACGGCAAGAGAGTTGCAGAGTCTCAACCCGCGCCTTCGGGTCGAGCAGATTCGCAACGCCGGCCACGGTGTTCCGTATGACCAGCCGCAACGCCTTGCGGCGGTCGCCGGAGCGTTCCTCAGGTCTGCAACCGCCCGTTGATGTCGGCACCGCCGGTGCCGTCGAGACATGAGGTCAGGCGCGTCACGGCAGTTGCCGCGGATGCTTCGATTCCCGGTCCCGTTGAACCACCGGGGCCCCGAGCCGCCGGAATCGGAGCAGTTGTCCCAGTGCATTGACGATCGTCAGGCCGCGGCTGATGTTGCGAAACAGCGGCGTCGCAGCCGCAGCTGTGGTGATCACCGCCAGCAGTATCGGGGCCAGTCGAAGTTTGCGCACTACCAGCGTGGCGCGATCAACATCGCTGAGGCGCGACTCCAGGGCATTTATGGACGCCGTCAGCTGCTCACGCTGCACGGCGCAGCGGCGCTGAAGCGCCTCGCGCCGCGCAGCGATCCCACCGGCGCGGCTGTTCACGGCACTACCTTGAAGTGCTGTCTGTCCTTGGAAAACTCGGCCAGCGTCGCTGCGAACATCGCATGCCGGGCACGGACCTTGGCACCCACCACCAGCGCAGCGGTGATCGCCAATGCCGCAAAGCTCCCCGTCAACAGCAGGGCCACCAGGACGCGGTGCGTGTCCCAGAATATGAAGATAAGGCTCAGAGCCCCCAGGAACAGGGTCATCGCGGCAGCAAGCAGTCCCGTCATGCTCCAGATCAATAGACTCAGCAGCCGCTCCGAGCCCTCCTGCAGATCCAGAAACAGCAGCTCCAGCCGGGTGTAGATCATGTCCACGAGCGTCGTCAACACGTGCACAACGGCCGACCAGAACCCACTGACGGGTCCCGCGGTCTCGTTGATCTCCGGCTCATTCATGGGGGATTACCGCGGCAGCTACTCGGACCGACCCCGGTTCAACAAGGCTCCGACCAGAAAACCGATGCCGGCCGCCACAGCGATCGTCTTCCAGGGAAGGGCGCGCAGATAGGTCTCGCCCGCGTCCACCGCGGCACGCGCCTCGCTGTAAAGATGGTCCTGCAGCCTTGTGAAGCGCTCCTTGGCTGCGGCCAGGGATTCCTGCGCTCGCTTCCTGGCTTCGTGCATCTCCTCGCCGGCGTCGGTATCCAGCGCCTTCAGCAACGCCTCTCCGTTACGAACGAACGCCGTCAGTTCTTCAATCAGCTGGTCGATCGATGAAGACTGTGTCATTGGAGGGTATTCCTGCGCTTGCCTGACCCACAGCCTAACCCCTCGGGCTGCATCTTGTCTGCTTTCGGCGTGCTCGCTGATGGTCTCCGAGCGATTTGTATACTACCGTCGCCGCCGTGGATCCGAGAAGCGGCTGAAAGAGCCGGGCGCTACGTATTTCCGCGGATTTCAGTGGCCGCCCAGGCAGGGGAGGATCAATGGCAAAGATGCGTGCAATGGCGGTTCCCGAAGCGGGTGCCAGGTTGCAATTGCAGGAGCGCGAGATCCCAAGTCCGGATCGACATGAGGTACTGATAAGGGTTCAAGCCTGCGGTGTCTGTCACAGCGATACGTTGACGGTGGGAGGCTACGCTCCGGGCATGAGATACCCCCGCGTACCCGGCCACGAGGTGATTGGTCGTCTGGAGGCGCTCGGGCCGGACGTTGACGGATGGCAGGTCGGGACACGGGTCGGTGTAGGTTGGTTCCCGGGCTCCTGCGGTTACTGCTCGCAGTGTCGGCACGGCGACGCATTCGCCTGCGAGAACATCCAGGGCGCGACGGGAATTTCGCGCGACGGCGGCTACGCCACGCACATGCTGGCCCACGTCACCGCCCTGGCGCGCGTTCCGCCGGATCTCGATGCGGTCGAATCCGCCCCGCTGCTCTGTGCCGGCATAACGACCTACAACGCGCTGCGTAACAGTGGCGCGGGTGCCGGTGATCTCGTCGCAATTCACGGCGTAGGCGGATTGGGGCATCTCGGGATTCAGTTCGCCGCGCGACTGGGGCTGCGGGTCGTTGCAATCAACCGCGGTCGAGATAAGGAGGAGCTCGCCCGCTCCCTCGGCGCGCAGGAATACATCGACGCGCAGTCCTCTGATCCGGCTGCCGCGCTGCAGAGGCTGGGCGGCGCAAAGGCCATCCTGGCGACGGTCACCGATGCCGCCGCGATGCAGGCGGTCGTCGGGGGCCTGGGAACCAATGGCACGCTGATGGTAATCGGTGCCGTCGGAGCACTCACCGTCGACTCACTGGATCTGTTGCGCAAGCGCGCAGCGGTGAAGGGTTGGTATTCCGGAACGAGCGCGGATTCCGAAGACACGCTGCTGTTCAGTCACAGGCACCGGATAAGATCCATGAATGAGATCTACGCTCTCGAGCAGGCACAGGCCGCTTATGATCGGATGGTCAGCGGTAAGGCTCGCTTTCGGGTGGTGCTTAAGGTGGAGTAGATCATCGTCCGCCCGATGTCTGCGTCGGGACGTGCATTGCCGGTCAGTGTGGCACGGCCAGAGGCCAGGCCCAAACGTCCACCGAGCCTGAGCCGGCGGGCGCTGCCCGGGTCATCTGCTCTTTGGCCGCACTGATCTCGCCGCTGCCCGCGCAATCGGGTACAACCGTGCTCAGACGATGAGGGATGAGCTAACATTGGATATATCAGTCAGCACATCGCCGCCAGGACAGCCGGCGTGCCGGTGGCCACCGCGTCTGCCCGGGCTTTTGAATGACCTGGGAAAATCTGACGCCGTTGAACATGCAAAAAGGGGGCTATGTACATGTCATCTCTCAGAACTGCTCACAGACGCCCCGGCGTGCGTTCGCTTTCCGCGGCGCTCTCGCGGCGCCTGGTGTACTGCGCTCGCTGGGGCTTTGGCGCCTGCATCGCGGCCGCCATCACGCTCGTGGCGCTCGCAGGTAGCCGAAGCGCCCGTGCGGCCGAGCATGCCGCCCAGGGGCGCGCTCCGGTCGCGGCGCACGAACAGGCGTTGCCACTGTTCTTCAGCGAAAGCTGGCTTCACACTCACGCTCCCGGACAGCCCGTTGAGATGCCGGTGACGCAGTCGAACGTCTCGGGCCAGAACCTCCAGCTGGAGCTGTTTGGACTGGATGCGAAGGATCTCGAGATTTCCGGTGAACCGGGACCCAACAATTATTTGAACGTTTGGTCAGGTCTGTCGAAGGAGCCGTTCGCGGTATTGCTGAGGGATAAGAGCCGCTACGTCGATCTCACCGGCCTTGCTCGGATTCGCTGGCGGATCCGGACCGCGGGATTTCACGCCGTACGGCCGGCTATCCAGCTGGCGGACGGGACGCTTTTGGTCGGCGATCACGCCGATAGCTCCACGATATTCGCCGAGCGCGAATTCGCGATTGCCGATATTCGCTGGATCCGGCTCGACCCCAGCCGCGTGGTCACGCTCGCCGGCAAGGGGCGCAACGGTGGTGAAGCCGGCTCGTGGTATCCCAATCCGGATCTCAGCAAGGTCGATGCAGTTGGTTGGGTCGACCTTATGCCCGGATCTGGCCACGGCTTCAGCGGCTGGATCAATATGGCGACGATCGAGGTCTATGGCAAAGCGGTCAGCCGATCGTAGGGGCCGCCCCTACTCCCACTCGATCATCTCCTGCAGGAGGTCTGCGAACGCGATCGCCCGCACCTTTTTCGCCAAGGGGAACGTTCCCTCCCCTGCGTGCACCACATAGAGCTGGCGGAGTTTCAGGTCCGAAATTGCTGATCTCATCGATGGCGTGAGCGCGGGCGCCGTCGTTCGTTTGACCTCGACGCCAATTCGCCGCGCACCACGCACCACCAATAGGTCCAGCTCCGCGCCGGCATGAGTGCGCCAGAAAAAGCACTCGTGCGGCGCGGCATCGAGCGCCTGGATAACCTGGTCGATGACGAAGCCCTCCCAGGACGCACCCACCTTGGAATGCATTTCCAGCTGGTGCCCGGTCCGGATGTCGAGCAGCGTATGTAGCAGACCGGTATCGCGAACGTAGATCTTCGGCGCCTTGACCTGGCGCTTTCCGAGGTTTTCGTGCCACGGTTGCAGCTGGCGCATCACGTACGCATCCGCCATCTTGTCGAGATAACTCCGTACCGTGGTGTCCGACAGGCCCATGGAACGCCCGATTTCCGAGGCATTCCACACCTGTCCATGGCCGTGCGCGAGCATGGACCAGAAGCGGCGCATGGCCTGGGTTCCGGCGGTGATACCGAATTGCGGCAGCTCGCGCTCCAGAAACGTGCGCAGGAACTGTTCCAACCACTCGAAACATGCGGCCTCGGAGCGCGCCAGAAACGCTCGCGGGAAACCACCTCGTAGCCACAGCCGGTTCCGCTGCATGTTCGGCACTTCCGCCAGCCCCAACCCTGGTAGCAGGTGGTACGCAATGCGGCCGGCCAGCGATTCGGAACTTTGGCGCAACAACTGCGGCGACGCGCTCCCCAGCACCAGAAACCGCGCGGGCATGGGACGCCGGTCCGCAAGCACCCTCAGGCTCGGAAACAGTTCCGGGCGGTTCTGCACTTCGTCGAGTATGACCAGACCGCGGAGCCCACCCAGCGCGAGCATGGGATCGGCCAAGCGGGCGACTGCCGCCGGATCCTCCAGATCGAAACGTGTGACATCGACCTTGGAGTTGCGTGCGATGGCCGCAGCGAGTGTCGTCTTGCCGACCTGCCGCGCACCCAATAGGCCGACGACCGGAAATCGGCCGAGCAGCCGGGTGACGGTCCCGAGATGGAATGGGCGCTCAATCACCCCTCAATCTTACCTTGAAATCTCGGTTTTTAAAACCGAACTTTCAAGTTACCAGGACGCCCCCTATTCCCACTCGATCGTTGCGGGCGGCTTGCCCGAGATGTCGTACACCACGCGTGACACCCCCGGCACCTCGTTGACGATGCGGCGGGAGACCAGCTCGAGGAATTCGTAGGGCAGATGCGCCCACTGCGCCGTCATGAAGTCGACGGTCTCGACCGCGCGCAGCGCGATCACGTGCTCGTAGCGCCGTCCGTCGCCCATGACCGCCACCGAGCGCACCGGCAGGAACACCGCGAACGCCTGGCTGGTGCGTTCGTAGAGCCCATGGCGGCGCAGCTCCTCGACGAAAATGTGATCGGCACGACGCAGCAGTTGCGCGTATTCCGCGCGCACCTCCCCGAGGATGCGCACCGCGAGGCCCGGTCCCGGAAATGGATGGCGGTAAACCATCTCGTGTGGCAGCCCGAGCTCGACGCCGATGCGGCGCACCTCGTCCTTGAACAGCTCGCGCAGCGGCTCGACCAGCGGCCAGCGCAGCGCCGCCGGCAGCCCACCGACGTTGTGATGGGATTTGATGACGTGCGCCTTGCCGGTGCGCGCGCCGGCGGACTCGATGACGTCCGGATAGATCGTCCCCTGAGCGAGAAAGCCGATCTGCGGCAGCGAGCGCGCGGCCTGCTCGAACACCTCGACGAACAGCGCCCCGATGAGCTTGCGCTTGGCCTCCGGGTCGCTCACGCCGGCGAGCGCGCCGAGGAAGCGCTCGGCCGCATTGACACGCACCACCTCGACGCCCAGCGCCCCGGCGAACGTCGCCATCACCTGATCGCCCTCGCCGAGGCGCAGCAGTCCATGATCGACGAACACGCAGGTCAGCTGTGCACCGATCGCACGCTGCAGCAGCGCCGCGACCACGGCGGAATCCACGCCGCCGGACAGGCCAAGCAGTACCCGTCCGCCGCCGACCTGGCTGCGCACGCGGCCGATCAGCTCGTCGATGATATTCCCGGGCGTCCACAGCGCGTCACATGCGCAGATCTCGCGCACGAAGCGCTCGAGCAGCGCCCCGCCCTGCGGCGTGTGCGTGACCTCGGGATGGAACTGCACTCCGTAAAAGCGCCGCCGCTCGTCGGCCATGGCCGCCACCGGAGCATCACCCGTGCTCGCAACCGCGATGAACCCCGATGGCAGCGTCTCGACACGATCCCCATGGCTCATCCAGACATCGAGCAGCGCGCATCCGCCCTGCTCGCGGTCGCGAATGCCGGCGAACAGCCGCGAGGGGGCGGTGAGGCGCAGCTGCGCATAGCCGAACTCGCGCGTACCCGCGCCGATCACGCGGCCACCCAGCTGCTGCGCCATGGTCTGCATGCCATAGCAGATGCCGAGCACCGGCACGCCGAGCTCGAACACCGCGCCTGGGGCGCGGGGCGGGGCGGCGTCGGTCACGGATTCCGGACCGCCCGAGAGAATGATCCCGCGAGCGCCGAAGGAGCGTACCTCGTCATCCGCGGCATCCCAGGGACGAATCTCGCAGTACACCCCGAGCTCGCGCACGCGCCGCGCGATCAGCTGCGTGTACTGGGCGCCGAAGTCGAGGATCAGGATGCGGTGTGCGTGGATGTCCGCTGCGGGTGCACGCGCTGTGGGCGCACGCGCTGCGGACGATTGGGTCGCGGACGCGTGGGCTGTGGACGCCTGGGTGGTGGGGAGCGGCGCCGCCGCTGCGCCGCCGGCCGCGCGCTCACGAGATACGGTAATTGGGCGCCTCCTTGGTGATGGAGACGTCGTGCACGTGGCTCTCGCGCACCCCCGAGCTCGTGATGCGCACGAAGCTTGGCCGCGTACGCATCTGCTCTATGTTGCCACTGCCGGTATATCCCATGGCCGCGCGCAGCCCGCCGGCAAGCTGGTAGAGGATGGTGACGAGGCTGCCCTTGTAGGGCACGCGCCCCTCGATGCCCTCGGGCACGAGCTTCTCGAGCTCGGTCGCGGTGTCCTGAAAGTAGCGGTCCGCCGAGCCGTGCCGCTCGGACATCGCACCGAGGGATCCCATCCCGCGATAGGCCTTGTAGGAGGCGCCCTGATAGAGCTCCACCTCCCCCGGGGATTCTTCGGTACCGGCGAACAGTCCGCCGATCATCACCGCGTGCGCGCCGGCGGCGATCGCCTTGGCCAGATCGCCCGAAAAACGGATGCCGCCATCGGCGATCAATGGCAGTCCGCGCCCCTCGAGCGCCGCGGCGACGTTGGCGACCGCGGTGATCTGCGGCACGCCGACCCCTGCGATGACGCGCGTGGTGCAGATCGAGCCGGGCCCGATGCCAACCTTGATGGCGTCGGCACCGGCCGCTGCCAGATCCAGCGCCCCGTCACGCGTGACCACGTTGCCGGCGATCAGCTCGAGGTCCTGCCAACGGCTCTTGAGCCGGGCAACCATCTCCAGTACGCCGTGCGAGTGACCATGCGAGGTATCCACCACCACGACGTCCACGCCGGCCTCGCGCAGTGCCGCGACGCGCTCGAGCGTGTCGGGGCTGGTGCCGACCGCCGCGCCCACGCGCAAACGACCACTTGTGTCCTTGCTGGCGCGCGGAAACTCGGTGGCCTTCTGGAAGTCCTTGACCGTGATCATCCCGCGCAGCTCGTCCTCACCGTTGACGACGAGCACTTTCTCGATGCGGTGCTTGTGCAGCAGCCGCTGTACCTCTTCTTTCGGCGCGTTCTCGCGCACCGTGACCAGCCGCGCCTTGGGGGTCATGACGGCGCTGACGGGAGCATCCAGCTGGCGCTCGAAGCGCAGGTCGCGGTGGGTGACGATGCCAACCACCTTGGTACCGCTGACCACCGGCACGCCCGAGATGCCGCGCGCGCGCGTCAGCTCGATGACCTCGCGGATCGTCATGTCCGGCGGCACGGTGATCGGATCGGTGATCACGCCGCTCTCGAATTTCTTCACACGCGCCACTTCGCGCGCCTGTGCCTCGACCGACATGTTCTTGTGGATGATGCCGATGCCGCCTTCCTGCGCGATCGTGATCGCGAGGCGTGCCTCGGTCACGGTATCCATCGCCGCGGAGAGCACCGGGAGTCCCAGGCGGATACGACGGGTCAGCTGGGTGGACAGATCGACTTCGCGCGGCAGCACATTGGAGCGCGCCGGAACGAGCAGGACGTCGTCGAACGTCAGCGCTTCCTCGAGAATTCGCATGCAGCCTCGTGCGCTTCGAGAAGAAGCGCGTCATTCTAGCAAAGGCTCCGGGCGCTCGCTTAAGATCTGCCGATGAAGCTGCCCGAAGCGGCCCCTGCCCCGGCCCGCAGCGCCGGCGCACCCGGCAGCGGCGGTGCATCCGGCGGCGCTGGCACATCCGGCAGTACCGGCGCACCCGGCAGCGCCGGCGCTGCCGGCCGCGTCGTCTACTCGGTTTCGCGACTCAACCGCGAGGTGCGCAGCCTCCTGGAAACCGGCATTGGCCAGCTGTGGGTGCAGGGAGAGCTGTCCAATCTGTCGCGTCCCGCCTCCGGACACTGGTACTTTTCTCTCAAGGATCGCGACGCGCAGGTGCGCTGCGCGATGTTTCGCACCCGCAACAATCGCACGCTGTTCGCCCCTACTGAAGGTCAGCGGGTGCTCGCGCGCGGGCGGGTCAGCCTGTACGAGCCGCGCGGCGATTATCAGCTGCTGGTCGAGCAGCTCGAGGATGCCGGGCACGGCGCCCTGCAGCGCGCCTTCGATGAGCTCAGGCGCCGGCTGGCAGCGG
The DNA here is from genome assembly GCA_030038755.1 of Gammaproteobacteria bacterium. GTDB lineage: Bacteria > Pseudomonadota > Gammaproteobacteria > Steroidobacterales > Steroidobacteraceae > FEN-1191. The sequence continues at coordinate 9,752 of JASHSK010000189.1, forward strand.
AAGGATTGTTCGCGCCTGAGCGCAAGCGCCCGCTGCCGTCTGCCCCGCGGCGCATAGGCGTGATCACCTCGCCGAGCGGCGCGGCGATCCGCGACATCCTGCACATTCTGGCGCGGCGCTTTCCGGCGGCCGCCGTCATCATCTACGGCGTGCCCGTTCAGGGTACAGCGGCTGCTCCGGCGATCGTCGCGGCGCTCGATCTGGCGAGCGCGCGCGCGGAGTGCGACGTGCTGATCCTGGCGCGCGGCGGCGGCGCGCTCGAAGATCTATGGGCATTCAACGACGAGCGCGTCGCTCGCGCCATCCACCGCGCGCGGCTGCCGGTCGTGACCGGTATTGGTCATGAGACTGATTTCACGATCGCAGACTTCGTCGCCGACGCACGCGCCCCAACGCCCTCGGGCGCCGCGGATCTCGTGGTACCCGACGTGCGCGGCTGGCTGCAGCGGCTCGCGCAGCTGCAGGCGCGCTTCGCGGCCGCCGCGCGCCGCACCCTGCAGAGCGAGCGGGCGCAGCTGCGAGCGCTGCGGCAGCGCCTGCAGAGCTCGCACCCGGGCGCGCGGCTGCGCTCGCTGACCCAGCGGCTCGATCAGCTGGAGGATCGGGCGCAGTTCGCGCTGCGCGCGCGCCTCGCGTCCCATACGGCGCGCCTGCAGTCGCTGGCGCGGGCGCTGCACGCGATCAGTCCGCTCGCCACGCTGGAGCGTGGCTTCGCCGTGGTCACGCGCAGCGCCGACGGCGCGCTCGTCACATCCGCCGAGCAGCTCGCCGTCGGCGACACCTTCGATGCCCGCCTCGCCCGCGGCAGTGTGCACGCGTCGGTGCTGACGCGCCGCCCCTGAGACGCCGGGGCCCCGGAGACGCCCCTGAGACGCCGACGCCCGCCGCTCAGGAGGGGCGGCGTCGACCGGGCATGCTGGTGCCCGCGGCCGCCCGCTTGGGTCGGGCGCGCCGCGCCCGATCGTATGGATTGACGTCCGTACGGAACTCGATGGCCACCGGGGTGGCGTACAGGTCGAAGCGTTCACGGAACACGTTGGCGAGGTAGCGCCGGTACGCCGCGGGTACGGACGCGGTCTGATTGCCGTGAATCACGATGCGTGGCGGGTTGCGGCCGCCCTGGTGGGCGTAGCGCAGCCGGATGCGCCGCCCGTGCACCAGCGGCGGCTGGTGGGTCTGTACGGCCCGCTCCAGCGTGCGCATCACCTCGGCGGTGGGCATCTCCCGCATCGAGCCCTCGTAGCCGCGTATCACGTCGCGCACCAGCTCGCCCACGCCGGTGCCGTGACGCGCAGAGATGAAATGCAGCGGCGCGAACGGCACGAAATCGAGCTTCAGGGCCAGCTGGCGGCGGATCTCCTCGCGTTGCGAATCGGGGATGTGGTCCCACTTGTTCACCGCGACGAGGATCACCCGGCCGCGATCGAGCGCCTGGCCGAGCACGCTGGCATCCTGCTCGCCGACGCTGTCGTGGGCATCGAGCACCAGCACCACGACGTGCGCCTCGGCAATCGCCTGCAGTGTGCGCGCGACGCTGGCGCGCTCGATCGCATCGGCGAGCTGCGAGCGGCGACGCATCCCCGCCGTATCGACCAGCAGAAAGCGGCGGCCGTCGCGCTCGAACGGCACCAGGATGCTATCGCGCGTGGTGCCCGGCTGCTCGCCGGCGATCACCCGCTCCTCGCCGAGCAGGCGATTGACCAGGGTGGACTTGCCGACGTTGGGACGGCCGATGATGGCTACGCGGATCGCATCCGAAGCGGCTTCGGACGCCGGCGTCTGCGCCGGCTCCGCTCCGGCGAGCACCGTGTCGATCAGCTCCTGGCAGCCCTCGCCGTGGGCGGCGGCGATGGCGATCGGTGGGCCGAGCCCCAGACGGTGAAAGTCCGCCGCCAGCAGGTCCGCATCCTGACCCTCGGCCTTGTTCAACGCGACTACGACGGGTTTGCCGCTGCGGCGCAGTTCGCGGGCAATGAATTCGTCCTGCGCGGTCAGTCCGGCGCGCGCGTCGGCCACCAGGATCAGTCGATCGGCCTCGTCGATGGCGCGCTCGGTCTGCGTGCGGATCTGCACCTCCAGACCGCGTGGGTTCTCCACCAGCCCACCGGTGTCGATCAGCACACAGGGCACGCGCCCGATGCGCGCGTAACCGTACTGGCGGTCCCGCGTCACGCCCGGTACGTCGGCAACGATGGCCGCGCGCGTGCGCGTCAGGACATTGAAGAGCGTCGACTTGCCGACGCTGGGTCGCCCGACGATGGCGACGATCGGGAGCACGCTGGCTTCACCGCCGGCATCAGGGCGAGAAGGCGGCCGCGGGGACGAGCGTCACCGTGGATGCCGCTCGCGTCGCGACCGGCCCGCTGGATGGCGGCGTGCGCAGCGCCGTCAGCTCCCCGTCATCGTCGAACACCAGCAGCAGATCCGACGCGATCACCGGGGCGGCGCTGATGCGGGCCTTGCCGACGCGCACGTAGGCCAGATAGTGGCCGGTGGCGGGATCGAACCAGTGCAGATAGCCCTGCAGGTCTCCGACCACGACCTCCCCGTGATACACCACCGGCGCGGTCAGCTCGCGGTTGGCCAGCTGCCGCGTTTGCCACACGACGCCGCCGGTCCGCGCGTTCAGCCGCACGAGGTTGCCCGCGGCGTCGGACACGTAGACGGCGTCGCCGTCGACGGCCAACCCGCGGTAGCTCGACAGGTCATGGGTCCAGAGAATGCGGCCGCTGTCGCGCACCAGTCGCGCCACGCGGCCCTGGTAGGCCACTGCATACAGGTCATCGCCGACCGACACGACCGGCGCGTCGACATCGATGAGCCGCTGCAATTCGGAGGTGCCACGCGGCTCGCCGACCGCCGCGTCCCAGGCCGTCATGCCGTCGCTGCGATCGACCGCCAGGACGTGTCCGTTGTCGAATCCGCAGATCGCCAGATCCCCCACCAGAATGGGGTGGCTCGCTCCACGCAGCGACAGACTCGGAACGCCCTGGTTGGCGATCCAGGTGTCGGTGCCGTCCGCCGTGGTCAACGCCTCGAGGCGACCGTCCACTCCGCGCAGGATGACGAAGTCATTCCCGACCGCCGGCGCCGACAGAATTTCGGAGTTCACCAGGCGCCTCCAGCGTACGCGGCCGTCGGTCTGCGACAGGGCGATGACATCTCCCTTGGAGCTACCGAACGCGATCAGGCCGGCACCCACTCCCGGCCCTCCGGACAGCGGCGCGCGCAGCTTGCGCCGCCACAGGCGCCGGCCGTCCGACACATCGAACGCCTCGACCGCGCCGTCGTGCGAGGCGGCGAACACCCGCGCGCCGGCCACGGCAACGCCGAGCCCCAGACGCAGCTTGGGCTGTTCGCCTCGCAGCCGCCGGTGCCACACCACGCGCACCGTGACCTGATTCTTCATCTTCTTCACCAGCGGTGCGGGCGTCTCGGCCGTGTTGGTGGCACAGCCGCCCACGAGCATCGCGGCGGTGAGCGCACAGCCCATGATGACGCCGAGCACGCCGACACGCGTCAGCCGCCGGGCCCTCGGTAAAAGCTGCAGGCCGTTCACGAGTGGGCCAGATCGTCGATCTTCAGATCGAGCAACTGCGCGTCGACCGTGTCGGCTCCGGCGCGCGCCTGGCGATACGCCTGCAGCGCCCCGGCACGATCACCCTTGGCGAGCAGGGCATCACCGCGCACTTCGGCATAGCTGGGCGCGAAGACGCCGGGCTTGACCGTCGGGTCAGCGAGCGTACGCAGGGCATCGTCGGGCTTGCCCTGCCCGAGCTGCACGCGCGCGAGCCGCAGCCTGACCACCAGCTTCAGCTCCGGGTCCTTTGTATGCTGCAGGACGTGCGTCAGATGCGTCGCGGCATCGGTGAGGCGATTGTTCTGCACGTCCAGGCGCGCGGCGATCAGTTCGGATTGGTCCGCGTAGGGCGTCGTCGGATAGTCGTGCGCCAGCTGATTGGCCATGGTTTCGCCGAGCGGCAGCTGTCCCTGGTCCAGGGTGGTCAGCAGCTGCTCATAGCGCGCTTCGGCCGCCAGATCGATACGCGTGGTGCGCGCCTGCCAGTAGCGCCACCCGCCGAAGGCGGCCAGCACCACGAGGATCGCGGCCAGCATCCACGGCCCCGACTCGCGCAGCCAGGTGACGACCTGCCGCCACTGTTCCTGTTCGTCCAGATACTCTGCCACCTAGTCTCTCCCGGCCTGCTCGGCCCTGCTGCCTGCACCGGCCACCTCTTGCGCGTCGCAGGCCGCGTCCGCTGCGGCTACCCGCTCCTGCGCCAGCAATGCACCGATACGCGCCGGCAGGTCTACGAGCGCGCAGTCGGTCTGACCGGCCTCGCGCCGTAAAGGTTTCACCGCCGCCACCCCGCGTGCGAGCTCGTCCTCGCCCAGCACCAGCGCCAGACGCGCCCCGCTGCGATCGGCCCGGCGGAACTGGGTCTTGAAGTTGCCGCCGCCGAGGTTCACCTGTATGACCCGTCCCGGCAGCGCGTCGCGCAGCTGTTCGGCGAGACGCGCGGCCTCGCGTTCGGCACGCTCCCCGCTGGCGACGATGTAGAGCTCCGCCGCCGCCGGCTCAGGCGCGGCGCCCGCCACCTTCATGAGGGCCACGCACCGCTCGATGCCCAGCGCGAAGCCGATCGCCGGCGTCGGCTCGCCGCCGAGCTGGGCGATCAGCCCATCGTAGCGCCCGCCCGAGCAGACCGCGTCCTGCGCACCCAGCGCGTCGCTCACCCACTCGAACACCGTACGCGAATAATAGTCCAGTCCGCGCACCAGCCGGGGGTTGACGGTGAAGGGGATGCCCAGGGCCTCCAGCGTATCGCACAAAGCCTGGAAGTGCCCCCGTGAGGCCTCGTCCAGGTAGTCGGTCAGCAGCGGGGCCGCCTCGATCAGGGGGCGCATCCGCGGCTCCTTGCTGTCCAGGATGCGCAGCGGATTGCCGGAGAGCCGGCGCCGGCTGTCCTCGTCGAGCGCCGACTCGTGGGCCCGCAGGTAGGCCACGAGCACCTCTCGGTAGCGCGCACGCGCCTGTGCGGTGCCCAGGGAGTTGATCACCAGACGCACGCGCGTCACCCCCAGCGCGCGCCACAGCCGCGCGCCGAGCGCGATCAGCTCCGCGTCCACATCAGGGCCTTCGAAGCCGACCGCCTCGACGTCGATCTGGTGGAACTGGCGGTAGCGACCCTGCTGCGGGCGCTCGTGGCGGAACATCGGACCGGTGCACCACAGCTTGTGGCGCGCCCCGCGCAGCAGACCGTTACTGATCAGGGCGCGCGCGATGCCCGCGGTCGCCTCCGGACGCAGCGACAGGCTGTCGCCGCCGACGTCCTCGAAGGTGTACATCTCCTTCTCGACGATGTCGGTGTGCTCGCCGATCGAGCGCCTGAACAGCTGCGTGTGCTCGACCAGGGGAACGCGCATTTCCTCGTAGCCATAGGCGGCCAGCAGAGCGCGCGCGGTCTGCTCGAGGTGCTGCCAGGCGCCGATCTCCTTCGGCAGCACGTCATTCATGCCGCGCACCGGCGGGATGACTCTGCTCCCGGAGCTCGCAGAGACCGGCGGAGTCGAGCCCGGAGTCGAGCCCGGGCCCCCGGGCTCCTCAGTCAACCTGGCTGCTCCCGCCCGATGCGAGCTCCAGAGCCCGTGCCTGCGCGGAGCTCGGGAAATCGTGTTCCAGCCGCGTCTTGTAGCGCTGCTGCCCGGCCGCATCGTCCTGCGCCTGGGCGATGCGCCAGCCCAGCAGCAACAGATCCGGCGTGGACTGGTTATTCAACAGGAACACGTCGATGCGCAGGCGCGCCTGCACATAGTGCTGCTGCGTGTACTCCAGGCTCGCGATCTCATACACGGCGTCCGCGAAGCCGGGATTGGACTGCAACGCCCGTGTAAAGCGCTGCAGTGCCTCGGCATCGCGATGCAGACTGCGCAGACAGATGCCGGCATTGTTCTCCGCCGCCCACGGGGTCTGATAGAGCGGGTTGGCGACGGCCTCATCGGCGTAGCGCACGCCCTCGGCGGCGCGGCCGTGGCTGCAGAGATAGACGGCATAGTCGTTGAGCCATCTCGGGTCGCTGTGCGAGAGCGCAAGCGCGCGGCGGTATTCGCGGTCGGCGTCCTTCACCTCCCCGAGCTGCTCATCCAGCAACGCCACGGCCCCGTGCACATTGGCGTTGTGCGAATCCTCGCTGAGGGCGCGCTTCAGCTTGTCGTTGGCCAGCTGCAGATTGCCCTGGCGCAGGTAGTCCAGTCCCAGCTGCATATTGATGTTGGCCGCATCCGCATTGGTCGACGGTCGCGCATCCGGGACGCCACCGGACGCACAGCCCGCGAGCGTCACGCCGGCGAGCGCTGCGCCAGCGAGCGCGGCGAAGATCTTTCTCCCAGTCATGTCGTCTTCCTCATGCGTTCGGTCATCGATGCGCGCCCTCGCCCGGTCCGACGGCGGACGCCACGCCGCGGCCGGCGCCAGGCCGGTGCTGCGCGGCCGCCATCTTGCTGCCGAGACGCACGACCGTGCGATCGCTCACGCGACCGACCAGCTGGCCGCAGGCCGCGTCGATGTCCTCGCCGCGCGTACGCCGCACCGTGGCGATCACCCCACCGCGGATCAGCTCATCACGAAAGCTCCGGATCGCCTGTTCGCTCGAGCGGCGGAAACCGGTGCCCGGGAACGGGTTGAACGGGATGAGGTTCACCTTGGCCGGATGGCCGGCCAGCAGGCGCGCGAGCGCCCGCGCCTGGACCGGCGAGTCATTGACACCGTCGAGCATGACGTACTCGATGGTGACACTGCGGCCGTTCTGCTCATCGATGTAATGCCAGCAGGCGTCGAGCAGCTCGGCAATCGGATGACGGCGGTTGATCGGGACCAGCTCGTTGCGCAGCGCATCGTCGGGGGCATGCAGCGAGACCGCCAGCGCCACGTTGATGTCCTCGGCGAGACGGTAGATCTGCGGCACCAGCCCCGAAGTGGACAACGTCACGCGGCGGCGTGACAGGTCGAAGCCCAGATCATCCAGCAGGATACGCATCGCCGGCAGCACATTGCGGTAATTGGCCAGCGGCTCGCCCATGCCCATCAGCACCACGTTGCTGATGATGCGCTCGGCGCCGGCGACGAAGCCGAGCTCGCGGTTGGCGAGCCACACCTGCCCGACGATCTCCGCGGCCGAAAGGTTGCGGTTGAAGCCCTGCTGCGCGGTCGAGCAGAACGCACAGTCGAGCGCACATCCGACCTGCGAGGAGATGCACAGCGTGCCTCGGTCGGGTTCCGGGATGTAGACCATCTCGAATGCCTGCCCGCTTCCGCCCGACAGCAGCCACTTGCGCGTGCCGTCGGCGGCCTGCTGCTCCGAGAGGATGTGTGGCAGGGCGACCTCGGCGCGCTCGGCGAGCTCGGCGCGGAACCCGCGCGCCAGATCGGTCATCTGTGCGAAATCGCCGCAGCCCCGCTTGTAGAGCCAGTGCATCAGTTGCCGCGCACGATAGGTTCGGTGGCCGAGCGCCGCGCAGAAAGCTTCGAGCTCCGCCCGCGGCAGGCCCAGCAGATTGACGCGCGCGCCGTGCGCCGCGGTCGACTCGGGTATTGCTGCTGCAGCGTCGGTCAAGATGGTTCTGCGCCGTCGGATCACTCGCGCGGACACAGCTCCGTGGTGCTGAAGAAAAAGGCGATCTCTCTCGCCGCCGTCTCCGCGGAATCCGAGCCGTGCACCACATTCGCCTCGATGCTCTCGGCCA
>JASHSK010000190.1 GCA_030038755.1 Gammaproteobacteria bacterium
GGCAACGCGGTGCTCGGTGATTCAGGCCCCATCACCGTGCCGCCCGAGAGCTCCATCACGGTCGGCACCGACGGCTCGGTGTCCATCGTGGCGCAGGGTCAGCCGGCCACGTCGGTCTCGGTCATCGGGCGCATCAAGCTCGTCAATCCGTCCACCAGCCAGCTGGCACGCGGTGCCGACGGACTGTTTCGCAACACGGACCCGAATACGCCCGTCACCGCCGACGCCACGGTGAAACTGGTGCCCGGCGCGCTCGAATCCAGCAACGTCAACATCGCCGAGACCATGGCGAACATGATCGAGCTGGCGCGCAGCTACGAAGTGCAGGTCAAGGCGATGAAGGCCGCCGAAGACAATTCCTCAGAGAGCGCCAAGCTGCTGCAGAGCAGCTGAAGCGCCGGCGCACGAGCTCTTCGCCGAACAGCATAGGAACCGACAGCGATGGATGCAGCACTTTGGGTGGCAAAGACCGGTCTGGACGCGCAGCAGACCGAGATGGCGGTCATCGCCAACAACCTGGCCAACGTCAATACCACCGGCTTCAAGGCAAGCCGCGCGGTGTTCCAGGATCTGCTGTACCAGAACGACTCGCAGGTGGGCGCGGCCAGCACGCAGAACACCGAGGAGCCGAGCGGCACGGAGCTGGGCACCGGAGTGCAGCTGGTGGCCACCGAGAAGCTCTACACGCAGGGCGACATCAACCAGACCGGCAACACCTTCGATCTGGCGATCAACGGCAGTGGCTTCTTCCAGGTGCTCATGCCCGACGGCACGCTCGCGTACACGCGCGACGGCAGCTTCCAGCTCAGCTCGACCGGCCAGCTGGTGACCGCGAGCGGCTACCAGGTGCAGCCGGCGATCACCATTCCCCAGGGCGCCCAGAGCGTCACGATCGGCACCGACGGCACCGTGCAGGTGCTGCTCTCGGGACAGTCGGCGCCCTCCACCGTCGGCTCGCTGCAGCTGGCGAACTTCATCAATCCGGCCGGCCTGCAACCCAACGGCGAGAACCTGCTGGTGCCGTCGGCCTCGAGCGGTACCGCACAGACCGGCACCCCGGGTGTGAATGGCCTGGGCACGCTGCAGCAGGGCGCCGTCGAGTCCTCCAACGTCGATGTGGTCAGCGAGATGGTGGACATGATCGAGACACAGCGCGCCTACGAGATGAACACCAAGGCGATCGAGACCAACGATCAGATGCTGCAGTACCTCGATAGCAACCTGTAACCGGAAACCCAAGGATTTCTGTCTTGATTACCAAGCACGAACGAGCGGCCCTCAGGGCGGTCGGCTGCTGCCTCGCCGCCTTCATGGCCGGGGCGCTGGCGGGCTGCACTCGACTGCCCAAGCCCGACGAGACCTTTGCCGCGACGCTGCCCGAGGAGGTGCCGGTCAAGGCACAGCCGAATGGGGCGATCTTCCAGGCGGGCGACGCGCAGACGCTGTTTGACGATCCCATCGCGCGGCGCATCGGTGACATCCTGACCATCACGCTCGAAGAGAACACCAACGCCACCAAGAGCGCGGTGACCACGACAAAGAAGACCACGACGGAGGCGATGGCCGCGCCGACGTTGCTGGGGGGATCGCTGACCGTGCATGGCCGCGCGCTGCTGAACAACTCACTCAACGACGCCACGACCTTCGACGGTGAGGGCGACAGCTCGCAGAGCAATCAGCTCACCGGCTCGATCTCGGTCACGGTCGCCAAGGTGCTCGCCAACGGCAATCTGCTGGTGCGCGGTCAGAAGTGGATCACGATCAATCAGGGCCGCGAGTACGTGCGCATCCAGGGCATCGTGCGGCCGATCGATATCGGCCAGGACAACACCGTGCCTTCGACCAGCGTGGCGGACGCGACCATCGAATACGGCGGGCAGGGCACGCTCAACGACGCCAATACCAAGGGGTGGTTGGCGCGTTTCTTCGATTCCAAGTGGATGCCGTTCTGACGGGGCGAGTGATGCGACGACGGATGCGATCGATTGCAGCGTTACCACAGGCACCCACCGGGCTGGCGGGGAGCCTGTTCGCAGGGTGTGTGCCGGCGGGGAGCCTGCTCGCAGGCTGCCTGCTCGCCGCGTGCCTGCTTGCGGGGTGCCTGCTCGTGCCGGGCACGGCGCACGCCGAGCGGGTCAAGGATCTGGCCACGGTCGAGGGAGTGCGCAGCAACCAGCTGGTGGGCTACGGGCTGGTCGTCGGCCTCAACGGCACCGGCGATCAGACCACGCAGGCGCCGTTCACCGTGCAGAGCATCGAGAACATGCTGGCGAAGTTCGGCGTACAGATTCCCGCGAACCTCACCTCCCAGACGATGCTCAAGAACGTCGCGGCCGTGAGCGTCACGGCGGATCTGCCGCCGTTCGCCAAGCCCGGTCAGACCATCGACGTGACCGTGGCCTCGATCGGCAATGCCATCAGTCTGCTCGGCGGCGCGCTGGTGATGACGCCGCTGCGCGGCGCCGACGGCGAGGTCTATGCGATCGCGCAGGGCAATGTGCTCGTCAGCGGCTTCGGTGTGCAGGGCAAGGACGGCTCGCGTGTCACGGTCAACGTGCCGAGCGCCGGCCGCATTCCCAATGGCGCGAGCGTCGAGCGTGCCGTGCCGACCGATTTCGGTCGCCAGCCGTACGTCATCCTGAATCTCGATACGCCCGATTTCACCACCGCGGCGCGTCTGACGCAGGGACTGAACAAGCTGCTCGGCGATGGCAGCGCACAGGCGCTCGATGCGGTGTCCGTCAAGGTGCAGGCGCCGGCCGATCCGGCGGCACGCGTCGCCTTCATCGGCACGCTGCAGGAGCTGGAGGTGCAGCCCGACGAGGCGCCGGCGCGCGTGATCATCAACTCGCGCACCGGTACCGTGGTGATCAGCTCCCAGGTACGCGTCTCGGCCGCGGCGGTCGCGCACGGCTCGCTGTCGGTGACCATCACCGAGCGCCCGCAGGTCAGCCAGCCCGAATCACGCTCCAACGGCACCACGGTCGTGACGCCGCGCTCGGACATCGAGGTGCAGCATGGTCCGACCGATGGGCACATGTTCATGTTCGATGCAGGGGTCAATCTCGAGGAGATCATCCGCGCGGTGAACCAGGTCGGTGCCGCTCCGGGAGATCTGGTGGCGATTCTCGAGGCCCTGCAGCAGGCCGGCGCGCTGCATGCGCAGCTGATCGTCATCTGATGCGGCGACCGAGCACATGGCCACACCTGGCATCGATCCGAGCTTCTACGCCGACTTCAACGGGCTGACCGAGCTCAAGAAGAATGTCAAGGCGAACGATCCGCGCGCGATCCGCGAGGCAGCGCAGCAGTTCGAGAGCCTGTTCACCGACATGATGCTCAAGTCCATGCGCGAGGCGAAGCTCGGAGAGGGACTCGGCGACAGCGACCAGACCGACCTGTACCAGGATATGTACGACCAGCAGCTGTCACTCGAGATCTCGCGCGGCAAGGGGCTTGGCCTGGCCGACATGCTGGTGCAGCAGCTGACGCGGCGCGGGCTGATCCACGGTGCCGGCGCGGCATCCGCCGCGGGGACAGCCGCCGCGGGGACAGCCGCCGCGGGGACATCCGCCACCGGGACATCCGCCGCGGGGACCGCGGGCGCCGCGCCGGCGAGCACCACGGGCGGACGGACCACGGCGCCCGACAAGGCAGTGACCGACCGCCAGCGCATCAGCTTCATCCGCGCGCTCACGCCCTCGGCGCAGCAGGCGGGCGCTGCGCTCGGCGTCTCGCCCGACAGCCTGATCGGGCAGGCGGCGCTGGAGACCGGCTGGGGGCAGCACGTGCCGGCGGGCGAGGGCGGCGCATCGAGCAACAACCTGTTCGGTGTGAAGGCCGGGAGCGGCTGGCGCGGCTCGTCGGTCAGCGCACAGACCACCGAGTACCGCGGCGGCGCGGCGGCGCAACAGGTCCAGCCGTTTCGGGCTTACAGCTCGGTGCAGCAGGGCATCAATGATTACGTCACCCTGCTGCGCCGGGAGCCCGGCTATCAGACTGCGCTCGGCACCGGCGAGGATGTGGGCGCCTTCGCCGCCGGACTGCAGCGCGGCGGCTATGCCACCGATCCGGATTATGCGCAGAAGCTCTCGGCCACGGTCGCGTCGGTGCGCGCGCTGCGTGCCGCCGGCGGCGCGGCCCTCAAGCTCGAGGCCGGCGGGCCGATAACCGCCGGGGCGAGCACGCCCGCGGCGGGTAACGCCGGGGCGGGCACGGGCGGACCGATCGATGGTGAGACGCCGAGCGGCGATGGCGAGGCGTCGGCATGAGCGCGGCGCGGGTGTTGAGTAAGGGGAGACCGTAATGAGCGACATGCTTTCCACGGCGGTATCCGGGCTGCTCGCCTTTCAGACGGCGCTCGATACCACCAGCAACAACATCGCCAACGTCGACACTCCCGGATACAACGAGGAGGTCACCGACTTCGCGACCAGCTCCGCGACGCCGGCCGCCGACGGCTGGATCGGCAACGGCGTTTCGGTCGTGGGCGTCACCAACCAGTACAACCAGTTCCTGGCCGCACAGACCAACAGCGCCACCAGTAGCTACAACCAGTTCAGCACGCTCAGCACGTTCGCGAGCGACATCGACAACATGTTCTCGGATTCGACCACCGGTCTGTCGGCGACGCTGCAGAGCTTCAGCAACTCCGTGCAGACGATGGCGAATTCGCCTTCGGATGACTCGGCGCGCCAGGCGGTGCTGTCGCAGGCGCAGGCGCTCATCAGCCAGTTCCAGAGCTACCAGAGCTCCCTGACGCAGATCGACTCGCAGGTCAACGGTCAGATCAGCTCGGAGGCGAGCACCATCACCTCGCTCGGCCAGAGCATCGCGAGCCTCAACCAGCAGATCGTCGCGGCGGAGGCCAACGGCACCGGCCAGGCACCCAACCAGCTGCTCGACGAGCAGCAGAATCTGATTGCACAGCTGTCCGCGGACGTCAACGTCAACACCGTCACGCAGAGTGACGGCGCCACCAACGTATTCATCGGCAACGGACAGCCGCTGGTGGTCGGAAGCAGTGCCGCGACCCTCACGGCGACGCCGGATCAGTTCAATTCGGGCCAGACGGATCTGTCGCTGCAGACCAGTACCGGCAGCGTCGACATCACCAACTCGATCAGCGGCGGTACGCTCGGCGGACTGCTGCAGTTCCGGCAGCAGATGCTCATACCGGGCGAAAACGCGCTCGGCCAGGCGGCCGTGGCGCTCACCACGCTGGTCAACAATCAGAACGAGGCGGGACTGGATCTCAACGGCCAGGCTGGTCAGGCGCTGCTCGCGGTCGGCGGTCCGCAGGTGCTGCCGAGCTCGAACAACACCGGCAGCGCGAGCGTCTCGGCCTCGATCACCGACCTCTCGTCGCTGACCACCAGCAACTATTATCTGAAGTACAACGGCACCGGCTGGAGCCTGGTGGACACCGCCAGCGGGGCCTCGACCACTCTCACCAGCAGCACCTCCGGCGGCACCACCACGCTCACCGGCGCGGGCATGACCCTGACCGTGACCGGCACGGCCGACGCCGGCGATGAGTTCCTGGTCGAGCCGACGGCCAATGCGGTCGACGGCATGAGCGTGCTGACCAGCGATCCGAGCAAGATCGCCGCGGCCGCGCCGCTGGTGACCAGTGCGGCGAGCGGTAATACCGGCACGGCCAGCATCGAGACCGCGAGTGTCGCGAATCTCGGGTCCTGGACACCCGATGACTACACCCTGAGCTTCAGCAGCCCGACCGCCTACACGGTCACCAACTCCGAGGGAGCCACGGTGGCGGCGGGCACGTACACCTCGGGCACGCCGATCACCACCTCCGACGGCGTCGACATCACGCTCACCGG
>JASHSK010000191.1 GCA_030038755.1 Gammaproteobacteria bacterium
AATTCGTCACGGGTAAGCCGATCACCGGAATACTCACGACCACGCCACCCCGGAGCGCGATGTGCAAAACAGGCGCGTCTCAAATCGAGGATCTTCACGGCCCCGTGTGGAATGGCTGGGGCATGAACGACGTGAACTCGCGCTTCCAGGGTGCGACATCCGCAGGCTTCACCGCCGCCGATGTCCCGCGTCTGAAAATAAAATGGGTGTTTGCGTTTCCCGGGGAGCTGACGCGCAACGCCGCGGCCACACTCGCCGCGGGACGCTTGTTCGTGGGCAGCGCTTCGGGCCTGGTGTATTCGCTGGACGCCGCCTCAGGGTGCATACACTGGTATTACGATGCCAAGGCCGCGGTTCGATCCGCACCCCTGGTTGCTCGGGTGAAAACCAGCTCCGGGATGCGCTATGCAGTGATCTTTGGCGATCAGGGGGGAGCCCATATGCACGCGCTGGACGCCTCCACCGGGCAGCCCCTCTGGAAGCAACAGCTGGACGATTATCCGGTCGCGCGCGTCACCGGGAGCGGTGTGTTTTACAACGGGCGAGTCTATATCGGCGTCTCGTCGTCCGAAGAAGGCACCGGATCGATTCCGACTGATCAGTGCTGCAGGTTCCGCGGCAGCCTGGTCGCGCTGGATGCCAGCACCGGCAAGATAGTCTGGAAACGGTATATGGTGGACCCGGCCAGCCCCCGTGCAAAAAACAAGCTCGGAGTGCAGCTCTGGGGGCCCTCGGGCGTGGCCATCTGGAGTTCTCCGGCCGTGGACGCACGGCTCGGCCGAATCTACGTCACCACCGGCGACAACTATAGCGAGCCTGCTTCGCGCTACAGCGATTCGTTCGTGGCGTTGGATGCCAACTCGGGCAAGATCCTATGGTCGCGGCAGATGACCTCAATGGATGCCTACACCTCGGCATGCCGCCTGCCGGACCGCACCAATTGCCCGGCTTCCAATGGTCCGGACTTCGACTTCGGATCCTCTCCCATGCTGGTGAATCTGCCCAATGGAAAGCGACTGCTGGTGGCGGGGCAGAAATCCGGAATCGTGTATGCGCTGGACCCCGATCAGCGGGGCAAAGTAGTGTGGCAAATGCGTGTCGGGCAGGGCGGCACCGAGGGCGGGGTGCAATGGGGACAGGCCACCGACGGGACCCTGTTGTACGTGGCGAATGCGGATCTGGGACGCCTCGTCGTTCCCTTTGCGCAAAATACGGATGCCGATCCCAAGCGCGGCGGGGGCATGTTCGCGCTGCGCCTCGCGGATGGCCGGCAGATCTGGTACACCGCGCCCGCCGCCTGCGGCCAGCGGCCACGGTGCAGCCCGGCGCAATCAGGCGCCGTGAGCGCCATTGCGGGAATCGCGTTTTCCGGTTCCTACGATGGCCATCTGCGTGCCTATTCCGCGGCGGATGGCAAAGTGGTGTGGGACTTCGATACCGAGCGGGCGTACGACAGCGTCGACGGGGAACCGGGTCGTGGCGGGACTCTTGACGGGGCAGGACCGGTGATCGGCGGAGGCCTGCTGTTCGTGAACTCCGGATATGCCGTGTCGGGCGGTCAGGCGGGTAACGTATTGCTGGCGTTTTCGGTGGACGGGAAATAGTGGCTGCGCGCCTGATTGATTCGTCTGGGTGCTGTACCTGCAGGTTCATGGGGGGATCCGAATGAAACACGCCGCGAGGCGGTTGCGCCTCATGCATTGCCTTGGAACCGTAGCCGCACTTTCCATTCTGGCTGGAGTCGCGTACGCCCAGCGCCCGCCGGCCGCCAGGCTCGGTTCCGGTCCGTTCACCTACCACACACGCGATGCGGATTTCAGCGTCGATGTGATCACCCAAGCGTTGGTCCGTCCGTGGGGCATGGCGATCCTGCCCGACGGATCGATTCTGGTCACCGAGCGGCCCGGTCGGCTGCGCATCATTCGCAACGGCGTGCTCGATCCCACTCCGGTCTCTGGTGTGCCGCCCGTGTACGCCGTGGGACTCAGTGGATTGCTCGACGTCGCTCTGGATCCCCACTTTGCCCGGAATCATTACGTATATCTCTCCTACAACAAGCCCGTGCATCCCGGTCCGAACTATGTGCCCATCAGTGTCCGCGTACCAGCTGCCGTAGTGGGGGCCAAGGGTCCCGGCATGGCGATGACCGATGCCGTGGCGCGCGGCGTCTGGAATGGTCATGCCTTGACGCACGTGCACGATATATTCGTCGATGACAACGTGCAGGATGACAGCATCGGCACTGTCAACATGAGCTCGGGCCTGAGAATCGTCTTCGGTCGGGATGGCAAGCTCTACATGGGCACTGGCGCTCCCAATGCTCCGGCGAATTCCGGAAAATATGCCCATGCCAGAGGTGGGCGCGCACAGGACCCCGGGAGCGACGGCGGCAAAATTCTACGCCTCAACCCCGA
This sequence comes from Gammaproteobacteria bacterium, assembly GCA_030038755.1. Taxonomy (GTDB): domain Bacteria; phylum Pseudomonadota; class Gammaproteobacteria; order Steroidobacterales; family Steroidobacteraceae; genus FEN-1191. The sequence continues at coordinate 2,415 of JASHSK010000191.1, forward strand.
CGGCACCGTCCCCCGGGACAATCCCTTTGTCGGCAAGCCCGGTTACCGGCCGGAAATTTACACCATGGGCCACCGCAATATCCTCGGCATGGCTGTCGATCCATTCACCGGAGCGATCTGGGAGGATGAAAACGGGCCGCAGGATGACGACAAGCTCATCGTCCTCGATAAGCCTGGCGCGAATTACGGCTGGCCGATCGTGGGTGTCGGCTACGACTACAGCGGCGATCACATCGGTGGCCCCGTCGCGCTTGGCGATCCCTCGGCCGTGAGTCCGGGCTACCTCAATGAATATCTGCCGGGAATCACTCAGCCCCTCCTCATCTGGGTTCCGGCGATAGCCCCATCGGGTCTGGCATTCTATTCAGGCAATCAGTTTCCGAAATGGAAGGGCAGTATCTTCGTGGGCTCGCTGAAATATCGTCGCCTCGAACGCATCGTCCTCAGCGATAAGCTGGGCGGACCGATCCTGCGGGAACATCTGCTGGAGGATCTGAAACAGCGCATTCGCGATGTACGCCAGGGGCCGGATGGCGATCTGTACGTCCTCACAGATGAGGATCAGGGTGCGATGTTGCGCATTGAGCCGCTCGCAGCGCAGCGCTCGCTGTTCTCAGCGC
>JASHSK010000192.1 GCA_030038755.1 Gammaproteobacteria bacterium
GGAGACGACCGGGACCGGCACGACGAACCGCAGCGACGCGGCACTCGAGACCGTGGCGGCGCTGCCGGCGCAGGACCAGCTGCCCGGCGGCCAGTGGACCGCGGGCACCAACTACCAGGTCCTCTCTCCGGCGCAGCCGACCAATGCGCCGCCCGGCCAGGTCGAGGTCATCGAGGTGTTCTGGTACGGCTGCCCGCACTGCGATGCGCTCGAGCCGTATCTGGAGAACTGGTTGAAGAGCAAGCCCTCCTACATCGACTTCGTGCGAGTGCCGGTCATGTGGTCCGATATCCACCGCGAGCACGCGCGCCTCTTCTATACGCTGCAGGCGCTCGGCAAGCTCGATGAGCTGCATGGCAAGGTGTTCGACGAGATCCACCGCCGAGGCGACGAGCTGTACGTGGCGAACGATCCGCAGGCGACTCTGGCCGAGCAGCTGAAGTTCGCGCAGGCCAATGGCATCAGCGCCGCGGCGTTCACTGACGCCTACAATTCCTCCGGTGTGCAGAGCGATCTGCAGCAGGCCGACCAGCTGGATCGGCGCTACCAGATCGACGCGGTGCCGACCATCGTCATCGATGGCAAGTATGAAACTGACGTCGGCCAGGCCGGCAGCGACGAGAAGCTCATCCAGCTGATCGACGATCTGGCCGCCAGCGAGAAGCGCCGCATCGGTTGATACGGTGTTGGCCGAGCAGGACGACGCGCCCGTAGCTCAGATGGATAGAGTGGCAGCCTCCGAAGCTGCAGGTCGTGGGTTCGAATCCCGCCGGGCGCGCCATTTCGCAATGAAATCAGAAGGCTACGCGAGAGTGGTTCATGGCGTGGCTCTCCCCGTCTATCGCCTTATCCGTTCGATCCGGCAAACCGCCGAATCAGATCGAGCCCGGTAATCTGGAGAATGAGCCGTGCGGAATTATTTCGTGGGCTCGGTTGCCGAACAGCAGCTCAAACCTCTGTCGGAGCCCAATAACGGATCCGTTGGGGTTCGCAGGATCAGCCTGGTCGACCACGCGACCGCGCCGTCATGCGTCCATACCGGCCTGCAGCTGGATGAGATTGCCCCCGGAGGGCATCTTGCGCCGTCGATGCATGCTTATGAGAAGGCATTTTATGTTCTCGAGGGAGAATTCATTTACGACCTTGAGGGAAAGTCTCATCGGCTGGAGAAGGATCACTACGGCCTGATACGCAAGGCGACGCCGTATGCGATTCGGAACACGGGCAGTGGAGCGGTACGGCTACTGACTGTTTCGGCTCCTCAGCCCAAGCCTGCAAATGCCGATTTTGTCGATACCTATTTCCCCGTCGCCAGGCTCGGCCAGCCCGAAGCCGTGGCTCCCAATTTGAACGACCCACGGATCCGATACGTTGGCAAGTTTCACGAGTCTCGTATCTCCAATGCAGTTGCAATCTCCGGCACCGGCGTGCGATCGAGTTCGATCTTTGGGATCTCGATAACGGAATTCATCGACCGCCTGTTTGGCGCTCAATTCCTCGCGATGTTCATGGTGCAGTTCAGTCCCGGCGGGTGCGGCACGTCCCATGACCATCCTCACGAAGAAACGTATTTTTTCCTTTCGGGGAAGGCAGAGGGTGTATTTGACGGTGAGCGGCACGTCATAGAAGCCGGCCAATATGTATGGACGGGAGTGGGATGCTTTCACTCCTTCCGCACTCTTGGCGACCAACCGGTGCGCTGGATAGAGACTCAGGCGCCACTGCCCGCAGATTTCGAAGCCTTTCGTTTCCGCCGCGAATGGGACCCGCTGAGCCGGTAGGGGCACCGCCCGTCCGGTCGGCCGTCAGTGTCGGTGTCCGGCGACAACCCGAGACGACACCCGGGGGCTGCGAAACTTGCCGGCGTGAGGTCCGGTCTCAACCCGAGTCTGAGGTAATCTGATCGCACGGTTCGCGCGTTAGGATCGCAGGGAAGCACGGGAAGGAAGCTCCATGAAAGCAGCCCTGGGTTGTTTGGCCGGTCTGCTCGGCGCGGCCCTGCTGTCGGCCTGCGGCGGCGGTGGCAGCAGTGGCGGCGGTGGAAGCATCGGCACCGCGACCGCGAGCCAGCCCGACTTTTCGGGCGGTGGCGCGAACGTCGTGCCGGTGAGCGTCAATGCCGGGCCCGCGAGCGCCGAGTACCAGACCTTCAATATCCCGTTGGTCAGCGTCACGGTCTGTGAGCCGGGCACCAGTACCTGCGCGACCATTCCGAACGTGCTGGTGGACACGGGCTCCTCGGGGCTGCGCCTGATGGCCTCCGCGCTGGCGAGCGCCGGCATCAGCCTGTCGCCGATGACTGACCCGGATAACTCCGCCAATACGATTGCAGAGTGCCTGCCGTTCGCGGACGGCTACACCTGGGGAGCGGTTGCAACCGCCACCGTCATGATCGGGGGCGAGACCAGCAGCAGCGCCATCCCCCTGCAGGTCGTCGATGACAACGGCACCTCGCCCGCACCACCATCGGCCTGCACCAGCAACGGCAGCTCGCTCGATTCGGTGAACGATTTTGACGCCGACGGGGTGCTCGGCGTGACCGTCTTCAACCAGGACTGCGGTCAGAGCTGCGTCAGCGACTCCAGCAACGATATCTACTTCTCGTGCACCACGTCGGGCAGCTGCTCCTCGACGGCCCTCGCCCTCGCCGATCAGGTATCCAATCCCGCGGCGAGCTTTCCGACCGACAACAACGGCGTGATCCTGCAGCTGGCCGCGGTCTCCGCGACCGGTGCCACCACCGGAGCGGGCTACCTGGTGTTTGGCATCGGCACGGAGAGTAACAACGGCCTCGGCAGTGCCCAGGTGCTGACCGCCAATGAGGACGGTAACTTCACCACCACATTCGAAGGCAGCACCCTCGCCAGCAGCTTCATCGATTCGGGCTCGAATGCCCTGTACTTCAACGACAGCTCCCTCGCGACGTGCGGCGCCAGCGCTCCGGCCTCGGAGTTCTACTGTCCCAGCAGCACGGTGTCGCTCAGCGCCACCAACGAGGGCGCCAACGGCACCACCAGCGACGTCTCCTTCCAGATCGCCGACATCAACGACATCAACGACAGCTACTTCGCCATCGATGACGTCGGCGGCGGGGCCGAATCCATTGCCGACTTCGGTGCCTATTTCGACTGGGGCCTGCCCTTCTTCTATGGCAGCACGGTGTACAACGCCATCGAAGGCATGAGCGCGGGCGGCACGGTCGGGCCGTATTACGCCTATATCCGGTAGCAGTCGGTTTCCTGATCCATCAACGATCGACCGGGCCGCTCGAGCTCTACGGCTGCCTTACTCGTGCTCTGCCGCCCTTGCTTCCGCGGCGGGACTCCGGGGTCCCAGGCGCTCGAGATAGTCGCTATCCGTCCCGACGTTCCAGCCGGCCGCAGGATCCAGGTGGTCGGCAGCCAGGGCGTCCACGACCGCCTTGGCGGCGAGCATGGAATGGTCCTGATTGTTGTAGCGATGCAGCCCATTGCGGCCGATGGCAAATAAGTTGTGAAAGCCGCAGAGGTAGTCGCGCAGGCGGCCGAGCTGTGCATACGCTCCAAAATAGGCCGGATAGGCCTGCGGCACGCGCACGACGGTTGCGTCCAGAAGATCGCGGCGGCGCGCCAGTCCCAGGCGCTCCAGTTCGGCGGCGCCAAGATCCTGAAGCTCCGAATCGCTGCGCGACCAGAGCGCATCGGCGCGCGTGCAGAAATATTCGAGGCCGAGCCAGACGGTTTCCGGGCGGGCCAGCAGCGCGGAGCTCCAGTTATTGAAGATCTGCAGGCGGCCGAGCTGAACGCCCGGGTCGTGGACGTAGATCCAGTGGTCGGGCGGCATCCCACCGGGCATGCCTCGCAGCAATAGTCCGACCGTGATGAAATCACGATGCGGCAGATCTGCGGCGATGGTCGACAGCTGCGGGTCGGGTGGCCGCAGCAGTGTCACGAGCTCGCCCAGCGGCATCGAGGAGATCAGGTGGTCGCAGGACAGCGTGTGTCGCTCTCGGCTGGTCACATCCTCGACGATGCCGGCAGTGATGCGTTCCCCGACCCGCTCGATGCCAACCAGGCGATGACCGGTATAGACCGCACCGCCTCTGGCACGAATGCGATCTGCCACCCGTTCCCACATCTGTCCGGGCCCGAGCCTGGGATACAGAAAGCGCTCGACCAGACTGGTCTCCGGGGCCGCGGATGCCGGATCGGAACGCGAGCACCGGCGCCTCAGCGCGTGCCGTAGAGCCCGTCCCAGCGACAATCCCTGGATACGCTGCGCCCCCCAGGCCGCGTCGATCTCGCGACAGGGCACGCCCCAGACCTTCTCGGTGTAACTCTTGAAGAAAGTTCGATACAGCACCGCCCCAAAGCGGTTGATCAGAAAGTCCTCGAGGGAAGCCTCGGGGTGGCGGGGCGAGCGTCGAGCGGCCACGTAGCTGGCGAACATGCGCAGACATTGCGCGGCCCCGAGGTTTCTAAGGGTGCCCCACTCGAGCCGCAGTGGGTAGGAATAGAACTGACGCCGGTAGAGAATGCGTGAGAGTCGGCGGCGAACCAGCAGCACGTGCTCTGCAGGATCGTGCTCGTCGGCAATCGGCAGAATCGACTGCCACCAGCGCAGCACCCACGAGGATTTCGAATAGAAGCGATGACCGCCCAGATCCAGGCGATTGCCGCGATAAAGAACGGTCTTCGCCAAACCTCCCACCTGAGCATCCGCTTCCACGACGAGCGGTCGCACGCCGGTCCGCTGCAGCAGCTCATAGGCCGCCGTGAGTCCGGCGGGGCCTGCGCCCACGACGATGGCGGTACGGCTCACGGCGGCGCGGGGCATGCGTAGAGCCGCAGCCCGGCGAAGCCGCTGCCCGCGGCGGCGGGGGCGACGGCGAGGGGGGCCGCGGCCAACGTCTGCCTCGTGACCACGTACCGCAGGTCGGAAGCGGCGCATAGGTCGGTCAGCGACTGCGGCTCGTAGCTCCAGCCTGCCGGCAGCCTCGTCCCCGATACTCCCTCCAGCGCCAGGAACGGTCGCAGCGCCCGCATTCGCCGTGCCAGGACCATGGCCGCGGGCCGGGAAAAGAGCTCGGCACCCAGTTGCGGGCCCGACAGGTAGCTCGGGCGATCGAGCAGCACCCAGGCATCGAGCGGATTCTTCGGCCAGAGCACCTCGGCTTCCGGAGCGATTCGCTGTCGCCAGGGCTGGAAGGCCCGGTACAGCCCGGCCGTCAAGCCGACGTGCGTCCACTGAGCGAATGTCACCGGCAGGAGCAGCAGGCAGCCCAGGCATGCAGTGGCGCTCACGACGGCGCACCGGATGCGTTGATGCGAAAAAAAGGTGTAGCTCCACACGCCGCTGAGCAGCAGCGCCGGCAGGGCGCTGTCCCGCATCAACCGTCTCGCCATCTCGATCCCGGGGGCGCCGGGCACGGGCTCGAACGGCATGCCGGCCGAATACACACGCATCAGCACGTCCCAGGCAAGCGCCACCCCGACGAGCCCTAAGGCGCACCACACGGCCAGCCGAACGGCGGTCGACTCCTGCCCGGCCGGCAAAGCCGGCGACGCCGACGGTAGCGGCGATGCCGGGGATACCGGCGACGAGCCCGACCTGGAGGCACTGCCGGCGCGCCGCGACAGAAAGACGGCGCTCGCGCCAATCGGAAGACAGTAGAGCAGGTCATGCAGCAGATAGGTGGCGATCAGCAACAACAGCGCTGCCCGGCCCGCGGCATGGGCCCGCACAAGACGCATGGCGAGCGGCGGCAGGGACAGCGTGGCCACGACCGTGGCGGTCCACTGCCAGCGCCACGGCTGCGCCTGGATGAGCAACGTGATGCGCAGCGTCTCCGCGAGCACCGCCAGAGCCAGGCCCGTCAGCGCAACCACCAATGCACCCACCGCGAGCGTGCGATGCTCACCGGCCGGCAGGACACGAATGGCCATCCACAGAGTAATCAGCGGAACCGCCGTGCGTGCCCAGTCGGTCGTGGCCCAGCGGGAGGGCAACAGATAGGGCGTGTTCTGAGCGAGCAGGGCCAGCCAGGAGAGATCCATACGAGCGTGCATGAGTGCGCCGCCGCTCAGCATGACGGCGGCGATCATTGCCGCCGAGGCAAGCGCGACCCAGAATGCCGCGCCCCTGGCCCGCGGGGCGATCATCCGTATCCACACGACGACGCCCACGCCCGCAGCGGCCATCAGCGGATGGATCAGCAGCGCCGCGGCCAGCAGCACGGCACTTTTCTTCATGCCCCGCCGGTCCAGTGCGGCTGCAATGCTCCAGAGCACCAGCGCCTCGGCCAGCAGTCGCGGCGTCAGGAAGTCCTCGACCACAAAGAACACGCCCTGTGCACCGTAGGACAGTTCGAGAACGAACAGCAGTCCGATCGCCAGCAGCGCCTCGCGCTCGTCCATCAGTCGCCGCGCCAGCGTCCAGGCGGCTGCCGCGAGCGCCACCTGAGAGCCGATCCACAGCGCCGCCGCGGCGTGTTCCAGACCCAGGACGCCGATCAGCGGAGCGTACAGCACACCAAACAGCGTATAGCGATCCTGCGAGCCGAATCGAAAGAAGATGTCCTGCCGAAAAGGCGACGCGTGCAGATGGATCAGTCCCTGCATGGCGTAAACCACCGCATCGTTGACTACGCCGCGGTAGAGATGCAGCAGCAGCCACGAGAACAGGATCACCAGGGCGAATGCCACTTGCGGCCGGGGCATGGGTAAGGAACGAAACGCCGGGTGCGGCGTAGCAGCCGGTAGGGGTAGCTGTTCGACCTTCAAGGCTTCTCCGCCGGTGGGGCTGCCCGGGTAGACCCGACGCCAGCATTCAACATAATGATTGAATCGAAAGGCAGGATACCCGTTCCCGGAAAGCCAACCAAAGGGGTCCACCCCGGCGGTCTGTTCGGCAGATCCCCGGCCGCGGAGCGCCGGTACACGACGCAGGCCATCCCTTCCACCAGGCAGTCGGCTGGATATGTCGGCTCATGACGACATGTGCGCCGCTTCCCAGACCGTGATTAGCATTCTGTTCCCAACATGCGGCGCCTGCGCGCTTTACGGGGAATCGGGGAGGCACGCGATCATGAACGACACATCATTACGTCACGTCACGCGCGCGCATCGCACAGTGACCTGGCTACGGGTCCTGGGTCTGTTGCTCGCGACCGGCCTGGCTGCCTGCTCGTCGGGAGGCTCCGGCGGCGACAGCGCCGCGAATGCCGGTGGCACGAGCTCCGCGGACACCAGTACACAGGCGTGCGGCAATTGCGGCACCGCGCTGATGACGATGAGCAGCAGCAGCTCTTCCAGCAACTTCCTCAGCTACATCGTCAACATCGTGTCGCTGACGCTGACCAGCGCGAACGGCACCGTGGTGCAAACGGTGCCGGTCACCACGCAGGTCGATCTGGCGCAGCTCGTGAATCTGTCCGAGATCCTCAGCGCCGCGCAGATTCCCGCCGGCCGTTACGTGTCGGCCGCGATCACCCTCGACTACAGCGACGCCACCATCGTCGTCAACAACGGCACGAGCAGTGGTGTGACGATTCCGGCCTCGGAGATCATCAATGGAGCCACCGGCAATCCGCTGGTCTCGCCCAACAGCCAGGTCACCCTCACGCTATCACTGGGCGACAACAATCAGCTCGTCATCACTCCCAATGTGGTGGCCGACCTCGCGCTCAACTTCAATCTGGACGCATCCGACACCATCTCCCCGTCGACGAGCGCTCCGACCTCGGTGACGGTGAATCCGGTGCTCACGGCCAGCCTGGCGCCCGATACGACCCGGCAGACCCGCCTGCGCGGCCCGCTGGTCAGCGTGAACACGACGGCCGCCAGCTATGTCGTTGATGTACGACCGTTCAATGACTTCAACAACACCAGCGGCCAGGTGACGGTCGACACCAGCAGCACGACGACCTACTCGATCAATGGCACCAGCTACACCGGCAGCGCCGGTCTGACCGCGCTCGCCGGCCTTGCGGCCGGCACCCTGACGGTGACGTATGGCTCCTGGGATCTGAGCACGCAGACGCTGACCGCCGACACGGTGCTGGCCGGCTCGAGTGTCGCTGGCATGAGCCAGACGACCATCGAAGGCGCGGTGCTCTCGATCAGCGGCGATACGCTGACGCTCGCCAGCGGGCTGGCATTCAGGCCGGGGTTCGCGGGCATGTCGTTCCTGCCGCAGGTGACCGTCACGGTCGGCTCGAGCACCAGCGTCACCGAGCAGGGTCAGTCGGGAACCTTCAGCACCGCGGATATCTCGGTCGGCCAGCAGCTGCAGGTGTCGGGCACCTTGAGCACCAGCAGCGGCACCGCGAGTCTGGATGCCACCAGCGGCAGCGCGCTGTTGCTACCGACGCCGCTGACCGGCACCGTGAGCGCGATCGGCACCGATCAGGTGACCCTGAATCTCGCCACGCTCGATGGCCGCGCTGCGTCGAGCTTCACCTTTACCGGCACGGGCACCAGCAGCAGCACGGACGCGACCGCGGCCGCCTACACGGTCGCGGTGCCCTCGGCGCTTTCCACCAGCTCGCTCAGCGTCGGCGCACCGGCCAGCTTCACCGGCTTCGTGGCGCCGTTCGGCACGGCGCCCCCGGATTTCATGGCCTCGACGCTGATCAGCTACGCGCAGGCCTCAGGCTGGCTGAATGTCGGCTGGGCATCGCCCGGCACCACCGCGCCGTTCTCGACACTCACGGGTTCGCAGCTCGCCATCAGTCAGGCGACTCTGCAGTCCGCCGCCGTGGACGTGGTGCGAATTGCTGCCTCGGTCACACTCAATCCATCCACTCTGAGCGGTGGCCTGCAGCTGGTGCCGGACTCTTCGGCGACCTCGCAGACCTTCCAGGCGTTCGCGATCGTGCATCGCGAGAGCTGGAACGTTGACAACTACAGCAGCTTCGACGATCTGGCCACGGCTCTGGCAAGCGACCTGAACGGGACAACTACCGCGCTGCAGGTGACCGCCTATGGTCCCTATGACGCCAGCACCGGAGTACTGTCAGCCGATCAGCTGATCGTCGTGCTGGACGACTGAAGACGCGGGTCCTGCGGCGCGCGACGCTGCGGCGCGCGACGTTGCAACGGGCGACGCGCGACGTTCTGCCGCGGGTATCCGTGCGGGCTGCGCACGGGCGTTGCTGGCGCGGTTATAATCGGCGCGCAGCCAGGAGACCGCATCGATCGTCGCCGAGAGTTCGCAGCCCGCGCCCGACAGCATCGAAGAATTGCTCCAGCTTGCACTGCGGCTGGATTCGGCCGGTGAGCTGACCGCAGCCACGCACGCCTACCTGGACGTGCTGAAACGCGACCCGACGCATTTCACTGCGCTGAACGAGCTTGGCCGGCTGGCACTGGACCGCGGTCACCTCGCCGCCGCGCGCAGCGCCTACCAGCAGGCCGTGCACCATCATCCACGCAACGCCATCGGTCGCGTCAATCTCGGCAATCTGCTCTATGAGGCCCGGGAGCTGCACGAGGCCCGCCGGCACTATGAGGCGGCACTGCAGGCCGCTCCCGGTATGGCGGAGGCGCATCAGGGTCTGGCCCGCGTGCTCGCACAGCTCGGTGATGAGCCGGCGGCGGCGCTGCATCGCGAGCAGGGTTTCGCGGCTCGACCCGTGGCGACGCGCCCTTATCGCGGCCGCGCCCCGCCAACCTCGGTGCTGCTGCTGGTCTGCACGCGCGGCGGCAACATTCCGACGCGACAGATCCTGGACACGCGCGTGTTCGCCGTGACGGCGCTGTACACGGAATTTTTCCCGGCGACGCGACCGCTGCCTCCGCATGCCGTGATCTTCAACGCCATCGGCGATGCCGACCTGTGCGCCTCGGCGCTCGCGCAGGCCGAGGTACTCGTGCGACACAGCAGCGCGGCGGTGATCAATCCGCCGGCGCGCGTGGCGCAAACCGGCCGTGCGGCCAACGCGGCGCGGCTCGCGGCGGTCAGCGGGCTCGTGGTACCGGAGGTTCGCAGCGTAACGCGCGCGACGCTCGCGCAGTGGCAGCGATCACCGGCGCAATCCGCGCTGCGCTTCCCGCTGTTGTTGCGCTCACCGGGCTTTCACACCGGGCGGCATTTCGTACGCGTCGAGCACGCCGAGGATCTGCAGACCGCGGCGGCAACGCTGCCCGGCGACGAGCTGCTGCTGATCGGCTATGTGGATGCGCGCGGTACCGATGGCCTGACACGCAAATACCGCGTCATGTATATCGATGGTGTTCTCTATCCGCTGCATCTGGCGATCTCGACGGACTGGAAGGTCCACTACTTCTCCTCGGCCATGAGCCACAACGCCGCCCATCGCGACGAAGAGCGGCAGTTCCTCACTGACATGAGCGCGGTGCTTGGCGCGCGGGCGCTCTGCGCACTGGCCGATATCGGCAGCCTGCTGGGTCTGGATTACGCCGGCGTCGACTTCGCCATCGGTCGCGACGGCTCGCTGCTGCTGTTCGAGGCCAATGCCAGCATGGTCATCAATCCGCCCGGCCCGGAGGCGATCTGGGACTATCGGCGCCCGGCGATCAACCGGGCGCTCGAAGCCACGCGGCAGATGCTGCGCGCCCGGGCCGGGCCCTCCGCGGCATGAGCCGGGTCATCAATTTCTATGCGGGGCCCGGCGCGCTGCCGCTGCCGGTGATGCGCCGTGTCCAGGCGGAGTTGCTGGATTTTCGGGGCCTCGGCATGTCGGTGATGGAGCTCAGTCACCGCTCCGACGCCGCGCTGGGCCTGATCGCCGAGACGCTCGGGCGTCTGCGGCGGCTGCTCGAGCTGGACGACAGCTTCGAGCTGCTGCTGCTGCAGGGGGGAGCCTCGCTGCAGTTCGCGATGGTACCGCTGAATTTCTCACCGCCCGGTGGCAAGGTCGACTATGTCGACACCGGTTACTGGACCGGCAAAGCCGTCGCCGAGGCCCGGGGGCTCGGGCGGGACGTCGCGCTCGCCGCCAGCAGCGCGCCCGAGCAGCGGCGATTACCCACGCAGCTGCAGGTGCGTCCCGATGCCTGCTATCTGCATCTGTGCAGCAACAACACCGTCGAGGGCACGCAGTGGCCGGTGATTCCGCGCGTCGAGGTGCCGCTGGTGGTGGACATGAGCTCGGACATCCTGTCCCGCCGCATCGACTGCCACACGGTCAGCTGCCTGTACGCGCACGCGCAGAAGACCCTCGGGCCCGCCGGGGTGACCGTCGTGGCGCTCAGGCGGGAGGTCCTGAAGCGCATCCCCGAAGGTCTGCCGACGATGCTGGACTACCGGCCGCACATCGCGCACCAATCAAACTACAACACACCGCCGCTGTTCGCCATTTACGTCGTCTGCTGCGTGCTCGATTGGCTGGAAAACGATATGGGCGGGCTGGCCGCCATGGAAGCGCTCAATCGACGCAAAGCGGCGCTGCTCTACGCCGCCATCGATGCATCCTCCCTGTTTCATTGTCCGGTCGAAAGCGGCTCGCGCTCGCTGATGAACGTCGTCTTCCGCCTGCCCGAGCCGCGGCTCGAGGGGCAGTTCATCGCGGCCGCAGCCGCGCACGGGCTGATCGGCCTGGCCGGTCATCGTTCCATCGGCGGCTGTCGCGCCAGCCTCTACAACCCGGTCACGCTCGAGGCAGTCGAAGAGCTGGTCGCCTTCATGCGCCGCTTCGAGCGGCACCTGGCCGCCTGAGCCGCCCGCGGCACTCAGGCGCCCGTTTCGCGGCGGCCCAGGGCATCGAGCAGCGGACGCAGCTGACTCGCGTAGCTTCTCCATCGCCCGATGCTGCTGCGGTAGAGCGGTTGACGCACCTGACGCGCACTGACGGTGCGCACCTGTCTGCTCGTGCGGTGGAATGACAGGCAGGCATCGTTCCACTGCATTCCGCAGAAGGAAATCAGACGCCGCGCCTCGGCGTCCAGATTCTCCACGATGTCCTCGTACACGACTTCGGTGAAGCGTCCGGCGGGCAGCACCCGGCGCCAGTGCGCCATCAGCGCCTCGTAGTCGCGATAGAACAGCCCGAGCTCGCGCTGATCGAAGCAAAATCCGAGCCCGCTGCGAAAGTTCTTCGTGTAGCAGGACAGGCACGTATCCACTGCGTCACGGCGGCAATGAATGATGCGCGCATTCGGCAGCATCATGTGAATGAGCCCGGCGAAGCGGAAATTGACCGGCATCTTGTCGACGACGCGCCGCCGGCCCGGAGCGAGCGACTCCACGCGCTGCAGGTACGCGCGCCCCAGGCTCGCGAGCGTGGCGGCGGACAGCGCGGCAAGGCCCTGAGGATACGCCGACCGGCCGGCGCCCGACCTCGGGAGGCCGTCGACGATTTCCTGCAGCAGCGATAATTCCCCGGCGCCGTGGATCTCGGGATGCGAGGCGAGTATCTGCTCGACCAGGCTGGTCCCCGAGCGCGGCATGCCGACGACGAATACCGGGACCTCGGACGCATCCGACGCGCCCTCGAAGCGGCGCATCAGCTCGGGGGTGACGACTTCGGCGACGCTGGCGAGCCAGCGGGATGTGGCATCCCCGTCATAGGAGAGAGTGGCACGTTTGCGCCGATTCCCCGCATTCAGGTAGAGGAAGGCGCGCTGCGGATCCCCGGCATCCATCCAGGCCTTGCCGAGCGCGAACTCCAGGTCGATTCGCTCCCGTATGCGCAGCCCCTGCACATCGGCGGTCGCGAGCAGCGCCTGCATGCTGTCGATGTCCGGATCATGCGGGGTGAATTCCTTGAGCTGGCTGCGCATGTGCCACGCGCAGCCGGAGCGTGGATTGACGGACAGCGCCTGCTGCGACGCCTGTGCCGCCTCCGGTATCCGTCCCATTTCCATCAGCAGCAGCGCCCTGTTCACCCACGGGCTCTCGAACTCGGCCGCCATCAGGCTGGCCGCTCGATCGTAGGCGGCCAGGGCCTCCTGGTTGCGTCCCAGCTCCTTCAGCGCCGTACCCAGATTGTTGTGGGCGCCGGCGTAGTCCGGCCGCAATCCGATGGCGCGTCGACAGGCGGCGGCCGCCTCGTCCAGCCTGTCGAGCCCCTGCAATACGACGCCGAGATTATTGTGCGCCTCGGCGTAGTCCGGCTTCAGCTGCACGGCCCGCTCAAAGGCCGCCTGCGCTTCCTCCGACCTGCCCAGATCACCCAGTGCGATGCCGAGATTGTTGCTCGCTTCCGCGTAGTCCGGTTTCAGCTCCAGGGCGCGCCGCAATGCGCTCACAGCCTCCTCGCCGCGACACAGATCCTGCAGCGCGACGCCCAGGTTGCTGTACGCCTCCGCATAGGCAGGATTGAGCGCGACGGCCCTGTAAAACGCCGCCAGCGCATCGCCGGGGCGCCGCAGCTTCCTCAGGACCACGCCCAGGTTGTTGTGCGCGCCCTCATGATCGGGGCTCAGCTCGATGGCTCTGCGATAGGCGGCCACCGCGTGCTCGTCATCGCCAAGACTCTGCAGCGCGACGCCGATGTTGAAATGGCCCACGGCAAAGTCGGGTTCGAGCCCGGTCGCCCTGCGATAACTGGCCAGCGCATCCGCATGACGACCCAGGCCGGTCAGCGCGACACCGAGGTTGTTATGTGCCTGCGCATCATCGGGTGCCACCTCGACTACCCGGCGGCAGGCAACCAGCGCCTCCTCGTGACGGCCCATCTGCTTCAGCAGATCCGCCACATTGCGCAGTGCGCTTACGCTGTCCGGCTTCAGCGCGAGAGATCTGCGATACGCGCCGAGCGCTTCATCCAGACGTCCCAGCAGGCGCAGTGCGATGCCCAGGCTGCCGTGCGCCTCGGCGACGTCGGGCTGGATCGATAGGGACTGGCCGATCAACCCCACGGCGCGCTCGGGCCGACCCGCCTGGGCCTCCAGCAGGCCCAGCAGATGCAAACCACGTGCATGCGCAGGATCGACCGCCAGAATCTGCTCGTAGAGCCGCGCGGCTTCGACCAGTCGTCCGGCCTGATGATCGCCCAGCGCCTGGGAAAAGAGTCGCTGAACCGCTGCTGCCGATCCGGCCCCTGCTGCGGGCGCGGACCTGGCCTGTCGCGCATGCCTTCCCCGTCTCACGTCCCGCCGTGCCACCGCCACTCCCTCCGATGTGCATCGCCCATCGCTCGAAATAACGTACATCGTACGAAATAGCGCACAGGGCGCGGCGTGTTCATCCGTCGCCGCGCACGCCCGGGCGCGAAGCGCCCCCGCCCACCTTCAGACTCCGGCGTCACCCGCAGGCTGCGTCGGGTTGCGAAGCACGTCCCGCACGGTACGTATCTCGCCGGGGCGATTGGCGCGATAGCCGGGAATCGACAGCAGCGCCTCGTGAAATTCGCGGCTGCGCATGACCGCCAGCACGCGCTTGACCGAGTCATCCTCGAGTGCGGGCTTGCGGCAGACGAAAAAGTAGTCCTCGGTGATCAGTCGTACGAAGTCGAGCTCGAACTGGCGCGCGGCCGCCTCGACGCCAAAGCAGGTATCCGCCATGCCGCTCGCCACGTACGCGGCGACGGCGGCATGCGTGAATTCCACGTGCTCATAGCCGTTGATGCGCGCGCCCTCCAGGCGCTGTTGCGCCAGCAACTGCTCGAACAGCATGCGCGTACCTGAGTCCGGATCGCGATTGACGAAGCGCACCGCGGGGTCCAGCAGCCGCTCCAGTGAAGTGATTCCCAGCGGGTTGCCGCGCTTGACCATCAGCCCCATCTCGCGAGTCACGAAGCCAACGATGCGATAGCCGCTGTGCGACAGCAGGCTTCGACAGGCCGTGACAGCCTGTCGGCGCAGGCTTCCCTGGGGCAGATGCATGCCGGCGAGATCGCAGCCGTCGTGCGCCAGGGACACCAGGGCAGTGGGGTTGCCAACATAGCGGATATCAACGCGCAGCCCCGGGTCCCTCGCCAGCAGCTCGCGCAGCTTCGAGACGGCAAACCCGTGACTGGCATGAATGCGTACCACCGACTGCGATTGAGGCAGCAGTCCATTGAGCTCGCTCTGCAGCTCCTGCGCGAGATTCTGCAGCTGCGGGCCCAACCGCGCCTGCAGCCGCTGTCCCGCCCACACCAGGCGCTCTCCGAACGGCGTCAGCGTGGTACCGCGTCCCTGATGACGTTCGACCAGCGCCGCCTCGAAGAAAAGCGACCATTTCTCGATGAGGTTCCAGGCATGGCGGTACGACACGGCTGCCCGCTCGGCGGCACGCGTGATCTTGCCGGTGGCGCGAATCTCGTGCAGGAAGTCCAGCAGCACGCGCATCGACTGCCCATCGCCATCGCGCGTGAAGCGCCAAACGGGCTCGATCTCGATGCGGATCACCGCATCCCTCCGGGTAGTCCATATATGCATTCTTGTACATATATCAGACCACCGATAGATGCATTCGTATTCATATGGAGCCGGTCACAGCATAGGTAGTTTCCGCCATATTCCCAGGGATATGCGTGATTGTCTATCCTGCCGGCCGTGTTCACCGGGCTCGTACGGATGCAATCCAATATATGTACAGAAGTGCCTATTAACATGAACGCGATCGCGTCGATTCCCAGCGCTCGCAGCAGGCAGGACCTGCTCATTCATGGCGCGCGGGTGCCCGCCGTGTCGGGCCGCTACTTCCCGACGCTCGATCCCGCCACCGAGCAGCCGATCGCCGAGGTGGCCGAAGGGGATGCGGCCGATATCGACGCGGCCGTGAAATCGGCGCGGTCGGCCTTTGACGGCGAGTGGAGTGGGCTGCGCGCCGCGGAGCGCGGAGAGCTGCTACTGCGACTCGCGCAGTGCGTCCGCGCGCATCTCGATGAGCTGGTCGAACTGGAGAGCCTGGATTCGGGCAAGCCCGTGTCGGCCATCCGCCGCCAGGATCTGCCGGCAGTGCTCGATACGCTGACCTACTACGCGGGGTGGGCGGACAAGATCAACGGCCAGGTGATCCCTGCCAGGACGGATGCGCTGACCTACACCGCGCGCGAGCCGCTCGGCGTGGTCGGCGCGATCATCCCGTGGAATTTCCCATTGATGATTGGGATGTGGAAGATCGCACCGGCTCTGGCCTGCGGCTGCACCGTGGTGCTGAAGCCCGCGGAGCTCACCCCGCTGACGGCGCTGCGCATCGGTGAGCTGGCGCTCGAGGCGGGATTTCCCGCGGGTGTGCTGAACGTCGTACCCGGCTTCGGCAAGACCGCGGGCACGGCGCTGGTGCAGCACCCCGACGTGGACAAGATCACCTTCACCGGCTCTCCGGTGGTGGGCCGGCAGATTCTGCAGGGCGCCGCCGGCAATCTGAAGCGTGTCACGCTGGAGCTCGGCGGCAAATCGGCCAATATCATTTTCGAGGATGCCGATCTCGAGGCCGCCGTGAAGGCGGCAGCCTCGGGAATCTTCTTCAACAGCGGCCAGGTGTGCTCGGCCGGCTCCCGCATTCTGGTCCATCAGCGTATCCACGACGAGGTGGTGCAGCGACTGGTGGAACGGGCCCGATCCGTTCGGCTGGGCAACCCCCGCGACGCCGGCACGGCCATGGGACCGCTGGTATCGGGCGTGCAGATGAAGCGTGTCCTCGATTACGTCGCCGTCGGCCGCCAGGAGGGCGCACGCCTGGCCACGGGCGGCACTCGCAGCGGCGATGTCGGCTACTTCGTCGGTCCCACCGTCTTCGCCGGCGTGCAGCAGGATATGCGCATCTCACAGGAAGAGATCTTCGGCCCGGTCGCCGCGGTGCTGCCCTTCAAGGACGAGGCCGACGCCATGCGCCTGGCCAACGGTACGCGCTACAGCCTCGCCGCGGGCGTGTGGAGCGCCGACGTCGGCCGCATACATCGCTGCGTACGTCGCCTGAAGGCGGGCACCGTCTGGGCCAACACCTACGGTCCCACGGACGTGCGGCTGCCCTGGGGCGGCGCGCGCGACTCCGGCTTTGGACGCGAGCA
Organism: Gammaproteobacteria bacterium; assembly: GCA_030038755.1. GTDB lineage: Bacteria > Pseudomonadota > Gammaproteobacteria > Steroidobacterales > Steroidobacteraceae > FEN-1191. The sequence goes on from JASHSK010000192.1 coordinate 16,883, forward strand.
CGGCGATGCCGCCATCGAGAACTTCACCGAGCCCAAGACGGTGTGGATCAACATCGGCCGCTGAGCGCGCCCATCGACACGCACGAACCGCCCGCATGAGAATCGCAATCATTGGTCAGCAGGCCTTCGGACAGAGCGTGCTGGAAGCCTTTCTGGCACGCTCCGACACGGTCGCCGGAGTGTTCTGCGCGCCCGAGAAGCCCGGTGCGAAGCCCGATCCGCTGCGCCAGGCAGCGCAGCAGCGCGGTCTGCGCGTCCTGCAGCTGCCCACGCTGCGCGATGCGGCGGCAGCCGCCGCGCTGCGCGAGCTCGACGTCGACCTGGCCGTCATGGCCTACGTGCTGCAGTTCGCGCCGCAGGAGTTCGTCAACATCCCGCGCTACGGCACCATCCAATATCATCCATCGCTGCTGCCACGCTTTCGTGGGCCCAGTTCCATTCACTGGCCGCTGATCCTCGGCAGGACGATGACGGGGTTGACCATCTTCCGGCCAACCGATGGGCTGGACGAGGGGCCGGTCATCCTGCAGAAGTCGGTGCTCATCGGCGCCGACGACACGGTCGGCAGTCTGTATTTCGACAGGCTCTTCCCGCTCGGTGTGCTGGCGATGCTCGAGGCCGCCGATCTGGTAGTGCAGGGGCGTTCGCGGGAGATCCCGCAGGATGAGTCGCAGGCGAGCTACGAGGGCTGGTGCAGGGACCCGGAGGCGCGCATCAACTGGCACAGCCATCTCGACCTGACCTACAACCTGATACGCGGCTGCAGCCCTTCCCCCGGCGCCTGGACGCTGTCACTCGGACGCAAGCTGCGCGTCTTCGAGGCCATCAAGCATCCGGCGCGCAGGTTCGCCGACGTCAGGGGCCAGCCCGGCGAGATCGTGGCGCTCGGCGAGCGGGGACTCGAGGTCGCAATGCAAGGGGGACACCTGGAGATTCTCCGCGTGCAGCTCGAAGGTGCGCAGAAGATGAGCGGAGCGGCTTATGCAGCGCTTCATGGGCTGCGCCCCGGTGCGCGAATCGACGCCGATCCCGTGGCCGGACCCGAGGCCGCGCATCGCGATCGATCAGCCCTGGTGTAATCGCGCATCGCGCCGCGGCCGAGACTGCCGGGCAAGTGCCGCAGCCACGGTTGGGAATGACCGCGGACGACGACCTGTTCTATTTCGGCGTGAGATGGAAAAGTCCGCCGTCGTCGGCGTCTTCCAGCATCCACAGCGTGCCGTCCGGCGCCTCCTCGATATCGCGCAGACGTTTGCCGAGGCTCCAGCGCTGCACTGCCCTGGCACCTCCCCTGCGGTCAAACGTGACGCGCACGAGCGCCTCGCTGGCCAGGCCGGTGATCAGGGCATTGCCATTCCAGGGGAATACGTTGCCCTTGTAGAACATGAGGTTGCCAGGCGCGATCACCGGCACCCAATAGATCACCGGCTTGGCGAGGTCCGGCCGCGTATCAGGGCTGGGGATTGGCACCCCGTCATAGTTGACACCATAGGAAACCAGCGGCCAGCCGTAGTTCCTGCCGGGCTGGATCAGGCTCAGCTTGTCGCCGCCGCGCGGACCATGCTCGAGCTCCCAGAGCCGGCCGTCGGGAGCGAAGGCGAGACCATAGGGCGTGCGGTGGCCCGTGGTCCAGGTTTCCGCCGGCGTCAGGTTGGGCCCGGAGAACGTATAGGTGCTGACCACCGGTGCGGTCTTGGCTGCCTCGGTATCGATCGCCGGATCGATCAGGGGAATGGTCTGGGCGCCGACCTTGCCTGCCCACGGATTGCCAGGAGCGGGCTGGCCGTCCAGCGTCAGCCGCAGGATCTTGCCCTCCGGCTGATTCGGATCCTGGGCGGGCGTGAAGCGCTGCCGGTCGCCCACCGTGAGGAATAGATACCTGCCGTCCGGAGAGAAGGCGACCTGCGCGCCTTCCTGGCCGCCCTTGCCCTTGGGCAGCTGGCGCCAGAGCACCTGGAAGCCTTCGAGCCTCGAGCGCCGACCATCCAGCACGAGCCGGCCCCGCCCGAGCGCCAGCCCGCCGCCATAGTCACCCGGCTCCACATAGGTCAGGTACACATTGTGATCGGTACCGTAATGGGGCGACAGGAATACGCCCAGCATGCCGTTCTGACCTTCGTAATAGCTGACCGGGACACCGCTGATCTGCGTCTTGGCGCCCTGCTCGGTGATCAGATCGAGCCGGCCGACCTTCTCGGTCACCAGCATGCGGCCGTCGGGCAGAAACGCGATACGCCACGGCAGGTCGAGCGTCGCCACCTGCGTGATGTTGAAGGGAAGATTGGGATCGGATTTCTGCTCGCCGGCATTGACCTGGGCGTGCGCCGCACTCGACAGCAGAACAGTCAGAAAAACCAGGCTCGTCGGCTTTGTCATTGTTCGGTTCCCTTGCACGCTGCGGCGCAGGCTCATCTTGCGAACCCGGCAAGTATACTCGCGGCGCACAAGCAGCCGCGGCGTTCCACCCTCTGCGTCCTGCTGCATCGCCCCTGCGTCATTGCCCCTCGCGGCACCCCGAGTCGGGGTTTGATCGCAAGCCGTGAGGTGCATGCTCCGCGGCTTTGCGCGACGATGATGACCGCAACGCATTGGAGATCCCCCATGCACTCATCATCGCTGCCGATTTCGGGCGCGGACCGCGCCGGCCCGCGACGCTTCGCCAGCGAGCGAGCGCGCTGGACCGCCTGCCTGGCGCGTGACCGATCCGCCGACGGACAGTTCGTGTTCGGCGTGCGCACGACAGGAATCTTCTGCCGTCCCTCGTGCGCCGCGCGTCGCCCGCGACGCACGAACGTGCGCTTTTACGAGGACGCCGCGGCCGCGCGCCGCGCCGGACTGCGTCCCTGCCGGCGCTGCGATCCGGAAGGATACGGCCAGGGCGAACGCGATGCGGCGCGCGTCGCGCGCATCTGCCGGCTGCTCGAACACAGCTCCACGCCCGTGCCGCTGACAGTGCTGGCACGACGCGCCGCGCTGAGCCCGTTTCATTTCCATCGGCTGTTCAAGCGCCTCACGGGCATGACCCCGGCGGCCTACCAGCGCGCGCAGCGCAGCGAGCGGCTGCGTGCGCGGCTGCGCGCCGGCGATCGCGTCACCGATGCGATCTACGCTGCCGGTTATGGCTCGAGCGCCCGCTTCTACGCCGACAGCGATGCGACGCTGGGCATGAGCCCGCGCAGCTACCGCAGTGGCGGAGCAGGCAGCGTGATCCACTTCGCCTCGACGGGCTGCTGGCTGGGGACGCTGCTGGTCGCGACCACGCGGCGCGGGGTATGCGCCATCCTGCTCGGTGACGCTGCCGACGATCTGCACAAGGATCTGCGCCGTCGCTTCCCACACGCGCAGCTGCAGGCGGGCGACGCGCGCTTCTCGCGCCTGCTGGCGCGCGTGATCCGCGCGCTGGAACGGCCCGCGCTCGCCGCGCGGCTGCCGCTGGACCTGCAGGGAACGGTGTTTCAGCGTCGCGTGTGGGAGGCGCTGCGGGCCGTGCCTGCCGGTACCACGGCCAGCTACGCCGAGATCGCGCGCCGCATCGGCCATCCGCGCGCGGTGCGCGCCGTCGGACAGGCCATCGGGGCGAACCCGGTGGCCGTGGCGGTGCCCTGCCACCGCATCGTCCGCAGCGACGGCTCGCTGTGTGGCTACCACTGGGGCACCGAGCGCAAACGCGCACTGCTCGAGCGCGAGGCGCCGAGCCGATGAGAGCCGCGCTGCCGGCGCTGCTGTTGCCGCGCGCCGCCCGGGAGCCTCTGGGCGAGGCAGCGGCGCTGCTGCCGGGATTCGCGACTGCCGAGGCCGATGCTCTGCCGGCGCTGCTGCAGGCGCTGTGGCGGGAGGCGCCGCTGCGCCACATGGTGACGCCCGGCGGTGCGCGCATGTCCGTGGCCATGAGCAACTGCGGAGAGGCCGGCTGGGTCAGCGATCGTCGCGGGTACCGCTACGAGCGCTGCGATCCGCACAGCGGGCGGCCCTGGCCGCCGATGCCGGCGCAGCTGCGCGAGCTGGCGCGACGCGCGGCCAGCGCGGCCGGGTTCGAGGCTTTCGAGCCCGACGCCTGCCTGATCAACTGCTACACGCCCGGCACGCGCCTCTCATTGCACCAGGACCGCGATGAGAGCGACCTGCACTCGCCGGTCGTATCGCTCTCCTGCGGACTGCCGGCCACGTTCCTGTTCGGAGGGCTGCGGCGAAGCGATCCCCTGCGCCGCACGCCGCTGTTTCACGGCGACGTGGTGGTCTGGGGCGGGCCGCAGCGACTGGCCTTTCACGGCGTCGCGCCACTGCTCGAGGGGGAGCATCCCCTGACCGGACGCCGCCGCATCAATCTGACGTTTCGCCGCGCGTTCTGACTGCACTGCGGTCGCGGTTGCCACCCGGGCCCCCGCAGGGTTGCACGGGTGACATGAACCACGCATCCCGGCGATCCCGTCGGCTATAATTTCCGAATTATCCCTTGACAGCATCGGTCGACCCCCGTGGATATGCAGGAAACGAAGCAGCAGGACTCGCAGTTCATTACCGTCTTCTCCCTCGTGATCGGCCTGTTGGTCGCCGTAGCGGTGGTGCTCTTCGCGCTGGCGCGCGTGGTGGCCGCACACACCGAGGATGTCCAGGTGTACGACGATCCTCTGTACGTCTCCACCGTCGACGAGCGCACCGCGCCCTTCGCGCGCGAGGCCATCGCCGGCAAGGACAATTCGGCGCTTGCGATCGCGGCGCCTGCGGGGGCGGGGCCGTCGATCGCGCTGGCGGTGCCGAAGAACGGCAAGGAGCTGTTCATGCAGGTCTGCATGACCTGCCACGGTCCGGGACTGGTGGGCGCGCCCAAGGCCGGCGACAAGGTCGCCTGGGCCTCGGCGATCGCCGAGGGGCGCTCGACCCTGTACCAGCACGCCCTGCATGGCTTCACCGGCAAGACCGGTACGATGCCTGCCAAGGGCGGACGCACCGATCTGCCCGACGCTCTTATCCAGGAGGGCGTTGACTACATGCTTTCGCTGGTGGGGCAGCCGTTGCCCGCGGGCGAGCATTTCCAGTAGATCTCTAGCCGTCGGGCTCCGCTGCCAGCGGCCGGCGCAGTTGGATGGCCTCGGCCAGATGGGCCGGCTCGATGGCTTCGCTGTCGGCCAGGTCCGCGATGGTGCGGCTCAGCCCCAGCAGGCGCTGCACACCCCGTCCGGAGAGTGGCCAGCGCTGGCAGGCCTGACGCATCAGTCGCGCCGTAGGCGCGGGTAGCGCCCGGCATTCGCGCAGGGCCGACACCGGGCCATTCAGCGCCCCGGAGCGCTGCAGGCGCCGCGCGCGTGCGGCGCGCACCTGCGCGGCATAGTCCGCGCCATCGGTACCTCCACCGACCAGCTGTGCCAGCTCCCGCGCGGCCAGACGCGCTACCGTCACGCGGATGTCGATGCGATCCAGCAGCGGGCCCGAGACGCGCTCGCGATAGTGGCGCACCTGCCCGGGCGTGCAGCGACACTCGACGCGCGCATCGCCCTGGTAGCCGCACGGACAGGGATTCATCGCCGCAATCAGCTGGAAGCGCGCCGGCAGGTGCAACCGCCGCGCGGCGCGCGCGATGGTGATGCGGCCGCTCTCGAGCGGCTCGCGCAATGCTTCGAGCACGCGTCGATCGAACTCCGGCAGCTCGTCGAGAAACAGCACTCCACAGTGCGCCAGGCTGATCTCTCCGGGCAGCACCGCGGCCCCGCCGCCGACCATGGCACTGGCGGAGCTGGTGTGATGCGGGCAACGAAACGGCCGCCGAGTCCAATCGCGTGCTTGCAACCGCTGCCCCGACAGCGCGCGCAGGCTGGCCACCTCGAGCGCCTCCTCGGCGCTGAGCGGTGGAAGCAGCGCCGGCAGGCGCGCCGCCAGCATGCTCTTGCCACTGCCAGGCGGCCCGATCAGCAGGATCGAATGTCCGCCCACAGCGGCGATCACCAGCGCGCGCTTGGCATGGTGCTGCCCGATGACCTCGGCGAGCCCCGGTACCTCGGCATCATCGCGGACCTGCACGTCGGCGGCCAGCGCATCGATCGGCTGAATGCGAAACAGCTCGGGCCCGCTGGCCGAGCCACCCGCCGCCGGCCCGGGTGGTGGCGGCGACCCAGGCGACCCGGGCGGCGATCCAGGCGCCCCGGGTAACCCCGGCGCCCCGGGTGACCCAGGCGACCCGAGCGCCCCGGGCGACCCAGGCCCCCTGATGTAGGCGCGCACCGCGGCGCGCAGGTGCGTGGCCGCGCAGGCCGAGGCTACCGCCGCAAGAGCCACCTCCTCGGCATTCGCGGCCGGCACGATCAGCGTGTGACCGGCGCGCGAGGCCTGCAGGGCCGCCAGAAATAGCCCGTTCACCGGCTTGAGCTCGCCCGCGAGACCCAGCTCTCCGTAGCACTCGACGAGCGGCCGCGCCGGCGCCGCCAGTTGGCCGCTGGCGATCAGCAACCCCAGCGCGATCGGCAGGTCAAAGCGCCCGCCGTGCTTTGCGAGCTCCACGGGCGCCAGGTTGACGGTGATGCGCCGCTGCGGAAAGTCGTACCCGGAGTTCTCGAGCGCGGCGCGCACGCGCTCGCGACTCTCGCGCACCACCAGGGCCGGTAGCCCGACGATCGTGAAAGCCGGCAATCCGACACCGAGGTGCACTTCCACCTGCACCTGCGGTGCCTCCATGCCCAGCTCGGCGCGGCTGAGCACGCGCGCAACGCCCATGAGCCCGCAGCGCCCGCCCGCGCCCCTCACGCCGCTGCAGATCGTGAGCCCGTCCAGCTCGCGTCGATCGCGCTACTGCACGGGTGGTGGCACCTCTTCTCCCAGCTCCTTCAGGTGCTTCTCGAGCGCGGCCACGCGCACTTCGAGTTGCTCGAGGCGCGCGCGCGTGCGCTCGAGGACCTTGGTCTGCACGTCGAATTCGTCGCGCGTCGTCAGGTCGAGCCGTCCGAGACTCGACTGCAGCACCGCGCGGAAGTTGCTCTCGATATCCCGGCGCATCGTGCGTGCGGTCTCGGGTAGTCGCTCGAACAATGCCCGCGCAATGTCCTCGATACGAAGGTTGTCCATCGTGATCCCCTCAGGCGTAAGCGCCCGATATTCGCCCCGAAACCGCGCATACCCGCCAATCCCATGGCCAAACTGGTGCAGACCGCGGCCGCGGCACCCGACAACTCCTGATTTCACAGGCCGGCCGCTCGTGGCATGGATTCTGCACCAGGGGCTCCAGCGCCGTTCCTGGACCTTCCAAGAATACGCGCGCTGGTTGGGTCCCGGCATCCGGATTAAAGGCTGGTTCGTTGCGAAATGTCTGTCATGAAGATGATCACGGCGGTCGTTCGGCCCTTCAAGCTGGACGATCTGCGGCAAGCGATCGCTCAACTCGGCGTACAGGGCGTCACGGTGACCGAAGTGCATGAGGCGCAGTTCGGACCGCGCACCAAGCTGGAGATCGCGGTGGACGATGCGATCGTCGAGCCGGTGCTCGAGGCACTGGCGAACGTTTCCAGAACCGGCCGGCCCGGTGACGGACGCATCCTGGTCGGCGAGCTCGAACAGGTGATCCGCATCCGCACCGGAGAGACCGGAGCCCCAGCCACCTAGTCGCTAATTTTTCTTCACTGAAACCAAAGCGGGAGTCGCACGTCATGCGCATGGATCGTTTTGCCAGGAAACTCTGTTGGCCGGCGGTGCGGAAGGTCGCCGGCACCGCGCGATTGCCGGTCGCCGCTACTGTGCCATGGGCGGCGGGCCAGCGCGCGCGGGCGCTGGGGACGCGCGCCGTGATCGCGGCGTTTGCCGCACTGATCGTGTCCGTGCTGCTGCATGCGGCACCGGCCGCGGCCCAGACGGCACCCCCTGCGCCGGCAGCAGCAGCACCGGCCGCGGCGACACCCGCCCCAGCGGCTACGGCGCCGGCACCCGCCGCGGCGCCCGCCGCAGCTGCGGCTGCGGCGCCGACCCAGCCCTATGTCACCACGTTCGACAAGATCAATTCGGGCGACACCGCGTGGATGCTGACCTCCACGGCGCTGGTGCTGATGATGACGGTGCCGGGACTGGCGCTGTTCTACGCCGGCATGGTGCGCAAGAAAAATGTGCTCGCGACGCTCATGCAGAGCTTCGCGATCACCTGCCTGGTGACCGTCCTGTGGTGGGCCGTGGGGTATTCGCTGGCCTTCACACCGGGCAGCAAGTACATCGGCAGCCTGCACTGGGCGTTCCTCAATCACGTCGTGTACATGCACGATGCAATGAAGGAAAGCGTCTCGCACCTCGCGCCCACGATCCCCGAGACCGTGTACGCGATGTTCCAGGCGACCTTCGCGATCATCACCCCGGCCCTGATCTGCGGCTCGTTCGCTGAGCGCATGAAATTCTCGGCGATGATGTGGTTCATGGGCATCTGGCTGATCGTGGTGTACTGCCCGGTGGCGCACTGGATGTGGGAGTCCACCACCGGCTGGTTCGCTGCCACGCAGCTGGACTTCGCGGGCGGAACGGTGGTGCACATCAACGCCGGTATCGCCGGACTCGCGACCGCGCTGATGCTCGGCAAGCGCCAGGGTCTGGGACGCGAGGCGATGGCGCCGCATAACCTGACCCTTACCGTGATCGGCGCCTCGCTCCTGTGGGTCGGCTGGTTCGGCTTCAATGCCGGCTCCGCCGTCGTATCCGACGGCCGCGCGGGCATGGCCTTCGCGGTGACTCATATCGCCACCGCGACCGCGGCGCTCGCCTGGATGTTCACCGAGTGGCTCGTCAAGGGGAAGCCCAGCGTGCTGGGCATCTGCTCCGGAGCGGTGGCCGGATTGGTGGCCATTACGCCGGCCTCGGGCTTCGTCAGCCCCGACTCCTCGGTGATCATCGGGCTGGCGGCGGGCGTGGTGTGCTTCTTCACCTCCACCTCCCTGAAGAGGGCGGTGGGCTATGACGACTCGCTGGACGCCTTTGGCGTGCACTGCATCGGCGGCATCATCGGAGCCCTGCTGACCGGCGCTCTGGTGAGCAAGGAGATCAGCGGCGCGACCGGCAGCGTGCTGCTGCAGCTGCGCGGCGTGATCGCCACGCTGGTGTGGAGCTTCGTGATGAGCATGATCATCCTCAAGGCCATCGATCTGACGATCGGGCTGCGCGTGAGCACCGACGAGGAGCGCGAGGGCCTGGATATTTCGCAGCATGGGGAGAGCATCGAGTAGGGAGGACGAGGGCGAGCTGGCCGCGCGGGTGGCCCGGCCAGCAAGTCCGCAATTGAACAATAAGCCGCCTTGGCGCTTATGCGCAGACCCCCCCTCGACCCCGGCGCGGACCCTGAAGTCCCGCCGGGGTAATTTTTTTCAGCCGAGCCCAGTCGGCGCAGCGCCGGGCATGCGGCCCGCGGTGCACCACCCACCGGCTTCGAAGCCGTCTGCAGCCGACGTTCCGACGCAGGCCGTACTCGGCCCTCGCGCGACTGTGACGCCGTTCACCTCTTTGGCGAGCACGATCATCCGATACTGTGAGCCGCCTCGGAGGTCCGCCATGCGTCGATACCTCGTGACCCTGTTGTTGATCCCGCTGCCGCTGACGGCCGCTTTGGCCGCGGACGTGTACCGCTCCGTGGATGCGCAGGGCCACGTTCAGTACAGCGATACTCCGACGCCCGGGGCGGTACTGGTCTCGACCACCGACGTCTCCACTGGCGCGGATGACAGTGCGTCTACCAAGGGCGCGATCGAAAAGGCTGCCAATGAGGCGAGCGACCAGGTGGCTCAGGAGGAGGCACAGAGGGCCGTCGACAAGGACACCGCCGCGGCCCATGCCGCGCAGTGCAAGCAGGCCCAGGATGCCTATCAGAAGTCGATCACGGCGCGCCGGCTGTACACCGTCGACGCGAACGGCGATCGTCAGTACATGAGCGATGAGCAGGCCGACCAGCTGCGCGTGCAGTACCGCATGGCGATGGAGTCGGCCTGTCAGGATCAGGACTCGCAGTAACACGCCCGCGCGGCGCCAGTCGCGCACCCGTCTTCCCGGCAACCCGAGAGAGCTCGGGATGCGCCGCGATCCACACAGTCCCAGTCCCCCGGCCGAGGCGATGCGGTATGCTGCCGCCGATGCGCCTCGACTTCGTCAAGATGCACGGGCTGGGCAATGATTTCATAGTCCTCGAGCTGCCTTCCGACGCCACCCTTCCGACCCCCGCGCAGTGGCGCGCACTGTCCGACCGGCACGCCGGCATCGGATTCGATCAGGCGCTGGTGCTGCAGCCGGCGCGCCGCCCGGGAACCGACGTCTACTATCGCGTCTTCAACGCCGACGGCGGCGAGGTCGAGCAGTGCGGCAACGGCGCGCGCTGCGTGGCCGCGCTGCTGCAAGCGCGCGCGGCCGGCCGCGCCGCCCCGCTCACACTGGACAGCCCGGGTGGAGTGCTGCGGGCGCACGCGCTGCCCGATGGGCGTGTCTCGGTGGATATGGGCGCACCGGATTTCGAGCCGGCCGCGCTGCCATTTCGCGCGCCGGCGCGCAGCGCGAGCTATCCCCTGCAGCTCGACGGCGAGAGTCTCGAGGCCGGCGCCGTCTCGATCGGCAACCCGCACGTCGTGCTGCGCGTGGCGCAGGTAGAGGCCGCGCCGGTGGAGCGCGTCGGCCGCGCGCTGCAGAGTTGCGCGCGTTTTCCACGCCAGGTGAACGTGGGCTTCATGCAGATACTCGACCGCGAGCACATCCGTCTGCGCGTGTACGAGCGCGGTGTGGGTGAGACGCTCGCCTGCGGCACTGGAGCCTGTGCGGCGGCGGTCATCGGCCGCGACCAGGGACTGCTGGATGCAGACGTCGAGGTGCATGTGCCCGGCGGGACGTTGAGCGTACACTGGGCCGGTGAGGGCGAATCGGTATGGCTGACCGGCCCCGCACAGCGGTCCTTCGCGGGCTACGTGGAGATCTGAGGGAAAGGAGCCTGGGCGATGAGCAGCAATCAGGTGCAGGGTTTGAGCGGCGATGGGATCGACGAGGAAGCGGTTGCCCACTACCTGCAGCAGAACACCGACTTCTTCGAGCGCCACCCGCAGCTGCTGGCGCGCCTGCGGCTGCACCATCCACGCAACGGTGCCACCATATCGCTCATCGAACGGCAGGTCGAGGTGCTGCGCGAGAAGTTTCAGGCACAGGAGCAGAAGCTCGCCGAGTTCGTGCGTGTGGCACGCGCCAACAATGTGCTCGCCGACAAGATCCATCGCTTCACCTGCCGGCTGCTGCACACGACGACATCCACGCAGGTGCTGGCCGCGACCGAGGCCAGTCTGCGCGAGGACTTCGATACCTTTCATGCGGTGCTGGTGCTGGCGGAGCCGCAGGCTGTGCTCGCCACCGCGGCCGGCGCCGCCGGTGCGGTCACACTCACCGCAGTCGCAGCAGCCGCGGTCAGCGCCAGCGGCGGCGATGCCGCGCTCGGTGCGGCGGCCGGCGCCGACACGACGCTGGCGCAGCGCTTCCTGCGCCGCGTCTCGCCGCAGGACACCGTCTACCGCAGCTTCGAGGGATTGTTCGCGACCTGCAGGCCGCGCTGCGGACAGGTGCGCGATTCGCAGCGCGAATTTCTCTTCGGCAGCGACGCCGCGAGCATCGGCTCGGTGGCGCTGATTCCCCTGGGTGGGCAGCCGCCGCTCGGGCTGCTGGCCCTCGGCAGCGTCGACCACGAGCGCTTCCATCCCGGGATGAGCACCGAATTTCTCTCGCGCATCGGCGAGCTGGTCACGCAGGCGCTGTCGCGGGGTTGATCCGCGGCGGGAGCTCGAGCAAGCCCGGAGCCAGGGGCCTGGCACATCGATGACACCGCCGGCTCTGAAGTGGCTCGATCGCTTCGCGCAGCACCTCGCCAGCGAGCGGCGTCTTTCGCCGCACACGGTCGCGGCCTACCGGCGCGATCTCGACGCGCTGCGCCGCTGGTGCGACGACGCCGCCCTCGGGGATTGGACCCAGCTCGATCATCAGCACGTGCGCCGCTTCGCTGCGCGCAGCCACGCGCGCGGCCTGTCGGGCCGCAGTGTGCAGCGCCGCCTCGCGGCCGTGCGCAGTTTCTTCGGCTACCTGACGCGCGAAGCAGCGCTGGCGAACAATCCCGCCCTGGACGTACGAGCTCCCAAGGCCGCGCGCCGCCTGCCCGCCACCCTGGACGTGGACCAGATGGCGCGATTGCTGTCGATGCGGCCGCATGATCCGCTGCAGGTGCGCGATCTGGCGCTCATGGAGCTGCTGTATTCGAGCGGTCTGCGGCTCGCCGAGGTCGTGGCGCTGCCGCTGGCGGGGCTGGATTTGCTGGCCGGCGAAGTGCGTGTACGCGGCAAGGGCGACAAGGAGCGCGTCGTGCCGGTGGGCCGCGTGGCGCGGGCCGCGCTCGAGGCCTGGCTCGCCGAGCGAGCGAAGCTCGTGGGCCGTGAGGTGCAGGCGCTGTTCGTCGGCCGCGGCGGACGACCGCTCGGTGCGCGAGCCGTGCAGCTGCGCGTGGCGGCCCACGCGCGCGCCATGGGCTTGCCGATGCATCTGCATCCGCACATGTTCCGGCACGCATTCGCGACGCATCTGCTTGAATCCAGCCACGATCTGCGCGCCGTACAGGATCTGCTGGGACACGCCAGCATCAGCACGACGCAGATCTACACGCATCTTGATTTCCAGCACCTCGCCCGCACATATGATGCAGCGCATCCGCGTGCCAGGCGCCGCGGCTGAGCACTCACCATGAGCGACAACTCCAGCTTCGATCCGCATGCCACGACCATCCTGGCCGTGCGTCGCAATGGCGTGATTGCCCTCGGCGGCGACGGCCAGGTGACGCTCGGCAATACCGTCATGAAATCCAATGCCCGCAAGGTGCGGCGACTGTCCAATGGCCGTGTGCTCGCCGGCTTTGCCGGCGGCACCGCCGACGCGTTCACGCTGTTCGAGCGCTTCGAGGGCAAGCTGGAGAAGTATGGCAACCTGACGCGCGCAGCCATCGAGCTGGCGAAGGACTGGCGCGCCGACCGCTACCTGCGCCGGCTCGAGGCGTTGCTGCTGGTCGGTGACCCGCAGAATCTGTTCGTGGTGTCGGGCAACGGTGACGTCATCGAGCCGGAGTACGCCACCGTGGCGATCGGCTCGGGAGGCCCGTACGCGCAGGCAGCCGCGCGCGCGCTGCTCGACAACACCGAGCTCGATGCGCGCAGCATCGCCGAGCGTGCGCTCGGCATCGCCGCCGACATCTGCATCTACACCAACCGCAACCTCGTGATCGAGGAGCTCGGCGCATGACCCCACAGGCGATCGTCCAGGAGCTCGACAAGCACATCGTCGGGCAGACGGCCGCCAAGCGCGCGGTGGCCATCGCGCTGCGTAACCGCTGGCGGCGCATGCAGGTCGACGAGCCGCTGCGCCAGGAGATCACGCCGAAGAACATCCTGATGATCGGCCCGACCGGGGTGGGCAAGACCGAGATCGCCCGCCGCCTGGCGCGCCTTGCGCAGGCGCCGTTCGTCAAGGTCGAGGCGACCAAATTCACCGAGGTCGGCTATGTGGGTCGCGAGGTCGACTCCATCATCAAGGAGCTGGCCGACGTCGCGGTCAAGATGACGCGCGAGCAGGAGATGGAGCGCGTGCGCGGCAGCGCGCGCGACGCTGCCGTGGAGCGCGTGCTCGATGCGCTGCTGCCCCGGCCACGCATGCTGGGCTTCTCGACCGACGAGCACGCGCCGGCGCGCGACTCGGAAACCCGCCAGAAGATGCGCGAGATGCTCGCGCGCGGGGAGATCAACGATCGCGAGGTGGAGATCGAGGTGCGCGCCATGCCGATCGGCGTGGACATCATGGCGCCGCCGGGCATGGAGGAGATGCAGCAGCAGCTGCAGTCCGTGCTCTCCAACCTCGGCGGCAATCGCACGCGCACGCGGCGCGTGAAGGTGGGCGAGGCCCTCAAGCTGATGCTCGACGAGGAAGCCGCCAAGCTCATCAATGAGGAGGAGCTCAAGGCGCGGGCGCTCGCCAGCGCCGAGCAGAACGGCATCGTGTTCATCGACGAGATCGACAAGATCACGCGCCGGCAGGAGACCATCGGAGCGGACGTATCACGCGAGGGCGTACAGCGCGACCTGTTGCCGCTGGTGGAAGGCTGCACCGTCAACACCAAGTACGGCTCGTTGAAGACCGATCACGTGCTGTTCATCGCCTCGGGCGCCTTCCACATGTCGCGGCCGGCGGATCTGATCCCGGAGCTGCAAGGCCGCTTTCCGATCCGCGTGGAGCTCGACTCGCTCAAGGTCGATGACTTCGTGCGCATCCTGACCGAGCCCGACGCGTCGCTGACGGCGCAGTACCGCGCGCTGCTCGCGACCGAGCGGCTCACACTGGAGTTCGCGCCCGACGGGGTGCGCCGGCTCGCGGAGATCGCCCATCAGGTCAACGAGCGCACCGAGAACATCGGCGCCCGGCGGCTGCATACGGTCATGGAGCGGCTGCTCGAATCGGTGTCCTTCGACGCCACCGAGCATCCGGGATCGGCGCTGCGCATCGACGCGCGTTACGTCGACGAGCATCTCGGGGACCTCGCCAAGGACGAGGATCTGAGCCGCTACATCCTGTAGGGCTCTCCTTCGGGGCTCCTTCTGGGGTCCTTCACGGCCCCGTCAGGGCTGCTTCAGGGCTGCTTCCTGGCGGGGCTGCCCGTCGTCGACGTTGTCTTGGCGGCGCGCTGCTTGCCGCCCGGATGCTTCGGACGGCTCTTGCCGAAGCTGCCGCGGTAGATCTTGCCGCGGCGCGTTTTCATGTCTCCCTTGCCCACCCGCTGTACTCCCGATCGCTGCGCGCCCCACGTGGCGCGCGCGCAGTCTATTGATTCGCGTCCCGGCATGCCAGTAGGTCAGCGACATCTGATTGCAACATGGGCGGGAAATCCGGCCCCGGCACGCAGGCCAGCGGGCGACAATCGCCAACCCACCAGCGCCTCCGTGGAGATCCCCATGGCAACCCAATCACTCCGTGGCTTGAAGATTGCCATTCTGGCCACCGACGGCTTCGAGCAGTCGGAGCTGACCGAGCCGCGCAAGGCGCTGCAGGACGCCGGCGCCGACACCGAGATCGTCTCGCCCAAGCCGGGACGGCTGCGCGGCTGGAAATTCAAGGAGTGGGGCGATGAGGTCGCGGTCGACCAGGGGCTGGATGACGCCGATCCCAAGGACTACGACGCGCTGGTGCTGCCGGGCGGAGTGCTCAATCCGGATTCGCTGCGCACGCAGCCCCGGGCCGTCGCCTTCGTGAAAGCCTTCTTCGATGCCGCCAAACCTGTGGCTGCAATCTGCCACGGCCCCTGGACAGTGGTGGAATGTGGGGCCGCGCGCGGCCGGCGTATGACCTCGTGGCCTTCCCTCAGGACGGACATCCGCAACGCGGGAGGGCAGTGGGTCGACGAGGAGGTCGTGGTCGACGGCAACCTCATCACCAGCCGCAAGCCCGACGACATTCCGGCCTTCAATCGCGAGATCATCGAGCTGTTCAGCCACGCGGGGCCGGAGGCGCGGGCCGCCGGCGCGCCGCGCGCCGCGGAGGGCTCGCGGCCGGGAGCGTGAGCGGGGCCTGCAGGACACCCCCGCCGGAGACACCCGCGCCACTGGTCAGCGGCACCTGACGTTGCTATCCCACGTGGATACGGGGACCCGTCAGGCGAATACATCTCCCCGTATTCGCCTGAAGGGTCTCCGTATCTATGTGGGTTGGGGCCTCAGCGAAACCGCGCCAGTGTCTTGGCGAGCGCCTGCGGGCCGGGATTGAGCCGCTCGTAGGGCAGCTGGTTCAGCGGCTCGTCGGGCGTGGCATTGAGCTCGTGAAATTCCGGCTGCTCGGCGGCGACATGCAGCAGCCCGGTCAGGTAT
>JASHSK010000193.1 GCA_030038755.1 Gammaproteobacteria bacterium
ATGCTCAAGCTGCTGCTGTTTCTGATCCTGTTCGTGCTGTGCTGGCCGCTGGCGTTGCTGGCGCTGCTGCTGTGGCCGATCGTGTGGCTGCTGTCGATCCCTTTTCGGCTGCTCGGCATCGTGACCGAGGGCGTGTTCGGTCTGCTGCGCGCCATCGTGATGCTGCCGGTGCGCATCCTCGAAGGCGGAAGGCGCCCCTAGCCGCCCAGCACGTGCCGCAGGCTCGCGGCCAACGCCCTGGGATGCGTGACAAAGCCCGCGTGGTCTCCAGCGAATTCGACCAATGGGCAACCAAGCTGCTGCGCCAGCGCCTCCGCGACCTGGCGCGGCCAGGCGTCCGCTGAAGACTTTCCGGCTGCAGCGATGACACGAGTGCCTGCGGCGCGCAGCGCCTCGATCGGCAGGTGATAGCGACCCACCGCGGGGGCGTCGCGGGTCAGGAAGAACTGCAGATTCGCCGGCCGCCAGGCCGAGGGCTGAACGACCGGGAAATCGGGCTCGCGGTCCTGCAGATTCAGCTGTGCAACCCGCGCGTACTGCTGCATCGCAGCTGCAATCCCACCCGCGCGCAGGGCCTCCTGCACGCTCTCGCGAGCCCGGATCGCCCGGGCCCGCGGCTCCTCGGGCAGCAAATCCGGCGCGGGCGGCTCGAAGGCAATCAGGGTGCGCACGCGATCCGGGTGCCGCGCGACCAGCGCGAGCCCGATGAGGGCGCCGATGCTGCCGCCGAACACATCGGCCGGCTCGCTACCGAACGCGGCCAGGATGGCCTGCGCATCGTCCGCGTGACGCTCGATGCTGATGGCCTGGCCGGGCTCATCCAGGACACTGCGCGACAGCCCGCGACGATCGTAGGTCACCACGGTGAATCGATCGCAAAGCAGCGGCGTCGTCAGGTCGAATGCGTCGGCGTCACCGTCGCCGCCCGGCAGCATCAGCAGCACCGGTCCACTGCCGACAGCCTTGTAATGCAGTCGCGCGCCATCCACGCTCAGAAGACCTTCCCGGCGTGTCGTCATGTTCGAGGCCCGCCTGCCACGCGCGACCGCGCAGCGCGCCTCGTCCGGGGGCGCCGCCGCGAGCCCCGCCGCGCGCCCTCCGGCCCCAGGCCATTCACGATGATCTCGAGCGCCCGGGTCACCTCCGCCACGTGCTTCGCCCCGGCGGCGCCCAGTCTGGCGGTGAGCGCCTGCACGAGCATCGCGTCGACGGAATGGGACAACGGCTGCGTCCCGGCGGCAGAGGCCGTGCTCGCGGTAGTGGCAGCGGCGGCGGTGCGCCGCGGCCGCACCAACGTGCGCCGTGCATCCTTCGGGTCCGCGACCGTCATCACCAGGCCCGCTGCGCGCAGCTGCGCGACCGCCGCGGACACCTGACTCTGCAGGAAGCCGGTGCGCGCGGCGATCTCCCCGATCGCAATGCCCGGGCGGCCCAGCGCTTCGGCCAGCACGGTGCGCGCACTCGCGGAAACCGCGGCGCCGGCCCCGGTCCCGGCCCCGGCCCCGGTGCCGGTGCCACCGGTCGCCTCCCCGCGCATGGCGCGCCGTGCGAGCCTCGTCAGCAGGCGTCCGGTCACAAACAGCTGTCGCGCATTCACATCTGAAATGATACATCATTTTTGATGTACCTGTGGATGCATTGCGGGGGGCTGTTGGCGAGGCTGTATCTCTGACGGCAGCTGGGCCCGCCCGGCTCGGCCTCGTCAGCCGCGAAACAGCTGCTGCATCTCGGCGCTGCGCTCGGGTCGCTCCGAGATGCGCTCCTGCAGCGCGAGCAGCAGATCGTGACGCAGCACCTCGCCGATCAGCATGGGACTCCAGTGCCCCGAGACGACCGGCAGGCGCTTGCAGCGGTTCGCGATGAACACATCCAGTGCATCGCCCAGCAGCATCTCGGGGGTCAGCACCGGCGGAGCGCTGCGCATGATGGTGGCGACGGTTCCGACCCGCTGTGCGGGCGGCGCGCGCGCGAGGCGCTTGAGATCGGCGGCGTCGACCTCCCCGACCAGCTGGCCCTGCGCGTCGCGCACGTACACGCTGCCGACACGCGCGGGCTGCCGCTCGATGGCGGCGCTGATCGGCTCGTCACGCTGCAGGACCAGATCCGGCGGACGTATCAGCGCGCTGATCTGCCGCAGTCGCCATTCATCCTCGCTGCCCGGGCCCGTGGCCTTGAGCGAGCGCGTGTACACCGACTCGCCGTGGCGGTAGATGCGCGCCACGTAGTGCGCGGTCACGCACGCCAGCATCAGCGGCAGTACGGAATCGTAGTTCAGCGTCATCTCGAAAATCAGCAGAATCGACGTGAGCGGCGCGTGCGTGGTGGCGGCCAGAAAGCTGCCCATGCCGACTACCGCATAAGCGGCGAGCTCCGACTGGGAATGCGGATCCATGAGGTGCACGGCATCACCGAACAGGCCGCCGAAGGCCGCCCCCATGAACAGCGTCGGCGTCAGGATGCCGCCGTTCGCTCCCGAGCCGACCGAGGCGGCGGTGCTGACGAGCTTGGCCACCAGCGCCAGTCCCAGCAGCTGCACCGGGAACTCGTTGTTGAGCATCGCGTTGACGGTGCTGTAGCCATTGCCCCAGACCTGCGGCACCCGCACCGATATCAATCCCACGATCAGGCCGCCGAGCGCCAGCGTGGCCGGAGGGTTCCAGTGCAGTGAGCGAAACAGTCGTCGTGCGCGCTCGAGCAGCGCCAGGAACGGTGCCGCTCCATGACCGAGCAGCACCCCGAGCAGCGCATACAGCACCAGCTCCCAGGCGGAGCCGAAGTTCAGATGCGGGACCTGGTAGACCGGACCGTAGCCGAGAAAGTGACGGGCGGTCGCGTCGGCCACCACCGAGGAGACGATCAGCGGCCCGAAGCTCTCCATGGCGATCGAGCCGAGCACCACCTCGGCCACGAACAGCGCACCGGCGATCGGAGCGTTATAGGCGGTGGCAATGCCGGCGGCCGCTCCACAGGCGACCAGCAGGCGCAGGCGCGGCACCGGTGCCTGTGTCCATTGACCGATCTTGGAGGCCGCCGTCGCCGCCAGCTGCACCAGCGGCCCCTCGCGACCGATCGAGCCCCCGGAACCGATGGTGAAGAACGATGAGGCCGCGTGCAGCAGCGACGAGCGGGCGCTGAGCTGGCCATTGCCGACCGCCACCGCCTCCATGTAGTCGACCTTGCGAGCCGCACGCAGCACGCGCACGCGCTGGCCGAGCCACAGCAACAGCCCCGCGATCGCCCCGCCGATCGTGGGCACGACGATGCGCGCCCACCAGGGCAGCAGCTCGGCCGTCTCCACCAGACCGGTGGAATGGCGCGTGAGCAGGAACTCGACCAGCCGCACGCTGGCACGGAATGCCACGCCCGCGAGGGCACCGCACACGCCGATGAGCGCGGCCCAGAAGACGATGCCGGTGAGCTGCTCGTGTTTGGCGGCGTTCAGCCCTGCGCGGCCCAGCCGCTCCAAGCGATCGAGCAGACGCGACCCGAACTGCAGGATGGCTTCCACCACGGGTGCACTTTAGCAGGAGCAGCGCCGCAGGCGCCGCCGGACAGCCGCCGCAAACGCCGCGAAGACCCCGGACGCCACGAAGGCCCCGAACGGCGCGAAGACCCCCAACGCCGCGAAGGCCCCGAACGCCGCAAACGCCACGCACACCGCCCCCGGGTGCGCGTCATGCCGCTGTCATATCAGCTCGATGGGAACCCGCTGACTGACCGCGCACAGGAGTTCGTACGCGATGGTTCCGCCGGCGGCAGCCACCTCTTCCACGGCCAGCCCGGCTCCCCACAGTTCCACGCGATCCCCCACACTGACTCCGGGCAGCTCCGTGACGTCGGCGGCGATCATATCCATCGACACGCGTCCCACGAGCGGCACACGACGGGCGCCGATCAACATGGGTGCCCCGTTGCTCAGACTGCGCAGCAGCCCATCGCCATAGCCGGCGGCGATGATCGCCAGGCGCGTCGGTCGGGACGCACGCCAGGTGCCACCGTAGCCCACGCGCTCGCCGGCCGGTAGCTCGCGTACCGCAATGACCGTGCTCTCGAGCGTCATCGCCGGTTTGAGCCCGAACTCCCGGCCGCGGCGCTGAGGAAACGGAGAGATCCCGTAGAGCGCCAGCCCCGGTCGCACCCAGTGCGCGTGCGTGGTGGGCTGCGAGAGGATCGCCGCGGAGTTGGCGATGCTCACCTCGACGTTCAGACCCTGGACCAGCGGCTCGAGCCGGGCGAGCTGTTCGCGGGTAAACGATCCGTCCTCCTCATCAGCGCCAGCCAGATGCGTCAGCACGCGCAGCTCCAGTGGCGGCGCAGACAGACGAGTCAGGCGTTGCCAGGCTGCGCGAAACTGCTCGGGACGGAAACCCAGGCGGTTCATCCCCGTGTCGACCTTGAGCCACAGCCGATAGCGCCGCTCGCTCGGCTGCGTCTCGAGCAGTGCGAGCTGCAGGTCCTGGTGCACGACCAGGTCCAGATCCAGTCGGGCGGCCTCCTGCAACTGCGCGGCATCGAACACACCCTCGAGCAGGACGATGCGCCGCCTGAGGCCCGCCTCGCGCAGCGCCATCGCCTCCTCGAGCCGCGCCACCGCGAAGGCATCGGCATCGGCCAGTGCGAGCGCCGTGCCGGTCAGCCCATGTCCATACGCATTGGCCTTGACCACGGCCATGACGCGCCGGCCGGGCGCGCAAGCGCGGATGACGCGCAGATTCGAGCGTAGTGCCGCGCTGTCGATGCGCGCGCGGATCAGGCGCATCACCGACCTTGCACCCGCGGCGCCGCCGGGAGGCTCGCGCGCGGTGCCGCGATGCTCACCGCAGGACGCTCACCGCAGCACGCTCACCGCAGCACGCCCTCGGCGTAAGCGTCGGGGGCCCAATTGACGAAGCGCGTGTATTGCCCCTGGAACGTGAGCAGGAAGGTGCCCGTCTCACCGTTGCGGTGCTTCGCCAGATCGATCTCCGCGATGCCCTTCTTGGTGGTGTTCTTGTCGTAGACCTCGTCTCTGTATATCAACAATATCATGTCGCTATCCTGCTCGATCGCGCCGGATTCCCGCAGATCCGACATCACCGGCTTCTTCTCGGTGCGCTGCTCGACACCGCGATTGAGCTGCGAGAGAGCAATGACGGGCAGCTCCAGCTCCTTGGCCAGCGCCTTGAGGCTGCGCGAGATCTCGGCGATCTCGGTGGCGCGGTTCTCCTTGCTGCCGGTGACCTGCATGAGCTGCAGGTAGTCGACCACCACCAGTCCGAGTCCGTGTTCGCGCTTGAGGCGGCGCGCGCGCGCGCGCAGTTCCGTCGGCGTCAGACCCGCGGACTCGTCGATGAAGATCTTCGCCTCCGACAGCTGACTGGTTGCGGCCGTGATGCGCACCCAGTCGTCGTCCGAGATGCGGCCGCTGCGGATGCTGTTCAGTGGGACATGCCCGATCGAGGACAGCATGCGGGTCAGCAGCTGCTCGGAGGGCATCTCCATGCTGAAGATCGCGACCGAGGCGCGGATGTCGGGATTCACGGCGGCATACTCCGCCATGTTGACCGCCAGCGTGGTCTTGCCCATCGAGGGCCGCCCGGCGATCACGACCAGATCTCCCGGGCGCAGCCCCCCGGTCAGCCGATCGAAGTCGGTGAAGCCGGTGGCCAGACCCCGCAGCTTGTCCGGATCGCTGTGCCACTCATCGATTTTGTCGATGAGCGGCGGCAGCAGCGCACTGACGCGCACGGCCCCGTCGCGACCACGCGCTCCCTGCTCGGCAATCTGGAAAACCAGCTGCTCGGCCTCATCGACCAGCTGCCGGGCGCTCTGGCCCTGCTCGTTGAAGACCGAGGCGGCAATGTGTCGTCCGGCCTCCAGCAACCGTCGCAGCAAGGCATGCTCGCGCACGATGCCCGCGTAGGCGCGTACATTCGCCGCGGTGGGCGTGTCGTGCGCCAGCGTTCCCAGGTAGGCCAGCCCACCGGCGTCCGCGAGTCTGCCGCGCCGCTCCAGCTGTTCGGAGGCTGTCACCACGTCGGCGGGACGGCCCGCCCCGACCAGCTCCGCGAGCGCCTCGAAGATCAATCGATGGTCCGGGCGGTAGAAATCCTCCGCGGAGACAACATCCGCGACCTGGTCCCACGCCGTCCCATCGATCAGCAGCGCCCCGAGCACCGACTGCTCGGCCTCGACCGAGTGCGGTGGCGTCAGGCTCCGGGCCTCCGGGCCCTCCTCAGAACGCGAACGTAGCGGGGTACTCATGGGGCATCGAGCGCGACGCCCGATCCGCCGGGCGGGGGCTCAGCTCGCCTCTTCGGCCGCGACGACGACGATCAGCTGCACGTTGACGTCGGTGTGCAGATGCAGCTGCACCGTGTGCTCGCCGACGGCGCGCAGGGGGCCGGCAGGCAGCCGCACCTCGCTGCGCTCGAGGGCATGACCGGCCGCAGTGGCCGCTTCGCTGATGTCGGCGGTACCGATCGAGCCGAAGAGCTTGCCTTCCGTGCCGGCCTTGGCGGTGATCGTCAGCTTGAATCCCTCCATGGCGGCGGCCCGGCGCTGCGCGTCCTGCAGATCGTTGTGCGCCTGACGCTCCAGCTCGGCGCGTCTTGCCTCGAAGCGCGCGACGTTCTCCGGTGTCACCAGAGTCGCCTTGCCCTGGGGCAGCAGGTAGTTGCGTGCGTAGCCTGATTTCACGCGGATGCGATCGCCGATGTTGCCGAGGTTGGCGACCTTCTGCAGGAGGATGAGCTCCATCGCGGGTGCCTCAGTGCTGATCCGTGTAGGGCAGCAGCGCCAGAAAGCGCGCGCGCTTGATCGCCGTGGCGAGCTGGCGCTGATAGAAGCTCTTCGTGCCGGTGATGCGACTCGGCACGATCTTGCCGGTCTCGGTGATGAAGTTCTTCAGCGTCGCCAGGTCCTTGTAGTCGATCATCGCCACACCCTCGGCGGTGAAGCGACAGAATTTCTTGCGTCGAACGAAACGGGACATATCTTTGCTCCGGTCAGTGTGCCGCGCGGCTGCGCTCAGGCGCCCGCCGCGGCCGGCTCGCCGTCATCCTCGTCGTCCCGGTCGCGGTGCCCATCACCCTCCTCCTCGGACTTCGCCATCGGCGAGGGCTCGGTGATTGCGCTCTCCACGCTCGTGACGAGGTGCCGCAGTACCGCATCGCTGAAACGAAACGCGCCGGTCAGTTCGGTGAGGGTACGCTGGTCGCACTCGATGTTCATCAGCACGTAGTGCGCCTTGTGCACCTTGGCGATGGGATAGGCGAGCTGGCGGCGCCCCCAGTCCTCGAGCCGATGGATCCTGCCCTCACCGGTCGCGATCATGCTCCGGTAGCGCTCGATCATCGCCGGGACCTGCTCACTCTGGTCCGGATGGACCAGAAAGACGATCTCATAGTGCCTCATGCGTTCCTCCTCATGGGATCACGCCGCCCGCTCAAGGCTCGAAACGGTGCGGCAAGGAGACCGCGGCGATGGCGCTACCCGCTGCCGCTGCAGCGGAGGATGGGCATGACGCACGCGGGTGCCCCAAAAAGGGCGCGCAAGCATACAAAAAGCCCCGCCGGGCCGCAATGACTCACCCGCCGGCAGTTCCCCCGGCAGTGCCGCCAGTAGCAGTGCCCCCGCCGGCAGCTCCCCCGGCGGCAGTTCCTCCGGGTCGCCGCTGGCGCAGCGTCTCGTAGAGCAGCATGCCGCAGGCGACCGAGACATTGAGGCTCTCGACCGCCCCCAGGCTCGGCAGCCGTACCAGCCAGTCGCAGTGCCGCCGTGTCAGCTGGCGCAGTCCGGTGCCTTCGGCGCCCACGACCAGGACACGACCGCCGGTCAGATCCACTTCCCGGACCTCCCGCTCGGCCTCCGCCTCCGCCCCCACGATCCACAGGCCCGCCTCCTTCAGCAGCCGCAACGTGCGCGCCAGGTTTGTCACGATCGCCACGGGAGTGCTTTCGGCCGCGCCGGCGGCAACCTTACGCGCCGTTGCGTTCAGCGGAGCGGCGCGATCGCGCGGCATCACCAGCGCCAGCACTCCACAGGCGTCGGCCGTGCGCAGGCAGGCGCCGAGGTTGTGCGGATCCTGCACCCCGTCGAGCGCCAGCAGCAGCGGTGCGCCCGCGGCCGGCGCGATCGTCGTTGCTGCGACCGCGGCCGGCGTGGTCGTGGCCGAAGTCACCGCGGACCCCGCGGGGCTCGCCGACGCCGGCGCCATGGCCGCGACGACCGCCGCGAGCAGCGCGTCCTCATCCCAGGCTGCGAGCGGCTGCACCTCGGCGACCACGCCCTGATGCACGGCGTCGCCGAGGTGTTGCGCGAGCCGCTCGGCATCGACACGCTCCACGGCGCAGCCGGCAGCGCGCGCCAGTCGCTCGATCTGCTGGGCGCGCGCATCCTGTCGACCCCATTGCAGCAGCACACGCCGCACGCGCTGCGGAGAGCGCGTCAGCAGCGCCCGCACGGCATGCACGCCGTAGATCAGCTCCGTGCGCGCGGTTTCCGCGCGCACAGCCTCTGAGCGCACGGTCTGCGTCCGCGGCGTGCCGGAGCCGGAGAGGTCAGTCCGCCGCGAGCTCAAGATCGATCTGTCCTTCCACCGGTTTGGCCGCCGCCACGATCACCCGCAGTCGCACGCCCGGTGCCAGCCTGCGTCCGCTGCGTGCACCGATCCACTGACCACCGTCGCGTCCCATGGTGTACTCGTCGTCGCGCAGCGCCGCGAGCGGCAGCAACCCATCCACGCCAACGTCCAGCAGCTGCACGAAACAGCCGAATTCCGTGACCGTGGTGATCAATCCGTCGAACGACTGTCCCACTCGATCCCGCAGGTAGACGCACTTCAGGAAGGTGCCGACGAAGCGCGCCGCCTCATCGGCACGCCGCTCCAGACGCGACAGCTCCGCACCGGTCGCCTCCAGCTCGGTCGTGCCGGGCAGCGACTCCCGCGGCATCGACCCGGTCAGCGCCCGCAGCGCCCGGTGGATCATCAGATCGGGATAGCGCCGGATCGGCGAAGTGAAGTGCGCGTAGTGCTTCAGAGCCAGCCCGAAGTGTCCGATGTTCTCGGGCTGATAGAGGGCCTGCGCCATCGAGCGCACGATCAGCGATTCGACGAACGGGCGGGTCTGCGCGTCGCGCACCCGCGGGGCGATCGCGCCGAGATCGCGCGCGTGTACCGCCTCTGGCAGCTGCAACTCTATCCCAATAATTCTTAGAGTTACGCGAAGTTGTTCAAGTTTTTTCTCATCTGGTGGAGCATGTACGCGCAGCAGCGCGGGTAACTGCTCGCCCTGCAGCGCACGCGCGACCGCGACGTTCGCGCAGATCATGCACTCCTCGATGAGACGGTGCGCCTCGTTGCGTGTCGCGAAGAGCACCGAGCTCACGAGTTCGCCGCCCTCGAGTGCGAAGCGTGTCTCGGGCGCGTCGAAGTCGAGCGCCCCGCGACGCCGACGCGCTGTCAGCAGGGCGCGATACACCTCGACCAGCGGCGCGAGCGACTCCACCAGCGCGGGGCCCACGCGCGCGCGCGCGGCGGGCGTGCCCAGGAACAGCGCCTCGTGCGCCAGGGTGTAGGTGAGACGCGCGGCGGAACGCATCACGGCCGGATAGAAACGGCTGCTGTCGAGCGCGCCACGCCTGGAGACGCGCATATCCGCGACCATGCACAGCCGCTCGACGTGCGGCTCGAGCGAGCAGAGGTGATTGGACAGCGCCGTGGGCAGCATCGGCAGCACGCGCGTCGGAAAGTACACGGACGTGCCGCGCTCGCGCGCCGCGCGGTCCAGCGCGCTGCCCGGCTGCACATAGTGGCTGACGTCGGCGATCGCGACCAACAGCCGGAAGCCGCCATCCGCGAGCCGCTCGGCATACACGGCGTCGTCGAAGTCGCGCGCATCCTCACCGTCGATCGTGACCAGCGGCAGCTCGCGCAGATCCACGCGCCGCGCCGCCTCCTGCGCATCGACCGACTGGCCCCAGCGCCGCGCCTCCTGCAGCGCTTCGCTCGAAAACTCCGTGGGCAGCGCGAAGCGCGCGATCGCCGCCTCGGTGGCCATCTCCACGGGCCGCTCCGGATCCAGCAGCCGCTCGATGACCGCCTCGCCCGGCTCACCCTCACGCCCGTAGCGGACCACGCGCGCGATCACCCAGTGGCCTGAGCGTGCCCCGGGGTCGTTCCCGACCACGCGACAGGCAAGGTCCAGGCGCCGATCGGCCGCGCGCACCAGGAGGCTGCGGTGCGCGGCTTCCACGACGCCGAGGAAGGCCTGCACGCCGCGCTCGAGCACCTGCAGTACCTCTCCCAGATAACGACCCTGGCCATCGGAGCGCACCGCGACGCGTACGCGATCACCATGCATCAGACCGCGCATCTGTGCCGGTGGCAGGAAAACCGAGTCCGCCAGCGCCTCGGTGCGCACGAATCCGTAGCCGGCGCGGTTCGCCGACAGTGTCCCCTCCGCCTGCATCAGCACCGCGGCTTCTCTGCCGGCGCTTTTGCCGCGCGATCGGGCGCCGCCGGCCCCAGTACCGCCGGCGACGCCGGCGCGGCCGCGGCCGCGACTGCCGAACTGCGGTGCACGCCCCGCGGCCCGTGCAGTGCTGCGTGGCGACTTCGCGGCCGCCCCCCTGCGACTACGTTTCAAAATGATCTCCGAAAATCTGCGGGAATGAATCAGCGGCCGCTCGTGGGCGCCGCGACGACGGCCGTGAGCTTGCCACACACGGCGGCGGATGCGTCATTGACAGTCGCCTTGCCCCTTCCGTACATTGCGCCGCCCACCGCATGCCCAGGTGGCGGAATTGGTAGACGCACTAGTTTCAGGTACTAGCGGGGCGACCCGTGGAGGTTCGAGTCCTCTCCTGGGCACCAACAACACCATAGATTTCATTATCTTAACGTATATTCTTTAATTGTCACCGAGCAGTTGGGCCGCCCTGACTCCCAACTTAATTGCCGAGAAGTCTCCGCACGAGCAGCGACTGCATGTCACGCCGGCTGTCGGCAATGAGGTAGACGATCACCCGCTGGGCGTGCACGCGGACCTCCCCGCCGGATCCGCAGCTGATCCCACGATGATCCGCGCCCCGCGGCGGTAGGTCCAATAGGCGCTCGCCCAGTCGATCATGACCACCAGCCGGTTGCGGAAGCCGATGAGAAAGAAGATGTGCACGGTCAGCCAGAACCACCAGCCGATCACGCCCGCGAGGCGCAGGGGCCCGAGCTGTGCCACGGCTGCGCGCCGCCCTATGGTGGCGAGCTGTCCGTAGTTGCGATAGTGAAAGGCCGTCGTGGGCCTGGCGCGCAGCCGCGCCTTCAGCGAGCGTGCCACGTGAGCCCCCATCTGCTTGGCCGCGGCCGCGAGCCCGGGAACGGCATCCGGGCCGGCGCCAACGCGTGCGAGATCGCCGGCGACGAACACCTCGGGAAATCCTTCGAGGCTCAGGTCGGGGCAAACCCTGACCCGACCGGAATGATCGACATCCACTCCGAGGCGGCGACCGAGCGCAGAGGCCTCGACGCCCGCGGCCCACAGCACCGTGCGTGCGGCGATCCACTCCCCGTCCATGGACACGCCGCCCGGACTCACCCCGGCGATCGCCCTCCCCGTATGGACCGTCACGCCCAGTCGCCGCAGGTCGCGCTCCGCGCTGCGCGACAGAGTCTCGGCGAATGCCGGCAGCACTCTCGGACCGGCCTCGACCAGCAGGATGCGCGCGGCGGCGGGCCGGATACGCCGAAACTCGCCCTTCAGCGTGTGACGGGCGATCTCCGCCAGCGTGCCCGCGAGCTCGACTCCGGTAGGACCGCCACCGACGATGACAAAGGTCATCCACGCCGCCTGCTCGCTGCGGTCCGCCGCCGCCTCCGCGCGTTCGAACGCCGTCAGGATGCGCGCACGCATGGCGAGGGCGTCATCCAGGGTCTTCAGACCTCCGGCGTCGCGCTTCCAGTCGTCATGACCGAAATAGGCATGCGTGGCGCCGCTCGCCACGACCAGGTAGTCATACGGATAAGAGATCGGGTCGGCGGTGACACGCCGCGCGACGGTATCGATCGCGGTGACGTCGCCGAGTATCACCGTGACGTTGCGCTGGCGACGCAGCATATGGCGCAGCGGGGCCGCAATGGACGGGGCCGCGAGCCCCGCGGTTGCCACCTGATAGAGCAATGGCTGAAAAGTATGATGATTGCTGCGATCGATGAGCAGGATGTCGGCGGAAGCGTGCCGCAGGCCGCGGACCGCCCACAAGCCGGCGAAGCCGCCTCCGATGACCACTATGCGTGGCCGCGGATTCACGAGCAACCGGGCGGCCTCAGAACACCGCCGGAATCAGCGCCCAGCTTGTGCGCCGATAGTCCACGTAGAGCTGACCGAACTCCGACTCCATCCAGCGTTCCTCGACGCGTGCCTTGAGGTAGAGGCAGATCAGCGCGATTGCGAATGCCACCAGGCCATGCGCCTGGCCTGACGCAAGTCCGGTACCCAGTATCATCAGCAGCACACCGCTATAGATCGGGTGACGTATGCGTCGATACGGGCCCTCTTTCACCAGCTCGTGCCCCTGCTTCACGGTGACCGCCCCGCTCCAATTCCCCCCGAGTGCGCGCCGCGCCCAGATGGCCAGCCCAAGACCCGCGATGATGAGTGCCACTGCAATCCAGAACCGAACCCATCCGCCGCCGATCAGCTGGACGCCGAGCCAGCCGGACCATCGATGCGGCCCAAGCAACACGGCGGTGAGCAGTGCCTGCGCGAGGAATGCAATACGCCACGACAGGGCTGCACGCCGCCGCACGGGCTTGCCCGAGCGCGCCGCCACGATCCAGTACAGCGCCCACAGCAGCCACAGCGCGAGGATCAACAGGCCACCGAACATTGCTGCCACCCCTGCACGATATACTACTGGGGATCCTCGGTTCGCTGCACCAACTCGGCCCGCTGGTCGCCATCCGATTGGCCGCGGTAGAGGGGCTGCAGCCCCAATCGCTCAGCCGTCTGATCCGCGACCTCGAACGGGACGGGCGCATTGCCGGAAAGCGCAGCGCGACCGATCGACGTGAGATTTCGATCGCGATCACGGCCCGGGCCCGAAGCCCCGGTCGCGCCGCGGCTGCTATCATCCGCGCAATCGTCTCGTCCGAGCCGCTCTCTGAAAGGACATCGGAGCATGTCGAGCCGCGCCGCTGAAGGCGTCAGCACCCCCGAGGCCGCAGCCGCACCTGCACCTGCACCTGCGCTTGCGCCCGCGCCCGGGCTTGCGCCTGCGGCCGCGCGCGCGGCTGCGGCCGCACCCGCGCGGATTGCAGCGCGTACCCGCCGTGCAGCCGGCAGCGCACGCTACCTGTCGCTCGAGGACTTCGAGACGCACGCCCGCCGGCGGCTGCCGCGCATGCTGTACGGATTCGTCGCCGGTGCGGCCGAAACCAGCGCGTCCCTGCGTTGCAACCGTGCCAGCTTCGAGCGCTACGCGCTGGTACCGCGCGTGCTGGTGGACACGGGCACACGCTCGACGGCGACGACGCTGCTTGGGCGACGCTACGCCGCACCCTTCGGCATCGCACCGCTGGGAGCCAGCGCCCTGTGTGCCTATCGCGGCGACGTCGTACTCGCGCAGGGGGCCGCGGCCGCCGGCATTCCCATGATCCTCAGCGCCTCCTCGCTCATCCCGCTCGAGCAGGTGCGGGAGGCCGGGGGCGACTGGTACCAGGCCTATCTACCCGGGGACGGCGCGCGCATCGAAGCACTGGTAGCGCGCGTCGCCGCCGCCGGCTTCCACACACTGGTGCTTACCGCGGATGTGCCGGTTCCGGCAAACCGCGAGAACAATGTCCGCAACGGCTTCAGCCTGCCGGTGGTGCCCGGACCGCGCCTTTGCTGGCAGGCGCTGACGCATCCGCGCTGGCTGATGGGAACGGCGCTGCGCACCTTCGTGCGGCATGGCATGCCGCATTTCGAGAACATGGACGCGGGCCGCGGCCCCCCCATCCTGTCGCGCAACCTGGTGCGCGAGCTCGGCCGGCGCGACGGACTGACCTGGGAACACCTGCGCCAGATCCGCCGGCAGTGGTCCGGCAAGCTCATCGTGAAGGGCATCCTGTCGGCCGCGGATGCGCAGCTGGCAAGCGACTGCGGAGCCGACGGCGTCATCGTCTCCAACCACGGAGGCCGCCAACTCGACGGCGCGGCCTCACCGCTGCAGGTCCTGCCGGCGATCGCCGCTCGCAAAGGCGCCATGGCGCTCATGATCGACGGCGGCATCCGCCGCGGCACCGACGTGCTCAAGGCCCTCGCGCTGGGGGCCGATTTCGTGTTCGTCGGCCGGCCGTTCCTGTACGCCGCGGCACTGGGAGGTGCAGCGGCGGTGGCGGGGGCCGCGGCGCTGCTGGCCGAGGAGATCCTGCGTGACATGGCGCTGCTGGGCATCACGCAGCTCGGCGAGCTGGGCCCGCAGCATTTGCAGAGCGTCGTGACCGGCGTGGGCGGCTAGAGGCTGCCCAGGGCCTCGCGCAGCGCCGCCAGCTCCTCGCCCGACTCGCTCACGA
Source organism: Gammaproteobacteria bacterium (assembly GCA_030038755.1). Classification (GTDB taxonomy): domain Bacteria; phylum Pseudomonadota; class Gammaproteobacteria; order Steroidobacterales; family Steroidobacteraceae; genus FEN-1191. Next base: position 14,531 of record JASHSK010000193.1, read on the forward strand.
GGCGCATGCCGCCTTCCACATCCAGTCCCAGGCGGCTCGCAGCGCGCCGCTCCTTGAGCCGCTCGCGCATCATCTCCGGCGCGTCCTTGCACAGCGCCAGCTGTTCGGCGACTTCCAGCACGTCCGCGAGCAGTGCGCTGCTGCCACGCAGGTCGCGCGACTCGTCCTCGTAGCTCTGTACCGCATCGACGATCTCTTCAGCCACGCCCCAGCTCTCCAGCAGCGCCTTGGCGATGTTGGCGTGCCAGTCTCGGATGATGCGCTGGTACATCGCCTGATCGGCGAACAGCGCCGGATGATTCATCGTGTGCGTCAGGATGTACAGCTTGCCCACGCCGTGCAGCAGCCCGACGAGCATGTGGGTGTCGGCGCTGACGCGGCTGTTGCGGCGTGCGATCACGAACGACAGCGAGGCCACCAGCACGCTGTGCTGCCAGAGTGCGCTCAGGTGCCGCTCGATGCCCTTGAAGGTCTTGGCGCGCCTGACCTGCGCCATGGCAAAGCTGATCACCGCGGACCGCAGGGCATCCAGCCCCAGGCGTGTGACGGCGGCGCGCAGCTCGGTGACCCGTTTGTTGCCGGGGTTGAGCGCGGCGGAGTTCGCCAGCGACAGCACGCGCGTGGCGATCATCGGCTCGGCACCCAGCACGCGCACGATGCGGTCCGTGCTGCACTTCTCGTCCGCGAGCACGCGCTGCACGCGCGCCGCGACGTCCGGGAAGCTCGGCAGCTCGATGTTGTTGCCCGACAGCTCGTTGGCGAGCTCGCGCACGAACTCGAATGCGTCCATCGACGCATCGCGCTGCACGCTCGCCGCTGCCAGCGAATCGGGGCTCTGTGTGCTCATCTCATCTGCTCATCTGATCATCATCGATCATCTGCACCTGCAGGTGCGTCCTGGCGCTCAGAACTCATCCCAATCGCTGCCCGAGGCCGCCGGCAGTCGCTCATCATGGGCCGCGGCACCGTGGGCCGCGGCACCGTGGGCAGAGACACCGTGGGCAGAGACACCGTGAGCCGCGGCACCACGGGCCGTGACGCCGCGCACCGCCGCCTCCGAGCCCGCCGGCCCGGTGCCGGTCGCGTGCTCATGGCCGCGAGCGCCGGGCGCGCTGCGCATCCCGCCCATCGACGCGGGTGCTACCGTGCGCGCGGGGGTCGGGCGCGCCCGCCCGCGACGGCCGGCGCCTGCGGCGCGTGCTCGCAGCAGCGCATCCGCCGCGGCGGACATGGAAGGCGTGTCCTGCGGCGCCGAATCCTGCGGCTCGGCGCTGCGCAGCTTGAAAAATGCGGTCAGCTGCCTCAGGCGTGCAGCCTGATCGTTCATCGAGCCCGCCGCCGCGCTGGCCTCCTCCACCATCGCGGCGTTCTGCTGCGTGCTTTCGTCCATCTGCAGCACGGCGCGGCTGATCTCCTCCGCGCTGGCCGCCTGTTCCTGGCTGGCGTTGGAGATCTCGCCAACGACATCACTGACCTTCTTCACCGAGGCGACGATCTCCCCGAGGTGCCGGCCGGACTCGCTCACCAGGCGGCTGCCCTCGCCCACCTTGCCCACGCTGTCGTGGATCAGCTCCTTGATCTCCTTGGCCGCCGAGGCACTGCGCTGTGCAAGACTGCGCACCTCGCTCGCCACCACCGCGAACCCGCGCCCCTGATCGCCGGCGCGCGCCGCCTCTACCGCGGCGTTCAGGGCCAGCAGGTTGGTCTGGAAGGCGATCTCGTCGATGACCGAGATGATGTCGGCGATCTTCTTGCTGGACACGTCGATGGCCGCCATGGCCGCCACCGTCTGCTCGACAATCGAGCCGCCGTGCTCGGCCTGATCGCGCGCCGCCTGCGCCAGCTTGTTGGCGAGCCTGGCGTTGTCCGCATTCTGCTTGACCGTGGCGGTCATCTCCTCCATCGACGAGGCGGTCTCCTCGAGGTTGGCAGCCTGCTGTTCCGTGCGCGCGGACAAATCCGATGTGCCCGCATTGATCTGTCGGGCGGCGGTCGCCACCGTAATCGCACTGTCCTTCACGCTGGAGAGCACGCCGGAGAGCTTTTGCTGCATGCTCTGCAGGGCCTGCATCATGCGTGCAAGCTCGTCGCTGCCGTGGGCAGCGATGTCGTGGGTGTAGTCGCCCTCGGCCAGGTGCGACACCACGGTCACGGCATCATTCATGCCGCCGACCGTGGTCAGGATGACCACGCCCATGAAACCCATACCGAGCGCCACGGCCAGCGCCACCAGCAACACCATGTGGTTACGCGTGGCGCGCATGTCCGCCAGACTCTGTTGCAGCTGCTGCTGCACCGAACGCTGCATGGCGTCGTGAAAGCTGCTGATCGCGCTGGTCAGCTGCGCGGCATTCTGCAGCACCGAGTCCAGCGGATCGCTGATCGCGCCGCTGGTGACGTTCTGCTTGACGTAGTTGCGAAAACCGTCGAACGCGCCGGACACCTGCGAGAGCGCGCTCTGCGCCTCTGCGCGCACGGCCACACCCGCGGCCCCGCCCTCGGCGGCATGGTTGATGTCGGCACCGATCTGGTCGAGCGCGCCCTGCGCCAATACCTGATCGCGTGTGATCTGTTCATCATCGGCAACCGTGGCCTTACCCGCCGCCCCCACGGCCGCCGCATGCGAGCGCATCTGCGTCACATAACTCTCGTAATCGGGGATACCGGTCACCGTCGCGTCGATCATGAAGTGCGTGACCGGGTCGGAATCCAGCGCCAGACCCGAATCGGCCGCGATGTAGTCGCGGTAGTCGAGGATCTTCTGGCGCAAGGCGCTGTGCATGCGGATCACGTCGGCCACCGAGGCGCCCCGCGCGGAGGTGATGTCGCTCCAGGCGGACTTGACGTCGTTCCAGTGCCGCATGTCCTCCGCACTGGCGCCCAGCCGCTGGTTGATCTCGTCCTGGCGGCTCATGATGCGCGTCAGGTCGTCGCCGGCGGCTTGCAGCTTGTCGGCCGCGCCCTCCCCGGCCGCCGCCGCCGTGCTCCAGATCTCGTGTACACCCACCGGCAGCAGCATCGCTTCGAGGTTCTGGTAACGGCTCAGGCCGGCGAGCTGCGCCTCGACTTCATGGATGCTGCGCTGTTTCTGCGACAGGTACAGCGTGCTGAGCACGACCAGCGGGAAGATCCCGGCGATCATGATGACCAGCAGCTTGGTCGAGAAATTGAGATTGCGAATCCAGCGGCTCATGACTCGTTCTCCGACAGCGTGTTCGCCGTCCTGGCGGCGCGATACGCGTCACATCGGGTGCGAACCACGTCACACCCCGGCACCCGCCTCCAGCGCACCGCCGCCCAGCGGGCACCGTAGATTGTCGGCCGCGACGGGCAAAACTTGATGGCCTCGGCGTGCGGCATTTCAGGTCCCGACCACACGTGTGCCGACGGCTTCGCCATCCACGGGTTCGCGGGCCGGGGGCTCGCGGGCCGGGAGTTCGCGGGCCGCGGGCTGGCGGTTCGCGAGCCCGCGTCCCACCGACGCCTCGCGACTGGCGAGCAGCGCCGGGGCGATCTGCTCGATCGGCAGCACCCGATCGACCGCGCCGAGCGCCACGGCGGCCCCGGGCATTCCCCACACCACGCTGCTCACCTCGTCCTGTGCGAAGGTCAGCGCACCGCGGTTGTGCAGCTGTTTGAGCCCGCGCGCACCGTCGGAGCCCATGCCCGTGAGGATGATGCCGATGCCGGCGGCTCCGAGCTGCTCGGCCACGGACCCGAACAGCAGGTCGACGCTGGGACGGTGGCGGTTGACCGGCGGCCCATCGTTCAGGCGGCAGCGATAGTGCGCGCCATCGCGCTCGAGCAGCAGATGCCGGTCGCCCGGAGCGACATACGCGCAGCCGGCCTGGATCAATGCGCCGTCTTCGGCCTCCTGCACGTTCATGGCCGAGCAACCGTCCAGGCGTGCCGCAAACTGCGCAGTGAAGGCGCGCGGTATGTGCTGCACGATCAACATTCCCGGACAGCCCGCCGGCAGCTGCGACAGCAACACCCGTATGGCTTCGGTACCGCCCGTGGAGGCACCGACCGCGATGATCCGATCGCTCGTGCCGCGCGCCAGCAGCGCGGCGCTGGCCGCCACGGCGCCGGCCGCACCGAGCGTGAGCGGACGCACGCGCGCGCCGGCCGCGATCTTGATCTTTTCGATCAGCTCCGCTGCGTAGGCCGTCAGCTCGTGCGCCACGTCGATATGCGGCTTGGTGACGAAGTCGATGGCACCGAGCTCCAGCGCCGCCAGTGTGACGTCGGCACCGCGTTCGGTGAGCGAGGAGCACATCACCACCGGCATGGGCCGCAGGCGCATGAGATTGCGCAGGAACTGCAGCCCGTCCATGCGCGGCATCTGCACGTCGAGCGTCAACACATCCGGGCGCAGCGCCTTGATCCGGTCGCGCGCCACGAAGGCGTCGGGGGCCGCGCCGACGACCTCCAGCTCCGGATCCTCGCCGAGGATGCGGGTCAGAAGCGAGCGTACCAGCGCCGAATCGTCGATGATCAGCACCCTGATGCGCCGTCTTCCCTGCAGCTCCACACCCATACAGGTCCTCCTGAATCCGCGTCCCTGCCGATCAGAACAGTTCGATCTCGCCGTCCGGCGGTGCACGGTCGACGTTGCGCAGATAGCGCATCTCCTCGACCAGCAGCTGGCGACTCGTGCGCGGCAGGCGCTTGACCCGCACCGCCCCACTGGCCGGGTCGTACAGCACCTTGCGCGGATAGACATCACCGAGGTCCTCGCCGAGCAGGCGAAAGCCCTCCGTGCGCACGTATTCCCTTGCAAAACGGATGTTGCGCGCGCCTACGTCCGTGAGCGCATCCAATACCTTGCCGCCACCGACGAGCTTGACTTCGAGATCCGCGCGCCGGCCACCGCGCTTGAGAATCTCGTTGATCAACCGTTCCATCGCCACGTTGCCGAAGCGCGTCGCCACCCACGTGCTGCCGCTCCAGGCGGCGCCGTCATCCGGCTGGTTGGTCGGCAGCATGAAATGATTCATGCCCCCGAGGCGCAGGCGCACGTCGCGGATGCACGCCGAAACACACGAACCGAGCACGGTACCGAGCAGCTCGCCCTGGCCACCGATGTAGTAATCGCCCGGATGCAGCACCGCCACGGTGGCATTGAGGCGCGCGTCGAAGCGGCGCTGGATGTGCGCGAACGCTGCGTCGCCGCCGGCCGCGGCCGTGGCATCAGCGGCCCGATCCATCCGGCCTCCGGCGATAGATGGTCTGTCCGGCCAGCCGGTACTGCGTGCTCACGTCCAGCAGCGACTCGGAGTGTCCGAGAATCAGGTGATCGCCCGGGTTCTGCAGGCGCGCCATGCGGCTGAAGATCTGCCGCTGCGTCTCACGATCGAAGTAGATCACGACGTTGCGGCAGAGGATGACGTCGAACGGGCCGCGCATCGGCCACAGTCCCACCAGATTGAGGGGCTTGAAGACGATCAGGCTGCGCACTTCCTCACGCACGCGATACTGCTGCGCGGCCTGGGTCGGCTCGAACCAGCGCAGCAACCGCGCGCTGTCGAGTTTCTCGAGCCGATCGCCGCCGTAGAGGCCACGACGCGCCTGGCGCAGCATGCTGGTATCGATATCGGTGGCCAGAATGCGGATATCCCAGCCCCGCAGGTGCCCGAGTGTCTCGAGCACCACCATCGCGATCGAGTACGGCTCCTCACCGCTCGAGCAGCCCGCGGACCAGATGCGGATGCGGCGCGAGTCCGCGTTGTTGCGCTCCAGTGCGGGAAACAATTGCTCGGCGAGGAAGCGGAAGTGGTGCTGCTCGCGGAAGAAAGCGGTGAGGTTGGTGGTGATGGCGTTGCAGAACTGCTGCAGCTCGTGCGGGTCGCCGCTCTCCACCAGCTGCAGGTAAGCGTCGAAGCCGTGCAGTCCGAGCGCCCGCAGCCGCCGCGACAGCCGGCCGTAGACCAGCTCGCGCTTGGAATCGGCCAGCGCGATGCCGATGCGGGCCTGCACGAGCCGTCGCACGCGCTGGAAGTCCTCATCCGAGAAGTCGTACTCGCGCAGCTGCGCCGCGTCCCGGCCGGCCGGCATGGCTGCGGCGTTCTCTCTCAGAACGCTTCGAACTCGCCGGCCGCCGCCGAGGCGCGCAGTCCCGTGAGCGCTTTCGACATCTGATCGGCGTTCAGTCCGTGCATCATGAAGTCGAACAGCACGCGCTCCTCCACGGTGCTGTAGCGCGCGCGCACCTGCTCGAGCAACGCCTTCCAGTCCCCCGCGGCGGGATCGGCGCCGCCGGCAGCCGAATCCGCCGGAATCGCCAGCCCCTCGCGTACATGCGTCAGGCGCTGCACGAGCTTGTCGTAAAACTGCAGCGCGGTGATGCTCGCGTGGACGTGGGCATTCAATGACTCGACGAGCTCACCGATGCGCGCGCGCGCGTGCTGCACCCGCGCGGCATCCCTGGCATCCAGAGCGCGGACTTCCTGCTCCAGCGCACGCGAATCGGTGGCGATCGCGCTGACCGCGCCGGCGAGCTTGTCCACGCGCACGTTGCTCTCGCGCAAGGCGGCGTCCAGCTGGGCGGCGCCGAGCTCCAGAAAGCGCCGCAGCTCGGCAGCCATGTTCTTGTGGATTGGGGCGGCCGGCCCTGCCTGCGCCGCCGTGCGCTCGCTGCCGGGGGCACTCATGGCCGCAGCTCCAGCGCCGCCCCGAGAGCAGCGCGCAGCCCGAGTGCGGCGGCCGCCGCCGACAGCAGATCGGTGGCGCCGACGAGTGCCAGCCGGCAGCCGCGTTGCTGAGCGGCCTGCCCGGCCGCCAGCAGCAGCTGCAGCCCCGCGGTGTCGATGGCGCGCAGTGACTGCGCGTCGATGGCCGCCACCTCCCGCACGGCGCCCGCGCGCAGCAGCTCGCGCAGCGTTCGCCGGCAGGCGCTGACCTCCCGGATCGTCAGCGCCGCACCCAGCGTGAAGCTCCCGGCGCGGTGCGCCGTGCGATGCCGGGCGGGCTGGCGCGCGCCGCGCGCGGGGACCGCACGCGCGCTCCGCTTGCGGGCAGCCGGCGAGGATGACGAGGATTTGCGCGAACGCATGCAGGGGTACCTCATGCGGCCTGAATTTCGGGAACGGGGTCGGCCAGGGTGGTGCTCATCAGACGCGGCACGTCCAGCAGCACCAGCATGCGCTCGCCCATCATGGCCAGACCCAGCACGAAGCGCACATCGACCGCTTCGATGACCTGCGGCGGGGGGCGCAGCTGCTCGGGCGTGATCGCACAGACCTCACAGACCGCATCGACGACCAGACCCGCGGTCAACTCCCCGCGCGCGCCCGGCACGCGTACCACGATCACGACCGTCGTGCGGCCCTGCTCGGCAGCCGCCAGCCCGAAGCGGCGGCGCAGATCGATGATCGGCACGACCGCGCCGCGCAGATTGATCACCCCCTGGACGTAATCGGGCGAGTGAGGCAGACGCGTGGGCGGCTCCCATCCCTTGATCTCCTGCACGCGCAGAATCTCGACGCCATAGTCCTGTCCGGCCAGCTCGAAGGTCAGATACTGGTCGACCTTCCCCTGGTTCGGCCGTGCGGCGGCGGCTGCGCTGGTGGTGGCCATCACGGCGCTCGCTAGGTGGCGGCAGCCACCGCATTGCCGAGCACCCGCTCGAGCGTCGCGAGCAGCTGCACGGGGTTGAACGGCTTGACCATCCAGCCGGTTGCGCCGGCCTGCTTGCCCTGCATCTTGCGCTCCGGACTGGACTCGGTGGTCAGCAGCAGCAGTGGAGTCAGGCGGTAGCCCGGCAGTGTGCGCAGCTGCGCAACCAGGGTGATGCCGTCGATGCCCGGCATGTTGACGTCGGCGAGCACCAGATCGACGCAGTGCTTGCGCGCATATTCCAGCGCCGCCTCGCCATCGGCGGCTTCGATGACCTGGTAGCCGGCGCCACGCAGTGTGACGCCGATCATCTGGCGCATGGAGGCCGAATCATCGACCGCGAGAATGGTTTTTGACATCGCTGTGCGGTACTCCCTGAGGGGATGCCGACCACGCGGGTCGCCGCCGTATCCGGCGCCGCCCGGGCGGGCGATATCCCCCATCGCTGGCATGATCGAACGGCGCCGCCGCTCTGTCCTCGCAGTGCGTCGCAGTTCGCGCGGCCGGCGCCCCCCCGGCGACACCGTGCGGCCGTCAGGCCGCCCGGGACTGTCCGACGCGACGCGTCAGATCGGCGATGTCCAGGATCAGCGCCACCGCGCCGTTGCCGAGAATCGTCGCCCCCGCGATACCCTCGACGTGGCCATAGTTGGTCGCGAGAGTCTTGACCACGACCTGCTGCTGGCCGAGCAGCTCATCGACCGGCAGACCGATCCGCCGACCCTCGCCCTCGACCACCATGATCAGCCCGCCGCCCGGCTCGCGAGAGCGCGTACGGCCATCTCCGAACACACGATCCAGGCGCACCACCGGCAGATACTCGCCGCGAAACGCCAGCACTTCGCCGTGCCCGATGACCTGCTCGATGCGCACGCTCGCGATCTGCAGCGACTCGACGATCGCGGTCAGCGGCACGATGTAGCACTCCTCGCCCACCGCCACTGTCTGGCCCTCGATGATCGCCAGCGTCAACGGCAGCGTGATGATGAAGCGCGCACCGCGTCCCCTCGTCGAGTGCACCTCGACGCTGCCCCCGAGGGCCTCGACGTTGCGCTTGGCCACGTCCAGTCCGACGCCGCGGCCGGACACGTCCGTGGCCTGCTCCATCGTGGAGAATCCCGGCTGAAATATCAGCTCATGGATCTGCTGCTCATCGAGCTGCTGCTGCCCATCGATCAGCCTTCGCTCGCGCGCCTTCGCCAGGATGCGCTCCGCGTCCAGTCCCGCCCCGTCATCGGTGACCTCCACGGTGATGCTGCTGCCGCGGTGATAGGCGTGCAGCTGCAGGGAGCCGCGCTCGCTCTTGCCGGCGGCGCGCCGGCGCGCCGGCGTCTCTATGCCGTGATCGATGCTGTTGCGGACCAGATGTACCAGCGGGTCGCCGATCTTCTCGAGCACGGTCTTGTCGAGCTCCGTGTCCGCGCCGAGCATCTGCAGATCGACCTGCTTGCCGAGCTGCTGACCGAGATCGCGTACCATGCGGGGGAAGCGGCTGAAGATGAAGCTGATGGGCACCATGCGCACGCGCATGACGCTCTCCTGCAGCTCACGCACGTTGCGCTCGAGCTGCGCAAGGCCCGCGCGCAGCCGCTCGCCGGCCGCGCCCCCGAACAGCCCACCGAGCTGCCCGAGCATCGAGCGCGTGATCACCAGCTCACCCACGCTGTTCATCAGCTCATCGATCTTCTCGACGCTCACGCGGATCGAGCTGGCGTCGAGC
>JASHSK010000022.1 GCA_030038755.1 Gammaproteobacteria bacterium
ATCCGACTGACCGTCGGGCGCCGTCGGCCGCGACCGACGCCCGACGAAGCCGTGCGCGCCGCCCACGCGCGGATGGCGGGCTACCGCACGCGCGCCCCCAAGGGTATTTTCTTCTGTCGATCCGCGGCGGAGATGGAAGCGGACCGGCTGCGCTGGACGGTGGCAGCGATGGTCCAGAAGGCGCGGGACAGGAACCGCTGATCCGATGGAGCCGTACACGCGGCCGGCGACCTGGGAGGACGTCAAGGCGATCGCCCGCGCGCTGGAGGCGGCGGCTGCCAACTATGCGCTGGTCGGCGGCTATGCCCTGGCGGCGCATGGATTCAGCCGCTTCGCCGACGACCGCCGCTACGCGGTACGCATCAACGATGAGGTCACGGTCGACGTCATGCCCTCGATCGCCGGCTTGGACTGGACGCAGATGCAACCGCATATCGTCACGATGACGATCGACGGTCAGCCCATCCGCGTCCTGGACCTGGCGGGGCTTCTAAGGACCAAGCAGGGCAGCCGCCCGAAGGACCAGATGGACGCCGCGGTTCTGCAGGCGGCGATCGCAGCGCTGGGCAAGCCTTGAGCAGCCGGGCACCTCTTTGAGGCTTAAGGCAGCGCTGGACCGCCACGATCGCCGTGCTAGAATCCGCGCCGATCGCAACCGTTCCCTTGCCGCGTGCGCCTGAATCAGGCCCTCGAGTCCGAGTCGAACCGAAGCGATCAGGTAACAGGATTTACGGTTCGACGGCCTGCGAGACAATCTCTCCCTAGACCTCGTGACGTTCCTGCGGTGGATGGCGGGGCCCAACTGGCGGCCCGCGCCGGTCTTTTGAGTCGATATTTTTAGAGAGTCATTGCATGGCCAAAATCTACGTCGGAAATCTCCCCTTCTCCGCCACCGAGGCGGAAGTACGCACGCTGTTTTCCCAACACGGGACGGTTGAATCGGTGACGCTGCCGACCGACCGCGAGACCGGTCGGCCGCGCGGCTTCGGCTTCGTCGAAATGAGCCAGGCGGACGCCGCGCGCGCCATTCAGAACCTCAACGGCCATGAAATGGGCGGCCGGGCGCTGCGAGTGAACGAAGCCCAGGACAAGCCCCGCACGGGCGGTGGACGTTCCGGCGGCGGCGGTGGCTATCGCGGCGGTGGCGGTGGCGGCGGGGGTCGCTGGTAGCCGAGCGACCTCGGCGCGGCGCACGCCGCGCCCGACGAATTCCAGCCTGATGTCGATCCCGGGCCCGGAGAGATCCGGGCCCGTCGGTCGTGCGCCAATCGCGGCGCACAGCCCGCTCACGCTCGTGCAGCCCTCGCGCCGCAGGGCAGCGGTGCAGTCCGATTGTAAGACAACGGGGCTTGTGCAAGGCTCGGCCGTCACTGTCGAGCCACATTGCTCGGAACCCGCGCGAGGAGTCGTCATGAAAAACTTGCTATCCGGCCTGTGCCTGCTCTGTGCGGCCAGCCTGCTGGGCTGCAGTTCCTCACAGGCGGACTGGAACCAGGCCAACTCTCAGGGGACCGTGGCCGCCTACCAGGCGTTCCTCAGCCAGCACCCCGATGACCCGAACGACGCGGCTGCTCGCCAACGCATTCAGACCCTCCAGGACGAGCAGGCCTGGACGACGGCGCAGGGCGCCAACACGCTCGCGGCCTACCAGCAGTACCTGTCGAGCGAGCCGAGCGGCACGCACGCACAGGACGCCCATGATCGCATCACCGGATTGCAGCGCGCCGCGGCTTTCCAGGATGCGAAGAACGCCGGCACCTCAGGCGCCCTGCAGGACTTCCTGTCGAAGTATCCGAGCGGGCCTGAAGCCGATCAGGCACGCACGCAGCTCGCCCAGTTCGATTACCAGGTGCAGCTGGGCGGCACGTATCACAGCAGCCAGCTGGCCCAGCGCGCCCGTACTCGCCTGCAGGACAAGTACGGCAAGGACCTGCAGAGCGTGGTGGTCGTGCCCCCCAGCGGAAAGAGCAAGAGCTACCACGTGGCGTCGGCAGTGATGACACAGGATCAGGCCAAGTCCGCCTGCATGACGCTACGTAAGTCAGGCCAGCGCTGCGAGGTCATGAAGGCGCAGAGCCTGGGGCAGGGGTGAGGTGAGCTGAGCGCGGGCGCATGGAAGAGCGCATGCCGGACATTCGATGCACATTTCCGCCCGCTCGCGCTCCCAGGTGCGTTAGTTATTGGCGGGGGGGGGGCGCCCCAGCCATATCGTCTCCGCGGACTCTGCTTGCACCCGGCGCGGATCGGTCCGAGGATTCTGGAACAAACTTCGCCGTAAATTCTCTTTAGTTCGCCACGCAGTCCGTCAGCGCTGACGCTGTGGCTACGTTGAAACGTGAGCAATTAAGCAATAAACTTTCAGGCTATTCTTCTCATTCCGTCGCGCCGAACCGACAACCAGGGCCCGTGCGCAGCGCCGGAGCTAAAGAGCAACAAAGGGTGGTGGGAAGTGCGAAGGTCTGAAAGCTCCGTGGTTTCACAGCTCGCCGACACCTTCTTCTCCCTGCCCCGTCCCGCCAAACGAGCCATTATGATCGGCAGCGACGCAATAATGCTGCCGGTCGCGCTGTGGGCGGCGCTAGCGCTGAAGTACGGCCAAGGTCGCTTCCCCGTGGCTCAAGCGGACCTGTTCGTCGTGGCGACTGCGGCGGCCGTCGGCATATTCGCCCTGCTCGGGCTGTACCGGGCCATCATTCGATTCATCGGCCCTCAGGTTATGGGCGTCATCGTGCTTGGTACGGCGCTATCTGTGGCGCTGCTCGCCGCGTATGGCCGGTTCCGCATGGTGCCGGACCTAGCATCTTCCGTCCTGGCAATCTATGCGGCCCTGGCCTTCCTGTATCTCATCATCAGTCGATTCTCCGTCCGCTACCTGTTTTATTACGGCTTGAATGGGCGAGGGAATACGCGGGTTGCCATCTACGGCGCCGGTGAGGCGGGGGCCAAACTGTCGGCCGTGCTGATGGGCGGTCCCGACTTTAGGCCGGTGGCGTTCGTAGACGATAACCGCGCTTTGCGTGGCAGCCGGATAAACGGCATCAAGGTATATGATCCCAGCGAATTCGCGACGCTGATAGCCGACCTGCGGATTGAACGGGTATTGCTGGCGATGCCTAGCGCCCACCGTCGGCACCGTAGCCGGATTCTCGAGCGGCTCGAACCCCTGGGGGTACACGTACAGACGATGCCGGATATGCGGCGTCTGATCTCCGGCAAGGCCCGCATCGACGAATTGCAAGAGGTGGACGCCGATGATCTGCTGGGGCGAGATCCAGTGCCACCCAATCCGACGCTATTCGAGCGATCCATTCGTGACAAGTGCGTCATGATTACCGGTGCGGGCGGCTCGATCGGCTCGGAATTGTGTCGACAGATCCTGCGCTGCGCTCCTCGCAGACTGGTGGTATTCGAGATGTCCGAGATTGCGCTTTACCAGATTGAGCGCGAGCTGCGCGAGCTGGCGGAATCAAGCGGCGGCCCGACGACCGAGATCATCCCTCTGCTGGGCAATATACATAACCGTCATCGCCTGCGCGAGGTGCTCTCGACCTTTGGCGTGCAGACCGTCTATCACGCTGCCGCGTACAAGCACGTGCCGATCGTCGAGCGCAACATCGTGGAAGGGATACATAACAACGTCATCGGCACGTGGTATACCGCCGAAGCTGCCATGGAGACCGGTGTCGACACATTCGTCTTGATCTCCAGTGACAAAGCAGTCAATCCCGCCAATGTCATGGGAGCAACGAAGCGCCTTGCCGAGCTCGTGCTCCAGGCTCTGCAGCAGCGCTCCAAGCACACTCGCTTCTGTATCGTGCGCTTCGGGAACGTTCTGGCCTCCTCTGGATCCGTTGTTCCTCTATTCCAGGAGCAGATTCGCCGTGGCGGCCCTGTCACCGTCACCCATCCTGAAGTGATGCGTTACTTCATGACGATTCAAGAAGCCGCACAGTTGGTAATACAGGCGGCTGCCATGGCCACAGGCGGAGACGTATT
>JASHSK010000194.1 GCA_030038755.1 Gammaproteobacteria bacterium
TGATGGCGAGCGGCTGCGCCTGGTGCTGATCAACGACACCATGATGACGCACCCGATCCACCTGCACGGAATGTGGAGCGAGCTGCAGGCTCCCGACGGAAGCTTTCAGGTGCGCAAGCACACTATCAGCGTGCAGCCGGCGCAGCGTGTGGGCTACCTGGTGAGCGCCAACGCTCTCGGCCGCTGGGCCTATCACTGCCACCTGCTCTATCACATGATGGCCGGCATGTTCCGCGAGGTCGCCGTCGCCTCGGCCGGCACGGGCACTGGCGAGCGGAACGAGTCGTGAGGCTGGCGTGGATGGCGTGCTGCGGCGCTGCCCTGCTGATCGCGGCGCCGGCCTCACCGGCGCAGCAGTCCGCGCCGGCTGCCGCGACCGACCCGACACCTGCGACGAGCGTGAATGCAACGGAGATGAATGATGCCGCGCCGGTCGGCAAGGTGATGCTCGATCAGCTGGAATTCGACGATGGCGACGCAAGTCCGCAGGCCGCGTGGGATGCACAGGCCTGGTACGGCGGCGACTACAACAAGCTGTGGCTCAAGAGCGAGGGCGAATGGCTGTCGGGATTCGGCTCTGACGCTCGCTACGAAGCACTGTGGGATCACGCGGCGCTTCGCTGGTGGGATGCGCAGCTCGGGGTGCGCTACGACCTCGGGCGCGGCCCCGCGCGCGGCTGGGCGGCGCTCGGACTGCAGGGCCTCGCACCCTACGACTTCGATGTCGAATCGACACTGTACGTCGGCGCGGACAATCGCACCGCCGTGCGACTGCGCGCCGAGCACGACCTGCTGTTCACCCAGCGGCTGATCCTGCAGCCGGAGCTCGAGACTGATCTGTACGGCAGCAGCGATCCGGCGCGGCAGATCGGCGCGGGACTCTCGGACATACAGCTGGCGCTGCGTCTGCGCTACGAGATCCGCCGCGAGCTGGCCCCGTACATCGGGCTCGCGTGGCGGCGCGACTTTGCGGGCACCGCGCGGCTGTCGCGCGCCGCTGGCATCGATCCCGACGTGCTGCAGTGGGTCGCCGGCGTGCATCTGTGGTTCTGAGTCTTACGCCATGACGCTCTCGCCGGACGCCCTTGCCGTCGTGGTGCGCGCATTGAGCTTCGTGGCGCTGTTCCAGGCGGCAGGAGCGGCATTTTTCCTCGCGGTGTTCGGCTCTTCCATGGTGAGCACCCGCGCGCGCGACGCGACCGCACGCCTGGCACGCGCGAGCGCCTGCGCCGGCATCGCGCTGGTGCTGACACACCTGTGGCTCGATGCAGCGCGCATGGCCGGAGATTTCTCCGGACTCATCGACCCCGGCCTGCTGCGGCTCGCCGGGAGCTCGAGCGGCGGACTGTCGCAGGGCGTGCAGCTCGCGGGACTGGCACTCGTCGCGGTGGCGTGGATCGCGCGTGACACGCCGGCGCGCGCCAAGCCCGAGCCGTCCGCCGCGTCGGTCGCACAGCCGCCGGCCCCCGCGCGCAGCGTCGTCGCAGCCGCGGGCGCTCTGATCGCAGTCGGAGCCTTCACGCTGACGGGGCATACCGACCGGCAGCCGCTACGCCCGTTGCTGGCCGCGCTCCTGTTGATCCATCTGCTGGTCGTGGCGTTCTGGTTCGGGTCTCTGTGGCCGCTGAGAATCGTCACGCGAGAGGAGCTACCGGCCGCCGCCGCCCGCATCGTACGGCGCTTCTCGATGCTCGCGACGTGGCTCGTGCCGCTGATCGGGCTTGCCGGAGTGAGCCTCGCCGCGCTGCTGGCCGGCCGCTTTGGCGTGGTGCGCACCCCCTATGGAGAGCTGCTGCTCGGCAAGCTGGCGGTATTCGTGCTGCTGCTGGTCCTGGCCGGCTATAACAAGTGGCGCCTGACGCCGGCGCTCGCGGGCGCTTCCGCCGTCCAGGCGGCGCAGCTGCTGCGCCGCTCGGTGGCGGCCGAATACCTGCTGATCGTGGCTGTGCTGTGCGCCACGGACGTGCTGACCACTTTCTATTCCCCGAGATGACGGCCTGTGAACTACCGCGTGCGCGGCTGCTCAGATTCATGGAAACGGTATGGTCGCCCTCCAGGGAAACCCTAGAATGCAGCGGGTAAACCAGCTTCACCGCACACCGGACGGGAATTCGCCGACGGCATGCCATTAGGATATTGCATCGCAGCGCCCGTGGATCGCGGCGCACCTCGACGGCGCTCGGAGCGGCGGTGTCGCGTCGTGGCCGTAGCCATGCATTCGTAGGCAGGCGTCCTGAGCATCCGCCATGCCGACACCCAATCACCTCACACCCGGTCGCTTCAACCCGGACGAGTTTCCGGACTCCGCGTACGCGCGCGAGCTGCGCACGGGGGTCGCTCGGCTGCGCTTCGCACCCGAGCTCGAGGGGCTGTATGCACAGGCGCATCTGCAACGCCTGCGGCTGCGCGTGCGCATCTGGTTCTCGCTCAACTGCCTGCTGGCGCTGTTCTCGATCATCAGCTGGGTGTTCGTTGGCGGCGCGCCACGCGGTCTGGTCCTGTGGGCCTACGCACTGGCCGATGTGACCGCATTGGCGCTCACATGGCTGGCGTGGACGCGCGCCTATGAACGCCGCTACATGGGCGTCGCGCGCGTGCTGGTGCCGATACTCGGCGCCTCGATCGCCGTGTTCATTGCCGCGGGCATGGCGGGCGGCTTCGGACAGCTGGTCGGCGTGCTGACCATCAACATCATCGCGGTATTCTTTTTCGCGGGATTGCTGTTTCGCGCGGCGTTGCTCGCCACGGCCGCGATCCTCGCGGCCTTTACCGCGGCGGCCGTGCACTACGGCGGCTCAACGACCCTCGTGGCCGGCCTGCCGATGCTGCTGATCATCGCGGCCATCGGCATCGTCAGCTACCGCGACATCGAGCGCTCCTATCGCAGGAACTTCCTGGAGAGCGCCCTCATGGCGGAATTGGTCGCGCGCGATGAGCTGTCGGGACTGATGAACCGCCGCGCCTTCGACGAGCACATGCTGCGGCTCTGGCAGCACGCGCAGCGCGATCGGCGCTCACTGGCCGTGCTGATGATCGACATCGATCACTTCAAGGCTTACAACGATGCGCACGGGCACCAGGCCGGCGACGTCGCTCTGCGCACTGTCGCGCAGCTGCTGAAGGGCTTCGCCCGCCGGCCGCTGGATCTGGCCGCGCGCTACGGCGGCGACGAATTCGTCGCGGTGCTCTACGACCTGTCACGCGACAACGTCGCCGAGATCGCTGAGCAGGTGCGCCGCGCGGTGCAGGGCACAGCGCTGCCGCCTGCCGACCCCGCGCCCTCCCCTGCCTCCTTGGGCCCGCCCGCCTCCGCAGACCCCCGCGCCTCCGCGGGCTCGCCCGCCTCCGCGGACACCGCCGGCTCCCACGGCGTGACCGTCAGCATCGGGGCGGGGGTGGTGATGCCAATGATGGGACGCACCTTCCAGGGCGCCGTGCAGCTCGCCGACGAGGCGCTCTACGAAGCCAAGCAGGCCGGCCGCGACCGCGTGGTGCTCAAGGCCGCTGAAGACTACTACAGACTCGACACCGGCTCGTTCCGGGCCTCGATTGTCGAACGCGTCTGACGGCGTAGCGCTGCCAGGACTGCGCTGCCGCGACTGCCCTGCCACCACCGCATTGCCATGACCGCGGTCGCGCTGCTACCGCGGCAAGCCGGCTGAGCCCCGCGCGGCCAGTCCCGATCTCACGAGCGTGAGGGGGATCACGGCCGCGGACGTATAGGGTGGAAGTCACCGTTGCATCTCCAGCGACACGGTACCAGGGAGAATAAGACTCGCATGTTGCCCTCGCCGCTTTTTGGGACAACCCGTGCTCGCCACCGCATCGCGCTGGTGCTGGCGGTGGCCGTGCTGTTGGCCGGCATCGTGCAGGCCACGCATCTGCACAAGGACGACCTGACCGGCGGCAACGGGGATAAGCACTGCCTGGTGTGTCTATACGCGGCCGGCAACGCTGCGCCACCGACGCCGATGCAGCTGGTAAGGCCCATGGCATTACCACTGCGAGTCGCGCTCCGCCCCTCCAAGCTGCCCTGCCCCCACAGCCTCGCCCCTGCGCCCTACGACGCCCGGGGTCCTCCCGCCGTCTGATTCGCGGGGCCAAAGCGCCCGCCGTGTCGATGCGTTCACTCGACCTCGGCCGCCGGTAACCCGGGCCTTGGTTTCGCGTAGCAGTTCTCGTCGGAGCCTTCCGCGGCCGCAGCGCCGCGGGCAGGTCTGCAAAAGGCCCTGGCAAGAAATATTCAGGGAGCGACCTCAAGATGAAATGGACACCGGTATCACGCGCTGTGCGCGCCGCCCTGCTGTTGGCCTGTGGCACGACGGTTGCGGCCCTGGCACAGGACGGCTCACCATCCGTCACGCCGCCGGTTGCGCCGCGCGCTGCGGCGAGCTCGGCCAGCCCACTTGTGCTGGCAGCGACAGCCCAGACATCCCCACAAGCCGCCGGCACCACAGCGGTGCCCGCTTCCAAGCGTACCGCCAGTGCCAGTACCAGCAATCAGTCCGGCGCCGGCAATCAGGAGCAAGGCTCGTTGGCGGAAGTCACGGTCACCGCGCAGCGCCTGCGTCTGATCGGCAATACGACGACGGCCAGCCAGGGCGTGGTGACCGGCACCGAGGCCCAGCTGACACCCGCCTTCCGCCCCGGCGAGGTGCTCGAGACCGTCCCGGGACTGGATGTCACCGTGCACAGCGGCGAGGGCAAGGCCAACCAGTACCTGATGCGCGGTTACAACCTCGATCACGGCACCGACTTGGCTGTGTTCGTGGATGGCATGCCCATCAACGAGCCGACGCACGCGCACGGACAGGGCTATACGGACATCAATTTCATGATTCCGCAACTGGTCGGCCATATCGATTATACCAAGGGCACCTACTACGCCGATATCGGCGACTTCGGTTCCGTGGGCTCGCTCCACGTCAGTTATCTGGACACTGTGCCGACCCAGGTCGCGGTGACCGTCGGCACCGAGGACTTCCAGCACTACTTCACGGCCGGCTCGACCGCCATCGGGGAGGGAAACCTGCTGGCCGCGCTCGAGTTCCAGCACTACGACGGCCCCACGACCGTCCCGGGCGATCAGCAGAAGTACAACGGTGTACTGCGCTGGAGTACCGGCGATGCCGATAAGGGTTATTCGCTCACGGCGATGGCCTATAACGATACCTGGAACTCACAGACCGACGTACCCTACCAGGCCCTGTACGACGGGGAGCTCTCCTCGCGCTGGGACCAGCTGGACAAGACCGACGGCGGCTACGCCCACCGCTCGAGTCTCTCGTGGGAGTACCACGATCACCTCGGCGACGGGACGTTTCTGGCAAACGCCTATATCATCAGTAACCATCTGACGCTGTGGAACGACTTCACGCATTTCCTGGTCGATCCGATCAATGGCGATCAGGAGGCGCAGCACGAGGACCGCACGACGGTCGGAGGAGACACCAGCTACGCCTGGTCGACACCCTTCGGCGGCATCGATAACGACTGGCTGGTCGGCCTGCACTCGCGCACCGACTACAACGAGATCTCGCGCCTACCGTCGGAGGATCGCGTTCCCCTGACGGCTGCGCAGCTCGCGGCGGCCGACTATGATCCCTATTTCGAGGAAGACGACCAGGTGCGTCTCAACGCTGTCGCGGCCTATGTGCAGGCGACCACGCATTGGACCGACCAGTTTCGGTCAGTACTCGGATTTCGAGAGGATTATCAGCACGGCAGGGATGTCGATGAACTTGCGCAATTGCATGAAGAAGGGTTGTACGGCTATACCCCCTATACCAACGGCGGTACGGCGAGCCGCGCGCTGGCCGAGCCCAAGGCGAACCTGATCTACCGCGTCGCTCCCGACAGCGAGGTCTATGGCAGCTGGGGCATCGGCTACCACAGCGACGATCTGCGCGGCGTCAACCAGGCGAAAAGCCTGGGGGAACCCGGCGCACCCCTGATCGCCAGCCAGACCGGAGAGGAAGTGGGGCTGCGCCAGGACCTGCTGGAGCACAAGATCGCCCTCACCGCGGCGCTGTTCTCGCTGAGCGCGCAATCCGAAATTACCTACAACCCGGACGTGGGTCAGGATTCGGCAGGTCCGGCCAGTGTACGCCGTGGCTATGAAATCAACGTCACCTACCAGGCCGAGCGCTGGCTGGAATTCTACGCCAGCTACTCAGGCGATCATGCCCGCTACAAGACACCCTACGACGACGGCTCGGGTCATGAGGGTGAATACCTCCCCAACGCCCCGATAGGCACGGGCGAGTTCAGCATGTATGTCAACAACCTCGGTCCCTGGAGCGGCAGCCTGGAATACCGCTACCTCGGCCGTTTCCCCGTGACCTCCGGACCCTGCACGAACGACGCCGTCGCCACGGATTTCGGCCCCGGCTACACTTGTGCCAACGCCCCGATGTACAACAACAGCAAGGGCTTGGTCTGGGGCGCCGGCTACGGGGAATGGAACGGCGACGTGAACTACGCCTTCGCGCACGGATGGAGCCTCGGGCTCGGCCTCTACAACATCCTGAACTCGCATGCGAACAGCATGGAGTACTACTACATCTACGCGCTGAAGGGACAGGCTCCCGAGGCCGGTGAGACCTTCCACTTTCTCGAACCGTTCAACGCGCGCCTGACGGTCAGCAAGATCTTCTGACCGTGTCTGCCGACGGCAGCAGCGTTGCACCGCTGCAGCGCAGCTGCCTGTCCGCGCCGTGGGCGCGGCGGCGGGTTGCTTCCGGCTCGGCTTCGGGCTGAAATTCGCAGCGATGAGCGCCACGCAGAATCCGACCGACGCCGCGGAAGGCGGTGCATTCGACTTCGCCGAGCTGATCTCTCCGCTCGGCCCTGACGCGTTCTTTCAAGAATACTGGGAGCGCCGGCCGCTGCTGCTGCAACAGCGCGGTAGCGCCTACTACGAGCCGCTGCTGTCCATCCGCGACCTGGAGGACTTCATCTCGCAGGGCGACGCGCGCTACCCGGCGATCCGCCTGGCCACGGGCGGAGCGTTCTTTGCGCCGGAGGCTTACACGCGTGACGTGAAGTACGGGGACGAGGTCTTTCGCGGCATGCCGGATGTCGAGAAGATCTTCACCGAGTACAGCATGGGCGCCACCGTGACGCTGCCGGCGCTGCACCTCGCCCTGCCCGCACTCGGTCGGCTGTGCGCACAGCTGCAGGCGCAGCTCGATCATTCGGTGCACACCAACGCGTACCTGACTCCTCCGGGGGCCACCGGGTTCACACCGCACTACGACACGCACGAAGTCTTCGTGCTGCAGATTGCCGGCAGCAAGCGCTGGCGGGTGTATGAGCCGCCGCTGCAACTGCCTCACCGCAATCAGCCGTTCTCACCCGAGTCTTACACGCTGCCGGCCGCGCCGTTGATGCAGTTCGAGCTGCAGGCCGGCGATCTGCTCTACCTGCCGCGCGGACACGTGCATACCACGACCACCGGGCAGTCCTTTTCCGCCCACGTCACGATCGGCATCACGGTCTACACCTGGGTGGAACTGCTCGCCGAATTCATCCACCGCGGCATCGAGCAGCCCCAGCTGCGCGCCGCGTTGCCGCCGGGCTTTGCGCATCGCCCTGAGCTGCGCCCCGAGCTCGAGAAACGCCTCGGCGAGCTCCTGCAGACGCTCGACCGCTCCACGTCCATCGAGACGCTGACCGAACAGTTCCTGCGCCGTGCGCGCGCAGCTCAGCCACGCGCGGCCGTGCGCTTTCGGGCCGACCCCGAGCAAATCAGCGCCGGTACCCGGCTGCAGGTCGTTCCCGGGCAACCACTGAGGCTAGAACGCGAGCACGGCGAGCTGCGCTTGCTGGTGGCGGGCCGACGGATCCGGCTGCAGAATGCCACGGGTCCGGCGCTGGAAGCCATCGGCCGAGGCGGCGTCTTCACGGCTCTGACACTGCCGGACACCATCGGCGTGGACGCGCGACTGGCGCTGCTGCGCTATCTGCACGGCCTGGGCCTGCTGCAGCGGATCGACACGCCCGCGTAACGCGTGAGCGGCGTATCGGCGTCATCTACAGAAGGAGCGTCATGTTCAAGGCCGTGCAGAGTATCCCCATCCCTTTCCTGCTCCTGATCGCCACCACGCTCGAGGTCGGCGGCGATGCCGTGGTGCGTCTCGCGATCTACAATCACGCAGGTCCCGCTCGCGTCGGACTCATCCTCGCCGGCGCGACGCTCCTTCTGGGCTACGGATCGCTCCTCAACACCGCGCCCGTGGAATTCGGGCGCATCGTCGGGCTCTACATCGCAACCCTGTTCGTGGTCTGGCAGATCATCAACTTCGTCGTCTTTCGCACGTTTCCCGGATTGCCGATCTGGCTGGGTGGGGCATTCGTCGTCGTGGGGGGACTCATTATTACGTTCTGGCGAATGGCCTGAAAGGATCTGATGTCTACGTCGAGGAGCGCTTGATTTCCAGGCTGTCGTAGTCCTTGTAGCGGTAGATGAACACCGAACCGACCCAGGCGACGATGAAGACACCGATGATGATGAAGCCCAGGTTGTTGAAATTGTTGTTCAGCAGTCCAATGACGTCCCAGAACGGACCGGTCAGCTGCATCTGCTGCATCATCAGCCCGAGCGCCTCGATGCCTCCGATCAGCACCGCGATGACCACGGACACGAGCGTGATGGTCATGTTGTAGAACAGCTTGCGGATCGGCTTGACGTATGCCCAGTCGTAAGCACCGAGCATCAGGATGCCGTCGGTCGTGTCGATCAGCGACATGCCCGCCGCGAACAGCGCCGGAAACACCATGATCGACCAGATCGACACACCCTTGGCCGCCTGCGTCGCCGAGATACCCAGCAACGCGACTTCGGTGGCGGTATCGAAGCCGAGGCCGAACAGGAAGCCCAGCGGCAACATGTGCCAGCTCTTGCGGATCAGGCGGAACAGGGGCCTGAAAAGCCGCGCGGCGAAGCCGCGCTTGTTCAGCAGCAGGTCGAAGTCCTCTTCGACGAATTCCCCGCCCTGCTTGACGTGGCGGAACGTCCTCCAGACCGAGAAGAATATGAGCAGATTCATCACCGCGATCGCAAACAGGAACGCCGAGGAGACCGAGGTGCTGATGATCCCGCCGACGCTCTTGGCATGGTCGAAGCGCAATGCCGCAGCCGTCAGCGCGATGCCTGCCGCCGCCAGGATGACCACCGTAGAGTGACCCATCGCGAAGAAGAATCCCACCGTCACCGGCCGCTTGCCCTCCTGCATGAGCTTGCGCGTCACGTTGTCGATCGCGGCGATGTGGTCCGCATCGACCGCATGCCGCAGGCCGAAGCCGTAGGCCAGCAGCGCCGTGCCCAGCAGTACCGGCTGGTGCCGGAAGATCAGCACCGCCCAGGCCCACACGATCAGGTTGATGAGCAGCAGCAGCGAATACACCGCCGCGATCGACGCGCGCAGCGATTTCATCCGGCGGTCGAGGAAATAACGCAGCAGCGAGGACATCAGCCGCGGTCCCGGCTCAGGCGGTCAATGCCGGCTGGCGGGCTGGGGGCGAACGTGGCGACTGACGTCATGGGCAGCGTTCTTCTGCGATGTGACTCTTCCGGTATCTGACTCTTTCGCATCTTTCAAGGCCACGCTCAACCGCACCGTGGTGGCGCCACAGCGTCGGCCGGAAAACTCCCCCCTCGGATTATATACGGCGCTGAAGGCGTTAACCCTCGACGGACCTCTCCACTCGGAGGCCGACGGGCGGACTCGTTGGACCCCAGCCAGGCCTGGGCCCAGCTCGGCTCGCCCCGGCTAGGTGCAGCTGCCCGCCGGCATGATGTCGTGCTTTTTGCGCAGAATTGTAATACATTGCGGGTCATGCAGTCGAATACACTGTCGCTGCGTATCTCCAAGGCCGAAGCGCGCGCGCTTCGGGAACGAGCCCGTCGGGACGGGGTCTCTCAGGGCAGCCTGGTGCGGCGTGCTCTACGGGCTTATGGCGTTACGCCCGAGCCTGATCAGGGCAGAAGCGGCTATGACGTCATCAAGCATCTGGTGGGCAGGAATCGCGGCAGATCTACGGACCTGTCCACCAATCCCAAGCACCTTGACGATTACGGCCGGTGACGCGCTGGCTGATCGACACCGGTCCCATCGTCGCACTGCTCGTGGGCGATGACTCGCAGCACGCCTGGGCAGTTGAACAGTCCCGCCACGCTCCGGCGACCGTGATGACCTGCGAGGCTGTCATTTCCGAGGTCCTCTTTCTGCTCAAGCGCGACGGGCATGACGCCGACGACCTGTTTGAGTTGATCGAGACCGGCTTTCTGCGCACCGATTTCGACTTCCACGGTGAGCATGGCCGGGTGCGGGATCTCATGCGGCGCTATCGTGACCGCCCCATGTCCTTCGCCGACGCTTGCCTGGTACGGATGGCGGAGCTGCAGACCGATGCCTGCATCTGGACGCTCGACGGAGACTTCCACCTCTACCGTCTGCACCGGCGCCGGACCCTTTCGCTGATCACCCCCTGGTAAGTCGCGCCTCAGCGGCGCGACAGGCTCCCCGAAAGCACCGATCGCCCGCCGCAGCACTGGGTTCCATCACATCACGGCTCCGGTGGCGAACAGTGCGCCGCCAGGCGCTCGCCTGATCCAGGCGCTCGGGTGCTCTGACGCACGTCGGCTCGCTCATCCTCGACTGTAGACGCGCACCCCGGACTGCCTCTCGAAGAGCGCTCCTCTCGAGCGCACACCACGGGCCGTTGCGGCCGCAGCGCTTAGCCGTGGCCGCCGCGATAGCCCTTGCCGGTCTCGTCGAACGCCTCGGGCTCGCGTCCCAGATAGCGCTTGGCGATGTCGCGCCACATGGCGAGCCGCTCCCACATGGGTTCCTTGTTGAGCCGATCGCCTGCGGACAGGAACGGGCTGGCAAAGAAGATAGAGATCATCGGCTCGCCGGCGCCATTTTCCATCTCGAAGCCCCAGGAAAGCGGTGCGCCGTCCTTGTCCAGGCGGCGAAAGATCTGCGCCTTGGACGGACGACGGCGGCGCTTGAGGTCCTCGGGCGTGCGGTCGCGCGGCGGTCCCTTGTTCTCGCCGATGCACAGGTGAAAGTGGGGGCCGCCGAAGCTCACGGTCAGATAGCCGTCGAACAAACGGATGCGCTCGGGCTTGCAGGGGCAGGTGAGCTCGTAGGCGGCGCCCTGGATCAACGGACCAAACACGATCTGGTCCCAATAGTTTTCGAAAATATAGGTAAGAAACTCCTGAAGGAACGGCTCATCGGTCGGTAGCGCCCAGTTCTGCAACGCGCGCTGTCCGCCTTCGAGCTTCTGCACCTGTGGCTCGCGCGCCTGTGGAACCGCCGGCGCCACTGCTGTCTTGGTCGCGTTCATCGGGAACCCCCTGTGCAGCTCGAACTGCCCGTGAGCAGAATACTACGCCCCCGCGGCCCCGTCCCATCGGCGAGAGCCGCCCACCGCGGGCACAGTCGCGCGACCGCCCGTTCGACGCTCGATGCGTCCTGACGATGATAAGTCGAGGGGTGTGATCAATGGCCACGTATGGAAGACGCGACCGATATTGCGCGAAGAGACTCGCTGGGAAAGTGTAGGGAGGCGCGCCGGAGCAGTGATCATCCATCAGTCAGGGAGACCCTAATATGCATCGTTTCATTCGATCCGGCGCCATTCGCAGCTCAAGCGCCATGGCTGCGCTCCTGATAGTCGGCCTCGCCGGATTTATAGCCGCACCGGCGCAGTCCGCGGCCTATCCGGCGACCGCTGCCTCGACTTCTCCCAACGTGCTCGTGGTGGATGTTCAAGCCGACGCCAACCTCAGGCGCGCGTGGGAAGATGCGATGGTGGCCTCGCTGCGGCGGCAGCGGATCGCGGCCACGCCCTCCTACCGTTTGTTCCCGCTGATGGCGCCGCCCGTGAGCGAGCTGACCCGCATCGTGCTCGCGCGACATTTCGATCACGTACTCGCCACACACTTCTCCAACCTGGCCGCCAGGGGCTGGCCGGCTCACGTTGGCAGCACCGGCTATCTGTGGCTACAGCGCTACGATCGGTATTGGCATATCGTCTACGGACCGAATGGCGCCGAAGCCGGCCAGCCACTGGAGTGCCAGACGGATATATTCACCGTGTACTTCGCGGGAAGCAGCGTCTACTGGACCGCAGTAACGACTCCGCTCGTAACCCGGGGTCAGCCGCAAACCGCCACGGCGCAGATCAGCGAGGCGTTCATGGAAGCGCTGAGGTAGATCGCAGCGGAGCCGTCGCTGCCGCCTGTTCCGGCCGGAGGTCGCGTGCCTCCCTCGCCGGTACGCTGCCCGTGAGCAGAGCGCGGATCTCCTCACCGCTGAGGGTCTCGTAGCGCAGCAGCGCCTGCGCCAGCGTCTCGAGCTCGGGGCGGTGTGCCGTCAGGATGCGGCGCGCCTGCGCCACAGCGGCGTCGATCAGCTTGCGTACCTCGACCGCTATCACCTGCGCGGTCTGTTCCGACACGTTCTGCTGGCGTGCGACCGAGTGGCCGAGGAACACTTCCTCCTGGTTCTCGCTATAGGCAACCGGCCCGAGTTCCTCGGACACGCCCCAGCGCGTAACCATGGTGCGCGCAAGCTTCGTCGCCTCCTCGATGTCCCCAGCCGTGCCGGAGGTGACCTTGCCGCGGCCGAACACCAGCTCCTCGGCGGCGCGGCCACCCATCATGATCGCCAGCTTCGAGGTCATCTGCTCGACGGTCATCGCCGTCTGATCGTTCTCAGGCAGCTGCTTGACCATGCCGGTCGCGCGACCGCGCGTCACGATGGTCACCTTGTGCACGGGGTCGGCGGCCGGCACGTTGAATGCGACGATCGCCCGGCCACCCTCACGGTACGCGGTCAAGCGCCGCTCCTCCTCGCTCATGACATGGGTGCGCCGCTCGATACCCATCGTCACCGTATCCTTCGCCTCCTCGAACTCGCGCAGGCTGACCGCACCGTGCTGGCGCCGAGCAGCGAGTAGCGCCGCCTCGTTCACCAGGTTCATCAGATCGGCGCCCGAGAAGCCTGGCGTACTACGCGCGATCAACTTCAGATCCACATCGGCGGCGAGCGGCACGCGGCGCACGTGCACGGCCAGGATCTGCTCGCGTCCGTAGATGTCCGGATTGGAGACCACGACCTGCCGGTCGAAGCGCCCGGGGCGCAGCAGCGCCGGATCGAGCACATCCGGACGATTGGTCGCGGCGATCAGAATGACGCCGGTGTTGGCCTGGAAGCCATCCATCTCGACCAGCAGCTGATTGAGCGTCTGCTCTCGCTCATCGTTGCCGCCGCCGAGGCCGGCGCCGCGGCGACGTCCGACGGCATCGATCTCATCCATGAAGATGATGCACGGAGCGCTTTTCTTGGCCTGATCGAACAGATCGCGCACACGCGAGGCCCCCACGCCGACGAACATCTCGACGAAATCCGATCCCGAGATGGTGAAGAACGGCACGTTGGCCTCGCCGGCTACGGCGCGTGCCAGCAGCGTCTTGCCCGTACCGGGCGGACCGACGAGCAGCACCCCGCGCGGGATACGCCCGCCCAACCGCTCGAACCTGTGCGGGTCGCGCAGAAACTCGACGATCTCGCGCAGCGCATCGCGTGCCTCATCGACGCCGGCCACGTCCGCGAACATCACGCGGCCGCTCGCCGGCGAGAGCCTTCTCGCCCTGGATTTGCCCAGCGCCGACAAACGTCCGCCGCCGCCGGGCGTGCGGTTCATGAAATAGATCGCCACGATTACCAGCAGGATCATGGGCACGACGGTGCCGAGCGTGCTGGTCCACGAGGAGGCAGGCGGCGGAGGCGCCACCGCGGTGATCGTCACGGCCTTGGCGCGCAGCGTGCTGACGAGGTTTGGATCATCGGCAGCATAGGTGCGAAAGGCCGCATGGTTGGTCAGGAAACCGCCGATCGCGTGTCCGGAGATGGTCACACTATGCACCTCTCCGCGCGCGACATCGTCAAGGAATTGCGAGTAGGAGATCTGCTCGATGACCGGAGCGGCCCTGTGCGCCTGATACAGGTTGATCAGCGCGATGACCACCAATCCACCAACCACGCAGGCAGCGAAAATTCCAAACCGCTTGTCGCCCTTGTCCACCGAACTCATTGCGTGCCCTCTCCGCCTTCAGCTTCCGGCTCCGCAGCGGACAGCGGAGCAATCGAGCGCAGCACCCAGCGCCGCCCGTTGGTGCGCAGCTCCGTCTGCGACAGCGGCAGGATATCGATCCGCCAGAACGAAGGCAGCTCCGCC
>JASHSK010000195.1 GCA_030038755.1 Gammaproteobacteria bacterium
GCGGGCAGCGCGGGTCGATAAGGCCGCCACGTCCGGCGGCGCGAGCGCGCAGGTCGCAATGGACGCCGTCACGGTCCTGTACGTGCACGGACTGTGGATGATGGGCGCCGAGGCCGCGCTGCTGGTCCGGCGCCTGCGTGAGGAGCGCGGCTATCACGTGCACGTGTTCCGCTATCGCTCGGTGCGTGAGCCCCTGACCGCGATCGCCGCCGCCCTGCGCGAGACGATCGCGCGTGTCGAGGCCCCGCGCGTACACCTGCTCGGCCACAGCCTGGGCGGCTCGATCATTCTGCACTGCCTGGAGCGCTATCCGATGACGCAGGCCGGCCGCGTCGTCTTCATGGGCGCTCCGGTGCTGGGGTCGCGCAGTGCCCGGATCCTGTGCCGCTGGGGGCTCGGGCGACGGGTGGCCGGTCGCGCGGTCGCCGATGCGCTGCTGACCCAGCGCGAGCGCCGATGGGAAGCGCCACGCGAGCTGGGTATCATTGCCGGCACCCTGCCGCTGGGCTTCGGGCAGCTGCTGGCGCGCTTCAGCGAGCCCAACGACGGTGTAGTGGCGGTCTCGGAGACGCGGCTGCCCGGGGCGACGGCGTACACGGACCTGCCGGTGAATCATATGGGGTTGCTGTGGTCGGCGCGGGCAGCGCGTGAGGCTGGCAGCTTCCTGGAGCATGGACGCTTTGGACTCTGACGCCGCAAGCAGCACAGCGGCGCCGCGGCTACTCGCGCCGGCAGAACTCTGGACGTAGCCAACCAGACCATACGATGAAGAAGCAACCACCGGAGCAAGCCGCTCCCAGCGCCCGTAGCGATCAGGTAGCGGTTGCGATGTCGCAAGCGATGCAGCAGGCGATCAGGGCATATACCCGAGGCCAATGGGCCGAGGCGGAGCGGTTGTGTCGAAATATACTCGCAGCGCGGGGAGATCATTTTGACGCGCTGAGCCTCTCAGGCGCGATCGCCGCGCAGACGGGGCACGCAGAGGAAGCAGCAGATCTGCTGGGACGCGCCGTGGCTGCAAAGCCCGGTGAGGCCGCGGCCCACAGCAATTACGGCAATGTGCTCAACGACCTCAAGCGCTTTGAGGATGCGCTGGACAGCTACGCGCGCGCGCTGCAGATCAAGCCCGACTTCGTCGAGGCCTACTACAACCGCGGCAATGTGCTCGGGGAGCTCAAGCGCTTCGAGGATGCGCTGGACAGCTATGCGCGCGCGCTGCGGATCAAGCCCGACCATGCCTATGCCTACTACAACCGTGGCAAAGTCCTGCAAGACCTCAAGCGCTTCGAGGATGCGCTGGACAGCTACGCGCGCGCGCTGCAGATCAAGCCCGACTTTGCCGAGGCCTACTACAACCGTGGCAATGTCCTGCGGGAGATGAAGCGCTTCGAGGATGCGCTGGACAGCTACGCGCGCGCGCTGCAGATCAGGCCCGACTTTGCCGAGGCTTACAAGAACCGTGGCATGACCCTGCGGGAGCTCAGACGCTTCGAGGATGCGCTGGACAGCTACGCGCGTGCACTAAAGATCGACCCGGACTGTGACTGGTTATATGGCGAATGTCTGCACGCAAGGATGCGGCTCTGCGACTGGAGTGACTTCGCCTCGCAAGTCACCACCGTCGTTGCCGGTATTGGACAGGGAAAGAAGGCTACGCCACCCTTCCCGGTGCTCGCTCTCACTGACTCCCCGGCAGTTCAGCGCGAGGCGGCCGAGATTTGGGTAAGGGAAATGCATCCCGCATCTCGTGTACTGCCGCCGCCTGGAAAGCGTGGTCGACACGACAAGATTCGCGTTGGGTACTTTTCCGGAGACTACCGCAATCATCCCGTTTCGTTGCTGACCGCTGAAATGTTCGAGAGGCATGATCGATCGCGCTTCGAGGTGAATGCTTTTTCCTTCGGACCGGATACGCAGGACGAGATGAGAAAGCGGATGGAGCGGGCATTTGACCGCTTCATCGATGTACGCAGGAGATCGGATCTGGACATCGTGGGACTGGCCCGGAGTATGGAACTGGATATCGCGGTGGACCTCGGAGGATTCACTGAGGACGGCAGACCGAATTTATTTGCGCTGCGGGCCGCGCCGCTGCAGGTGAGCTACCTCGGTTATCTGGGCACCATGGGTGCGGCCTACATGGACTACCTGATCGCGGATACGACGATTATTCCAGTCGAGCACCAACGGCACTATGCCGAAAAGATCGTCTACCTTCGGAGTTATCAGGCCAATGATTCGCAGCGAGTCGTCTCGGACAAGCGCTTCAGTCGGGAAGAGCTCGGTCTGCCCCGGGCAGGTTTCGTATTCTGCTGTTTCAACGCGAGCTACAAGATCCTGCCCGAGACGTTCGACTGCTGGATGCGGATATTGAGGCAAGTGGAAGACAGCGTGCTGTTTCTCTTCGGGGAAAACGTGACCGTTCAGCGTAATCTCAGGAAGGAAGCTGCCAAAAGAGGAGTTGCTGCCGACAGGTTGGTATTTGGCAAGCGACTGCCGGTTCCCGAGTATCTGGCGAGGTATCGTACGGCGGATCTATTCCTGGACACACTGCCTTACAACGCCGGGACCACCGCCAGCGACGCGCTATGGGCGGGGTTGCCGGTCCTGACCCGCACGGGAGAATCGTTTGCGGCGCGAGTAGCAGCGAGCCTCCTGAGTGCCATTGGATTGCCCGAGTTGGTAACCACGACGCAAAAGCAATATGAGGCAACAGCGATCGAGCTCGCAAGTCACCCAGATCGAATGGCGGAGCTCAAGGACAGATTGCAGCGCAACCGCCTGACGATGCCCCTGTTCGATACCGAACAGTTCACCAGGCACCTGGAGAATGCATACACGCAAATGTACGAGCGCTACCAGGCCGACGGGAGCCCTCAACATATCTACGTTGCAAGATAACGCCAGAGCCGATGGGAAGTGTCACGCGAGCTGAGTATCATTGCCGGCACCTGGTCGGCGCGGGCAGCGCGTGAGGCGGGCAGCTTCCTGGAGCATGGACGCTTTGGACTCTAATCGGCAACGGTGGCTGCATCGCTGGCGGCAGTGGCGGTGGTTGCCGGCGCTCCTGGCAGTCCTGCTGGCCGTGTATGCGCTCGCAGGTTTCTGGGGACTGCCGGCGCTGGCGCGGCACGAGCTGAGCGCCGACATGCAACGCGCGCCGGGCGCGCATCTGGCGATCGGTGCGCTGACCTTCAATCCCTTCACCCTGAATGCGCAGGCCAGGGACGTGGCGCTGAGCGGCACGGACGGCGAGCCGCTGCTGGCATTTGAGAGACTGCAGATCGTCGCCAGCATCAGCTCGTTGTGGCAGGGCGCGTGGGCGTTCAAACGCATCGAGCTCGACGCGCCGCTCATCGATCTGCACGTCGCGCACGATGGCTCGGTCAATCTGGCGCAGCTGCTCGCGGCACTGCGCGGACCGCCATCAGCTACGACGCAGAGCGCTGCGACTTCTGCGCCGGCGCGTGTGCCCCGCGTGCGCATCGGCACGTTGCTCGTGCATGCGGGCACCGTGCACTTCCAGGACCTTAGCCGCGCGGCGCCATTCGCCACCAGCCTCCGCCCGATCGAGATTGCGCTGCAGGACTTTCGTACCCAGCCAGACTTCGATAGTCCCTATCATTTCAGCGCGCGTGTCAGCGACGGCGCGCAGCTGACGTGGTCGGGCACGCTGTCGGTGCAGCCGCTCGCCTCGACCGGACAGTTCAGCATTGCCGGCGTTGCCGTATCGACTCTCTCCAGCTATCTGGCGG
Organism: Gammaproteobacteria bacterium; assembly: GCA_030038755.1. Classification (GTDB taxonomy): domain Bacteria; phylum Pseudomonadota; class Gammaproteobacteria; order Steroidobacterales; family Steroidobacteraceae; genus FEN-1191. The sequence continues at coordinate 3,756 of JASHSK010000195.1, forward strand.
GCGAGCTGCCGGTGGCGCTGCGCGGAGGCATTCTGGATCTTCAGGGCAACTACCGCTTCCGCGCAGACGTACCGCGTGCCCTGGCAGTCACGCTGCAGTCGGCGAGCCTGCGCGGTCTGCTGGCGGCGCCTGCGGGCACGGTCGCCGGCGCGGCTGCGGGCACGGCCACGGCCACGGCGAATGGGGCGATCACGGCTGCTGCGACGCTGGTTGCGACGACCCAGGGCGCCGAGCCGCCGGCTTCTTCTCCCGCACCGCCGTGGATTTCGTTGCCGCGGATCGACGTCACCGGCGCGTCCGTGGACCTGATCGCGCGTCGCATCGATGTCCAGCAGATCACGTTGCAGGCGCCGGGCCTGGAGGTGGATCGGGCCGCGGACGGCAGCCTGGCCTCGCTGAGCGCCTGGTCCGGCGCGGCCGGCAGTGGCAGCAACGCGGCCAGCAGCGGCACCGGCACGGCCAGTGTCTCCTGGGCGGTGACCGTAGGGCGGGTGTCGGTGAATGATGGATTGCTCGAGCTCGTCGATCACAGCGTGCAACCGGCGGCGCAACTGCGCCTCGCGCCGCTGGCGTTCAGCGTCAGCCACTACGCCAACAGCGGTACGGCACCGCTGGCCATCGATCTGATGACGGGCGTCGGCCCGGCGGGACACCTCGCCGTGTCCGGGAACGTGACGCTCGCGCCGCTGCGCGGCTCGCTGCAGCTGGGCCTGCAGCACTTCGACCTGACGGGGCTGCAGCCGTATCTGGCGCGGCAGACGGCCATGACGCTCTATCGCGGACAGCTGACGCTGCAGTCCACGGCCGAGCTGGGTGGAGCCGGGCAGCTGCAGGTCATGGGGTCGCTGACCGCGAGCAATTTCGCCGCCCGTGACAACGCCAGCGGCACGGACTTCGTCACCGGTCGCGCCGTGCAGATCGCGGGCTTGCGCTACCGCGAGTCGCCGGCGGCTCTGAGCATTGGGCGGATTCTGGCGCAGGGAGTCTTCGGCCGCGTCATCGTCGGTGCCAATGGAACACTCAACCTGGCGCAGCTTCTGCGGCCGCAGCGCGCGGGCGGCGCGCCGGCCCACCGTGCGTCCGCCGGCAGCGCGTCCGCTCGCAGTGCTATCGCGACCACCGTCGCGGCCGGCACGCCGTCGGGCAGCGCCACGGGGCTTACGTCGATGCCGATCAGCATCGGTCGCGTGGACATCCGCGGCAGTTCCGCGAATTTCACCGATCACTCGGTACAGCCGAATTTCTCGGCCGCGATCGTGGGACTGCGCGGCTCGATCGTAGGTCTGTCTTCGAACCCGGCTTCGCGCGCGCAGGTGCAGCTGCAGGGCAGTGTGGATCAGTACGCCCCGGTGAAGATCGACGGCCAGGTGAACCTGCTTTCGGCGGCGACCTACACCGACCTCGGCATGACCTTCAGCAACATCGACCTGACGATCTTCAATCCCTACTCGGGCAAGTTCGCCGGCTACAGCATCGCCCAGGGGAAGCTGACGACGCAGATGCACTATCACGTCGAGAACCGGCAGCTGCAGGCAACACACCACATCGAGATCGATCAGCTGGAGTTCGGACCGGCGACCGCCAACAAGCCGGCGGTGCCGTTGCCGATCAGGTTCGCCGCAGCGATGCTGAAGGATCGTCGCGGAGTCATCAGTCTCGATCTGCCGGTCAGCGGTACTCTGAACGACCCGAGCTTTCGGCTCGGACCCATTATCTGGAAGGTGTTCACCGGTCTGATACGCCACGTCGTGACCGCGCCCTTCGCGTTCCTTGGATCATTGTTCGGCGGCAAGGACGGGCAGCAGCTCTCGTATGTGGACTTTCCCGCGGGGTCCGCCGAGCTGGCGACGGACCAGACGCAAAAACTCACGCAGCTGGCTCAGGCGCTCGTCCAGCGGCCGCAGCTCAAGCTCGATATCCCATTGCATACACTCAGCGTGCTGGATGATCAGGCACTGGCACACGGCGCACTCGAGGCAGCCGTGCAGCAGACGATGCAGCAGGCTGGCACGGGGGCGGCAGTTGCAGAGAAGGGCCGCGGCGCGCGCCGCGGCTCCAAGGGCGCCAAGGGCAGCGTCCCGCCGGCACCGCCGCGACTGGCCGCCCTGCAGGACCTCTATCAACAGAAATTCCACGCCGTACCGAGCTATCCGGCGGACATGAGTGATGAGCAGGCGCGCGAGGGCTGGCTCGAGCAGCAGCTGCTGCAGCAGTTTGCACCGACCCGCGAGCAGCGCGATACGCTGGCGCGCGCGCGGGCCGACGCCGCCGAGGCGGCGGTGCTCGCCAATAAAGACGTACCGCCGATGCGAGTGTTTCTCACCGACGTCACATCGGGCGGTAACACGGGCGCCGCGGTGCGCATGCAGCTGCAGCTCGAGTAGCGAGCCGGCCGCGGCCGGACCGAGAGCGTCAATCCGCGAGGTCGTAGCGCACGCTGCGGCCGGCGCCGAGCGTCCGGAGTATGCCACGCGCCGCCAAGTCAGAAAGATCCCGTTGTGCCGTGGCGGGACTTACGCGGTTGAGGTGCGCGTACTTCCTGTTGGTCATCCCGCCCACGAATCCTTCCGGACGGGCATCGAGCAGCGCATTGAGAGCTTTTTGTTGCCGCGCATTCAGGCCGGACTGGCCATGGCGCATCCAGAAACGTGTCTTTTCCAGGACGCGCTCTACGGTGTGCGCGCTTTCCGAGCAGGCTGCAACGACCTGATCGAGAAACCATCGCAACCAGTCGGTTGCGTCCAGGTTGCCCGCCGACAGTGCCTGAAGCGCATCGTAGTAATCATCTCGCAGCGCCATGAACCGCGCCGAGAGGCTATAGAGGCGGGTCGATCGATGCTCGTCCTGTGCCAGAGCCCGGTCGAGGAGGGCTCGTCCGACACGTCCGTTGCCATCCTCAAAGGGATGAATGAGCTCGAACCAGGCGTGTGCCACGCCGGCACGCAGGAGTCCGTCCACGTCCGGTGGTCGCCCGTTGAACCAGTCGAGGAAGCGTTTGAGCTCGCGCTCGAGGCCTTTGCGGGGCGGGGCTTCATAGTGAACGCGCTGCCTCTCGATGGGTCCGGAGACGATGCGCATGGGGGCTGCGCCTCGTAGCTGTCCGATGCGGATCCTGCTCAGTCCCGAGCGGCCGGTCGGGAAGAGTGCGGCCTGCCAGTTCGAGAGCATTCCCACGGTGAGGGGCCGGTCCAGTTTCTGGGTCGCGTCGAGCAGGAGATCCACGAGACCTTCGACAGATCGCGGTGGTGCCGGCAGTCCCGCAGTCGGGAGACCGAGTCGCCGCGCGAGTGAGCTACGCACGGCCCTGGGATCAAATCGCTCTCCCTCGATGGCGCTCGTTGCCACCCCCTCGGAGGTGAGTACTTCGAGCTGTGCCAGCACGTCCGAATCGGGATCGAGCAGCCGACCCATCCCGAGCAGCTCGCCTTGCGCCCTGCGGGCGGTCGCCAGTGGCTGCGCGAGGGTGGCCGAATTCCAACGGAAATGGGGCCACTCCGGATGCTGCCAGATCCAGGGCTTGAGGGGTTGGGCCGCCATAATCACCTCATGAATTGAGGCGATTATAGCAACTAATCACCTCACGGGGCG
>JASHSK010000196.1 GCA_030038755.1 Gammaproteobacteria bacterium
ATGTTCATCGCCCCGACGGCGCGGCGCTACGGATTACAGATTTCCGGTCAGGGGGACCAGCGATTGGACATTCCCGCAGAGACCGGCGCTGCGATGCACATGCTGTCCGACCTGTGGCGACAATTTCGCAATTGGCCGCTTGCCCTGATGGCATATAACTCGGGTTCGTCCCGCGTCGAAGCCGGCATTCACGCCACGGGCTCCCGCGACGCCTGGAGGCTCTACCGCGCCGGCTACGGCAACGATCCGGACTACCTTGCCCGCACGATGGCGGTGATGCTGATTCTCGCCCAGCCCCGACTACCCAACTGATGCGTTCGTGATGCCACCCGTTCGGCCCGGTTGGCTGCAGCCCACGCCGGGACCTCGACACGCGCATCATCGTCTTGCGCCGTGGCAGCCTGTCGATCCGCGGGTCTGTCGTTCGTCGTATGGTCGACGTGCCCAGAAGCAGAGGAGAGGCCCATGAAGTACCTGTGTTTCATCCGTCATTCGGAGGAGTATCGCGAGTCAGGACCGCCGGCCGCGCTCATGGAGGCGATGGGGCAGTTCGTACAGCGGTCCATGAAGGACGGCACGCTCGTCGATACGGGGGGTCTTTTGCCAAGCCGGGAGGGCGCTCGCGTCCGGCTGGCCGGCGGCAGGATCACGGTGACGGATGGCCCCTTCATCGATAGCAAGGAGATCATCGGCGGCTGGGCGATCCTGCAGGCCGCCTCCAAGGCGGACGCACTGCGCGTCGCGAAGGAGTTCATGGAGTTGCACCGCACGCACTGGCCGGCCTTCGAGGGGGAGTCCGAGCTGCGACCCATGTTTGAGCCCGGTCGGGGCCCATAGCGCGGTGCACTCCAGGTGCACTGCGGCAGGTGGAACTCACCATAGAGGAGATCGACCCATGCGAGTCATGGTGCTTGTACCCGCTGATACCCAGTCAGAGGCCGGTGTGATGCCGAGCCAGCAACTCATCTCGAAAATGATGAAATTCAACGAGGATCTGGTTAAGGCCGGCGTGATGCTGGACGGCCACGGGCTCACACCGACGTCCAAGGCCAAGCGCGTGAGATTCTCCGGCGCGCAGCGCACTGTCATCGACGGCCCATTCGCGGAGTCCAAGGAGCTCGTCGCCGGCTACTGGATCTGGCAGGTCAGGTCGATCGAGGAGGCGGTAGAGTGGCTCAAGCGCGCGCCCTTCGATGGCGGGGTCGAGGTCACCCTTCGGCCGATATTCGAGCCGGAAGATTTCGGCAAGGAGCTCACGCCCGAGCTGCGCGGCCAGGAACAGCGGCTCCGCGTCGAGATCGAGCGGCAGAAGAGGTCCTGATCGCCGCGGCGCTGTGCAGGCGGTGGCAGCTCGAGAGGCAAAGTCGACCGTGGGAGCCGGTACAACGCATCAGGCCATCGAAGCGGTCTGGCGGATCGAATCCGCCAGACTGATGGGCGGCCTGCTGCGCATCGTGCGCAGCGTCGAGATCGCCGAGGATCTGGCGCAGGAGTCCTTCATCGTTGCCCTGGAGCGATGGCCGACGACAGGCATTCCCGAAAACCCCGGCGCGTGGCTCATGACCACGGCAAAAAACCGCGCCCTCGATCACCTGCGGCAGCGCAAGATGCAGCAGCGCAAGCAGGACGAGATCGGGCAGGTCGCGCTGGCGGCGTCGCTGCAGGCACCGTCTCCCGAGGGGCGCCTCGATGACGAAGTCGGCGATGATCTGCTTCGACTGATCTTCATCGCCTGCCACCCGGTGCTCTCGAGGGAGGCCCGCGCCGCCCTGACACTGCGAATGCTCGGCGGACTGACGACCGAGGAGATTGCCCGTGCCTTCCTGGTGGGGGCACCGACGATGGCGCAGCGCCTCGTGCGGGCCAAACGCACGCTCGGTGAGGCGCGCGTACCGTTTGAATTGCCTCGGGGAGAAGAGCTGCAGAATCGGCTGGCCTCGGTGCTCGAGGTCATCTATCTCATTTTCAATGAGGGCTACGCAGCCACGCAGGGCGAGGGCTGGACACGCCCGGAGCTGTGCGAGGAGGCGCTGCGGCTCGGCCGCATCCTGGCTCAGCTGATGGCCGATAAGGCCGAGGTTCATGGCCTGCTGGCTCTCATGGAGCTGAATGCATCGCGCCTGCCGGCCCGCATCGGTCCGCGCGGTGAGCCGATCCTGCTGCTCGATCAGGACCGCTCCCGCTGGGATCGACTGCTGCTGCGCCGTGGACTGGCGTCACTCGCGCGGGCGGAGACGCTGCAGCAGCCGCTCGGCCTCTACACGTTACAGGCCGCGATCGCCGCCTGCCACGCACGCGCGCACGCCGCGGCGGAGACCGACTGGCAGCGTATCGTCGCGCTCTACGACGCACTGGTCGAGCTGACGCTCTCGCCCATCGTGGAGCTGAATCGCGCGGTAGCCGTCTCGATGGCGTTCGGGCCCGCGGCGGGACTCGAGCTCGTCGATACGCTGGTCGATGAGCCGGCATTGAGCTCCTATCATCTGCTGCCCAGCGTCCGCGCAGACCTGCTGTTGAAGTTGGGACGATCCGCCGAGGCGGCGGTCGAGTTCGAGCGTGCCGCCGGGATGACACGCAACGCCTCGGAGCGTGGCCTGCTGCTGGCGCGAGCCGAAGAGGCCCGGACTCGGGAACCGGGCGCGAAGCGTCACATTTCAATTGTCCGTTAGTGCGGCGATGAAACGGCGGATGGCCGGTCAGGGCTCGATCATGTCCGACCCGCGTGGCTGATCCACCGTAGCTCGCCGTCCGGTCCTTTAGAATCCGTCGGTTACGAGTTCCACGGACGCCCCCTGCGCGGCGGGCGTGGCCCCTGCAGATTGGGGGTGTCGCAGTCTCAATGCTAGGATTGAAACTACCCCGCGCAGGGCTCTACGCTGCCAGCAGGGGGCGAAGTTGCGGCACCGGCCGTGGCTGCCGCTGGCATCGCAGGAGCTGCTGACATAGTCGGGGCATCAAGGGGGGTCTGGATGGCCAAGCCGACCGGTACAAAAACTATCCATGACGCCGCCAGGCATTGGCCATACCCGGGATAACTCGAGGATTCCGTCATGAGTGCACAACGTGTCGATTCACCACTGCGTACGCGGTTCGTGGTCGTGGCGCTTGCGGGCGCGCTGAGCTTCCCGGCGCTGCCGGTGCTGGCACATCATTCGGCGTCGCAGTTCGACAATTCGAAGGTGGTTACCATCAAGGGAGTCGTCAAGGAGTTCCAGGACTCCAACCCGCATTCCTGGTTGATTGTCGAAGCTGTCGACGCGCACGGCGCTGTCACCACCTGGAGCTTCGAGGCGGAGGGTCCGGAGGTGCTGCTGCGCGCCGGAATCCGCCGAAGTGACCTGCCACCGGGGACTTCGCTGACGATTACGGGTCATCCGATGCGGGACGGCCGCACCGCGGCCACGTGGCTCAAGGCGACCCGAGCGGACGGCAAGGTCTTCGATCCGGAGCAGAGAGGCGACTGACCGCCGCAAACTGGGTCCAGAGAGAGTCTGACTGCGTCATGAGACCCGCACCAGATGCGGGGCCGGGGGGCTGTATGACAGCGTTGCATGCAAAGAAGCCGGGCTGGTTGCGGGCGTCGGGAGTGGTCAGCGCGGCCCGCGCTTCGATGGTTCTACCGCTGGTCGTGTTTTTGTCGAGCGCGACGCTCGCGCAGTCCGGCCCGGATGCAGCCTCCGCAGCGGCCCCCGACGTCATGATTCGTTCCAGTGTTCCAGGGGCCAAGCCTACGGCAGAGCCCGGTCCCTCCAACGGCGTGCCCGAGTGGGCTGAACAATCCTACAAGGTCTACCTGCAGATGAAGGCCCGGGCGAACGGCGGGAGGGTATATACGCAGGCGATAGCCGAGCAGATGCCCGACTGGTCCGGCATCTGGATCCACGAGGGAGGGAGAACCTGGGATGGCGCTGCGATCAGCCGAGAGGCGCAGCGCGGCGGATCGGATACCGCCAAGGCCATGCTGGCGGACTGCTCGTCCTACCCGTGCAAGGGATGGTTGCTCGCGGCGTTGACTCCGGACTATGCACTGCTGCTGCGCGAGAAGCTGGCGGCCGTGGCGCACGACGTCGAATGGGACCCGGACACCGTGTGCATCCCTCCGGGCTTTCCCCGAACCATGATCGAGCCGTTCGGGAGAGAATTCATCGATACCCCCCAGGAAACCTGGACGATCGGCTTCGTCAATAACGATATACGCCGCATCTACACGGACGGTCGCGGCCACGTGCCGCAGGACGAGGCCTATCCGACCTTCGATGGCGACTCCATCGGCTTCTGGGACGGGAACACTCTGGTGGTCCACACGTTGTACATGCGCGGCGGCGAGCTGCAGCGCGATCTGCCGAGCCTCAGCCAGGAGGTCAGCACCGTCGAGCGCATCACCATGACCGACGCGAACACCATCGTGGACGACGCAACGATCTACGATCCGCTGGCGCTGCGAGAGCCGTGGCACGGCGTACAGAAGTTTGCCCGCATGACCCAGCGCCATAACGCCATGAATGCGTTTTCCTGCGACGTCAACATATACCAGACCCCGGAGGGAGCGACGGCATTCCTGCTTCCGGGTGGTTCGGCGAACATTACCCTGCATTACGAAGACCTGAACGACGAGCAGAATTACGGCCTGGATAAGGTGTACGCGTACGGCGCCAAGATCCTCAAGGAGCAGCAGGCGGCCTCCGGGAAGTAACGAGCGATCACGCCAGCGCCCGATAAGGTCCGTGGTACGAGCCGGCGATGGAACCGACTCTGCACACCTGGGCTGATCGGCTCGCCGCGACCCACGTGAGCATGTGGCTCTACATGCGACCGTGGGCCATTGCCACGTCCCAGTCGATCCACATCGTGATGCTCTCGGTCGTGTTCGGCTGTGCCGTGGTCATCAATCTGCGCCTGCTCGGCGTCAATGCCGGCGGTCGCTCCCTCTCGACCCTGGTGCGCACCCTGGTGCCCTGGATATATGGATCATTGCTGGTGCTGTTGGCGACGGGCGTCGTGCAGACCGTCGCCGAGCCGGTGCGCGAGTTCGTGGCCCCGGCGTTCTGGGCGAAGATGGCGATGGTGCTCATGGCGGTGCTGCTGACGGCCTGCTTCGCCCGTGCCGTCAAACGCCATCACGAGCGCTGGGACAGCGCCTCGTCGCGGCCGCGATCCGCGGTACTGATCGCCGTGGTCTCGCTGGTGCTGTGGATTGCCATCATCTTCTGTGGCCGCATCATCGCTTATACCTGGGAATTCTATGCGTGAGCGCCAGGCCGTCGCGGCGCCGTCCCCGGCGGCGCCCGCGTGCCGCCCATGACACCGCACCTCATCCTGCAGGCGCTGCAGAACAGTGCGCTGGCGGCGGCGATCCGCGGTGAGTCCGAGCCGATCAGGCTCACTTACTGGCTGTTTCCGATCATCGAGATAGGCCACGTGCTATCGATTGCACTGGTGTTCGGCTCGGTGTTCATGGTGGACGTGCGGCTGCTCGGACTCGCCGAGCGCAACAGCACCGTCACGCAGGTGTCGCGCGAGATCCTGCCGTACACCTGGACGGCGTTCGGCTGCGCGGTGCTGACGGGCTCGCTGCTGTTCGTGTCGAAGGCCGAGCAGTACGTCCACAACCTGCAGTTTCAGCTGAAGTTCCTGTTCATGTTTCTCGCGGGCGTGAACATGCTGATCTTCCATCGCGGGGTATACCGCCGGGTCCTCGACTGGGACCGGGCGTTACCTCCGCCGACCGGGGCGCGCATCGCGGGCGCGCTGTCGATCATGCTGTGGATCGCGGTGATCTTCATGGGCCGCTGGATCGGCTTCACCACCAACCAGTAGTCGAGACGCCGCCGCCCTGATGACAGTTCCGGCGTCACCGACCGTCCAGGTCTCACGGCTGCTCGACCAGGGCGGGATCGGTGCGTTCCAGCTCAGGCTGCTGGTCTGGTCGCTGTTCGTGGTGCTGGTCGACGGTTACGACATCGGCGCGATCGCCTTCGCGCTGCCGTCGCTGATCAGGCAATGGGGCGTCTCGCCGCACGCGGTCGGGCCGGTCCTCAGCGCGAGCCTGATCGGCATCATGTTCGGCGCGGCGCTGTTTGGCTTCGTCGGCGACCGCCATGGGCGCAGGGCCGCGCTGCTCGCTGCCAATCTGCTGTTCGGGATCCCGACGCTGGCCGCTGCCTTCTCCAGCACTCCCGATGCGATGTTCTGGCTACGGCTGCTCGCGGGCGTGGGCCTCGGCGGTGTCATTCCCAACGCCGTCGCGCTCAATGCCGAATCCGCACCGCGCCGGCTGCGTGCCACCATGGCGCTCATCGCCGTGGGATTCGTACCGATCGGTGGGGCGATTGCGGGCTTCCTCGCCGCGGCGCTGGTGCCGCGTTACGGCTGGCAGATTCTGTTCATCGTCGGGGGCATCGTGCCGCTGCTGATCGCGCTGTGTGGATATTTCGGCCTGCCCGAATCGATCAAGTTCATGGCGCTGCACGGCGGATATCGCGAGGAACTGGAGCAGCTGATCCGGCGGATTCAGCCGGATCTGGTGATCCCGCCGAATGCGCAATTCGTCATCGAGGACGAGAAGAACTATGCGGGCTTCAATCCGGCGCAGCTGTTCGGCGACGGGCTGCAGCTGATCACACCGCTCCTGTGGCTGCTGTTCGCTCTGAACCTCATGGGGTATTTCTTTCTGTCGAGCTGGACGCCGACGCTGCTGGTGACCGCGGCGCACCTGCCGCCGGCCGTCGGGGCGCTGAGCGGCGCGGTCATGCAGGTGGGTGGAACCGCCGCGCCGCTGGTCCTGTGTCGCTGGATCGATCGGCAGCGCTTTGCCGCGATCACGCTGCTGCTGGTGCTGGCGGTGCCGGTGGTGGGCTCGGTCGGCTGGTTCGCCGCCACCTCGGAGCTCCGGCTGATGATTGCGGCGTTCTTCACCGGCTTTCTGGTGCTCGGCATCCAGGCGGCCGTCAATGTGGCGGGCGCGCTGATCTATCCGACCTCGTTGCGCTCGAACGGCTCCGGCTGGCAGCTCGGCATCGGGCGCATTGGCTCGATCGTGGGACCGCTGCTGGGCGCCGCCCTGGTCGGCCTGCCGGTCGAGCGGCTGTATCGATGGGCGGCGCTGCCCTTCGCGCTGGGCGCGGTGATCTGCTTTCTGATCTGGCGTCTCCAGGACGCGCGGCTCAGGGAGCGCCCGTGGCTGCTCGACACGCCGCCGGCGGTCGCCCCGGCGCGGTCACTCTAGCTCCTGTCCCCCCGCCGCGGAGAGAGGCAATGCAAGGCAAAATTGCTTTTGAAGAGCACATCGCCATCCAGGAAACGCTCGAGCAGACGCGCGCCTTCGCCGGCGACTCGGCGCAGCAGCATCAGTTCAATCGGCGGATTCTGGACGTCGGCGATGAGCGGCTCGAGATCATGGACAGGACGGGCATCGAGTTCGCGATCCTGTCCTTGAATGCGCCCGGCATTCAGGCGGTCCTCGACACGCGCCGGGCAATCGATCTGGCGAAAAAGGCCAACGATCACATGGCGGCGGCGGTGGCGCGCCACCCGGAGCGCTTCGGCGCATTCGCCGCGCTGCCCATGCAGGACCCGGATGCCGCGGCACAGGAGCTGCGCCGCTGCGTCGAGCAACTCGGCTTCAAGGGCGCGATGGTCAATGGGTTCACGCAGAAGGACGATCCGGATTCCGCCATCTATTACGACCTGCCGCAGTACCGCGGCTTCTGGGCGCAGGTTGCCGACCTCGACGTGCCGTTCTATTTGCACCCGCGCATGCAGATACCCGCGCAGGCCAGGAACTACGAGCGCCACCCGTGGTTGATGAGCGCCCCGTGGGGATTCGCCGTGGAGACGTCGATCCACTCGCTGCGGCTGTGCGGCTCCGGCCTATTCGATGACTTCCCGACGCTGAAGATCTGCATCGGCCATCTCGGCGAGAACATCCCCTTCGGCCTTTGGCGGCTCGACGCCCGGATGCGCTTCTCGCCGCGCGGCTACCGCGGGCGGCGCCCGCTCGGGGATTACTTCCGGGAGCACTTCCACGTCACCACCAGCGGCAACTTCAACGATCCGGCCTTCAGATGCACGCTCGAGGTGCTGGGCAGGGACAAGGTGTACTTCTCGGCGGACTACCCCTTCGAACAGATGCAAGACGCGGCCGACTGGTACGACTCGAGCACGGTGATCTCCGAACAGGACAGGCTGCAGATCGGTCGCCGCAACGCGGTCAGGCTGTTCAGACTCGATCTCGACTAGAGCCCGCACGGACGGATTCCCATCAGGCAGAGCTTTCGCGGCCAGCCAGCGGGCCTTGCGCGGCGGTCAGGGCTTCATGGCGGGTGACGAACAGCCTGTCGCTGCCCACGGCGGCAGTGACGCCATGTCGATCCATGTCGGCGCGCAGCGAGGGGCTGACCCGGGCAAAGGCAATCTCCACCTGGCGTCGCGTCAGCTCATTGATCAGCAGCAGCACGATCCGAGCGGCGGTGTAATCCAGGTTGGTGATCGCATCGGCTTCGATGACGACCCGTCGGACGGGGCAGGGGGCTCCATCCACGAGAGCGTGGACCTCGTCGGCGAAACGGTTGGCGTTCGCATAGAAGAGATCGGCGCCGAAGCGGTAGAGAATCAGGCCCGGCTCGGTTTGCTGTCCGGGTGTCGCCGGCACGTTGCTCCAGCCGTGCTCGGGGTCGAATTGCAGTACCGCCGTGTGCGGTCGATAACTCTGGCGCACGTGTCGCAGCAGCGACAGTGCGACCGCCAGCAGCACACCGTCCTGCACTCCGATGATCGCCACGGCGGCCGCCGTGACGACGGCGAGCTGGAACTCACCGGGGCTCTCGAGCCGCATCGCCCGCAAAGTGGGCACGTCGATCATTCCGATGGCGATGGTGAACACGATCGCCCCCAGTACGCAGCGCGGCAGGTACTGCAGAGGGCTGGTCAGCACGGACAGCACGACGATCACGCACACGGCGAGCACGACCTGCGCGAGCTGACTGCGTGCGCCGGCGCGGTCTGCCATTGCCGTCTGAGTCGGGCTGCCATTGACCACGAATGCGCCGCTGACGGCCGCCGCGCCATTGGCGACGGCCAGGCCGAGAATGTCGGCATCCTCATCCGTGCGTTCGTCGTAGCGCATGGCGAAGGCGCGTGCGGTGGCCGCACTCTGTGCGACGATCACGACGAAGCAGGAGGCGGCGACCGGCAGGAGCTGCAGCGTCTCGCTCCAGGTCGGCAGGGAGAGGCCGAACGCAGGCAAGCCACCGGGGACCGGTCCGATGGTCGCCACCCCGAGGGTCGCAAGTCGCAGGACGCGGCTGGCCCAGATCGCGCCCACGACGAGCACGAGAGCGACAGGCATCCTCGGCAGGGCTCGCCGGCCGCCGAGGATGGCCGTGACCATGAGCGAGGACAGGATCAGCGTGGGTACATTCGAGCGTGGCAGTCCACGCGTTATCTGCCACACCTGCAGTATCGTGCTGCGGGCGGGGACGGCGATTCCCAGCATATCGCCCAACATCGCAATGGATACCTGGATGCCGACGCCCGTCAGGAACCCCACCAGCACGGTGCGGGACATGAAGTCGGCGAGAAACCCCAGCCTGAAGATGCGGGCGAACAGCAGCAGACCCGCTGTCAGCAGCGCGGTGGTGGCGGCGAGCGACAGGTAGTGCGTGCTGCCGGGCGCGGCCATCTGGCTCAGAGTGCCCGCCAGGATTGCTGCCGTGCCCGAATCCGCGGCCACGACGAGGTGCCGTGAAGAACCAAATATCGCGAAGGCGACGGGTGCGAGAATGGCGGTATAGAGGCCGGCGATCAGCGGCATTCCGGCAATGCGCGCATAGCCCAGCAGCTGCGGAATGTTCATGCACGCCAGCGTGACTCCCGCGAGCGTATCCCGCAGCGCCGCCCCGCGACCCCCCATGGGGCGGGCTGCTGCGAACAGTTTCAGAGGCGCAAGCTGCATGATTCTTATCACCGGACGTCAGCCCGGCGGCCTCGTCAGTGCGTTGTCCGGATGATATATAAACGGCATCCGAGAGGGATGCAGCGTGCGGGTCGCAGACACATGGGGAGCTTGGGAAAGCCGGGGACCTTGGGAAAGCGTGGGTCGTCCAGGCCGAGCCTCGAGGAACGCCGCGAGGCCGGCAAGCAGCTTCGGATCAGCGTGCCCCGGTCCTCGTATGCCCGCTGGACCGCCGCCAGCAATCGTCCGGATCCGATCGAGTCGCTGAAGAGATCGGACAGCGGCAGACTGGCGGCACTGCTGCCCATCCGCTACGCCAGGATGAGTCAATCGCCCTTTGCCTTTCTGCGGGGGGCGGCCGCCCTGATGGCCGCTGACCTCGCTTCGATGCCGGTCACTGGAATCCGTGTGCAGGCCTGTGGCGATTGCCATGTCGCGAATTTCGGAGGATTCGCGACACCGGAGCGGCAACTGGTCTTCGATCTGAACGATTTCGACGAAACGCTTCCGGGGCCCTGGGAATGGGACCTCATGCGTCTGGCCGCCAGCATCGTGCTGGCCGCGCGCTCGAGCGGCTTGCGCGAGCATCACTGTACCGAGGCCGCGCATACCGCGGTCGAGTCCTATCGCAGGCGCATGCGCGAATATGCCGAAGCGACCGCTCTGGAAGTGTGGTATTCGCGTCTGGATCTGCAGGTCCTGGCCGATAGAGCGCGGACTTCGGCGGCGCGCAGGCGCTGGCAGAAGGTGATCGAAAAGGCCCTGCACCACACCTCGGGCGACGAGTTCCCGAAAATCACCGCGATCCGCAAGGGGGTCGCCCGCATCGCGGATCGCCCTCCGCTCATCTACCATCCGCGCGACATGGCGCGCATCGATGAGCACGTCCGGCAGATGTTTCAACGCTACCGACTGACGCTGCCGCACGAACGCCGGATTGTTCTGGATCGCTACCAGCTGGTGGACGTGGCCCGCAAGGTGGTCGGCGTGGGCTCGGTGGGGACGCGCTGCGCCGTGGTGCTTCTCATGGCGGGTCCGCACGATCCGCTGTTGCTGCAGATGAAGGAAGCTCGTCGGTCGGTGCTGGAGCCCTATGCGGGGCCGGGCAAGTACGACAATCAGGGAGAGCGGGTCGTCGTTGGCCAGCGGATGCTGCAATCGGCGAGCGACGTTCTGCTCGGCTGGACCTCCGACGATGCCGGCCGCGACTACTACTTTCGCCAGCTGCGCGATATGAAATTGAAGATCGATCTCGAGTCAATGACGAGGGCGGATTGGCTCGAGTACGTCGAGCTGTGCGGCTGGGCGCTGGCCCGCGCGCATGCGCGCACCGGTGAGCCCGCGCTCCTGGCCGCCTACCTTGGCAGGAGCGAGGAATTCGAGGACGCCATCGGCAGCTTTGCGGTGGCCTACGCCGACCAGACCGAGCGTGACCATGCGGCACTGCTCAAGGCCATTCGCACGGGCCGGATCCGGGCGGGAGCGCTCGGCTCCGCGTAGCGGCCGACCGCCCCGATGAGCCGCAGGGCCCGCGGTGCCCGACGGGGGTGCCCGTGCATTTTGCTGATGCCAGATTGCCGCGGCGAAGATAGAATTTCCGGTCCCACGGACTCTGGCTGACCTCCACCCCCTAATGCTCGCGATAGTACGCATCGCGCTCAGAAAGCCCTACACGTTCGTCGTGCTGGGACTGCTGATCCTCATCGTCGGCGCGCTTGCTGCGCTGCGCATGCCGGTGGATATCTTTCCGAGCATCGACATCCCCATCATCGGGGTGGCCTGGCAGTACCAGGGGCTGCCGCCCGACCAGATGGCCGGGCGCATCACCACGCCCTTCGAGCGCGCCCTGACCACGACGGTCGATGACATCGAGCACATCGAAGCGAACTCGTACACCACCTTCGGCATCGTCAAGATCTTCTTTCATCCGTCGGTCAACATCGCCACCGCCAACGCCCAGGTGTCCGCGATCTCCCAGACGGTGGTGAAGCAGATGCCTCCGGGGGCCACCCCGCCGCTGATCGTCAATTACAGCGCCTCGACGGTTCCGATCATCCAGCTGGCGCTGTCGGGCAAGGGCCTCACCGAGCAGGAATTGACCGACCTCGGCATGAATTTCGTGCGCACGCGGCTGGTGACGGTGCAGGGCGCGGCGATCCCGTATCCGTTCGGGGGCAGGACGCCGCAGATCATGTTCGACCTGGACACCGGCGCGCTGCAGTCGCGCGGCCTGACCGGTCTGGATGTGGCCAACGCTCTGGCGGCGCAGAACCTGGTGACGCCGGCCGGTACCGAGAAAATCGGCAACGACGAGTACACCATCAACCTCAACGACGCGCCTGAAAAGCTCTCGCAGCTCGCCGATCTGCCGATCAAGAGTGTCGGGGGCGCCATGGTGTACATGCACGATGTCGCCCACGTGCGCAACGGCGGCGCGGTTCAGGTCAACGTCGTGCACGTCGACGGCAACCGCTCGGTGCTGCTGAGCGTGTTCAAGAACGGCACGACCTCGACGCTGGACGTCGTCAGCGGCATCAAGAAGATGCTCGAGGTCCTCAAGCCCTCGCTGCCCGACACCCTGCAGATCAAGCCGATCGCCGATCAGTCGCTGTTCGTGCGCGCCGCCATTCAGGGGGTGCTGCGCGAGGGTGTGATCGCCGCGGCCCTGACCAGCCTGATGATCCTGCTGTTCCTCGGCAGCCTGCGCTCGACGGTCATCGTCGCGATCTCGATCCCGCTGTCGATCCTCGGGGCGATCGGCGTGCTCGATGCGCTCGGCGAGTCACTCAACATCATGACCCTCGGCGGGCTGGCGCTGGCGGTGGGTATCCTGGTGGACGAGGCCACGGTGACGATCGAGAGCATCAACTACCATCTCGAGCACGGCAAGGCCGTGGACACCGCGATCATGGACGGCGCCGCACAGATCGTGGTGCCGAACTTCGTGTCGCTGCTCAGCATCTGCGTGGTGTTCGTGCCGATGTTCTTCCTCACCGGCGTGGCGCGCTACCTGTTCGTGCCACTGGCCGAGAGCGTCATGTTCGCCATGGGGTTCTCGTTCCTCCTGTCGGTGACCCTGGTGCCGACCATGGCGAACTACCTGCTGCGCGCGCGCGTGCTGCAGGACGGCGCGCACGCCGGGGCCGTGCAGGCGAGCGCGTCGAACAATCCGCTGGTGCGCCTGCAGCGCGGCTTCGAGGCGCGCTTCATGCGCATGCGCGATACCTACCGTGAGCTGCTGGGGTTGGCCATCGAGCACCGGCGCGCGTTCATCGTCGGCTTTCTCGGCTTCACGGCCGCCTCGTTTCTGCTTGCCCCGTTCCTCGGCCGTAACTTCTTCCCGCAGGTGGACGGCGGGCAGATCCTGATGCACGTGCGCGCGCCGGTGGGCACGCGTCTGGAGCAGACCTCCGCTCTCTTCAACCGCGTGGAGAAGGCGATTCGCACGATGATTCCGCCCGACCAGGTCGGCGCGGTCGTCGACAACATCGGCACCTACATCTCGTCGATCAACACCATCTACAACAACACCGGCACGATCGGTGAGTCCGATGGGGATATCCAGATCTCCCTGAACGAGGGGCACGCGCCCACCGCGGGCTACGTGGAGCGTCTGCGCCGGCAGCTGCCGGGCCTGTTCCCCGGGATGACCTTCTCGTTCCTGCCGGCCGACATCGTCAGCCAGATTCTCAATTTCGGCGCGCCCGCGCCGATCGATCTGCAGATCCGCGGCAACGACCTCGATGCCGACTACGCGTACGCCGACAGGCTGCTGGGGCAGATCCGGCATATCAGCGGCGTCGCCGACGCGCGCATCCAGCAATCGGCCCGGGAGCCGACGTTCGACGTGGACATCGACCGCACGCGCGCCCAGTACGCCGGGGTGACCGCGGCGGACGTCACCGACAGCCTGGTGGTGAATCTCGCCAGCTCCCTGCAGGTCGCCCCCACCTACTGGCTGAACCAGAGCACCGGTGTGACCTATCCGATCGCACTGCAGACCCCGCAATACGACATCGATACGCTGCCGGAACTGAGCAACCTGCCGGTCAACGCGCCCGGGGCTCCGACCACGGTGCTGGGCGGCGTGGCCGACATCCACCGGGCCTCGAGCGATGCGGTGGTGACGGAATACAACATCGTTCCGACGGTCGACATCTATGCGACGACCCAGGAGAGGGATCTCGGGGCGGTCTCGACCGACATCCGCCAGGTCATGGCACGCGACGACAGGGACAAGCCCAAGGGGTCGATCATCGACCTGGTCGGCCAGACGGCCACCATGCACAGCGCCTATTCCGGGCTGCTGTTCGGCCTGCTGGGCGCGATCGTGCTGATCTACTTCCTGATCGTGATCAACTTCCAGTCGTGGGCCGACCCTTTCGTCATCATCACCGCGCTGCCCGCGGCGCTCGCGGGCATCCTGTGGACGCTGTTCGCGACCCACACCACGCTGTCGGTGCCGGCCCTCACCGGTGCGATCATGTGCATGGGTGTGGCCACCGCGAACAGCGTGCTGGTGATCAGCTTCGCCCGCGAGAAGCTCGCGGAGCTGGGTGATGCGACCCAGGCGGCCGTGGAGGCCGGATTCGTGCGCCTGCGCCCGGTACTGATGACGGCGCTGGCGATGATGATCGGCATGCTGCCGATGGCGCTGGGTCTCGGAGAGGGCGGCGAGCAGAACGCGCCGCTCGGTCGGGCCGTCATCGGCGGACTGTTATTCGCGACCGTCTCCACGCTGTTCTTCGTGCCGGTCGTGTTCAGCGTCATCCATCGCACTCGGCGCTCACCAGCCGGTGAGCGCGCCAACGGAGAAAATCATGATCGCGCCTGAGGCAAAGTCGCCCCGCCCCATCCCGCGGCGGCTGCGACTGACCGGTGTCTGGTTCCTGCTCGCCATCGTCGTCATCGTCACGTACGGCATGGTCTCGCGCGCAGCGCAGAACTCGCGCCTGCAGCAGCTGACCGAGGAGGAGGCCCTGCCCGCCGTGGCCGTCGTGATGCCGCAGCGCACCGGGAACGGCAGTGCGCTCGACCTGCCGGGCCGGCTGGACGCCTATATCCGCGCGCCGATCTACGCGCGCGTGCCCGGGTATCTGAAAAGCTGGAGCTACGACATCGGGAGTCGGGTCAGGGCCGGCGCCGTACTCGGGGTGATCGACACCCCGGACCTCGACCAGCAGCTCACGCAGGCGCGCGCCGACCTGAACGTCGCCAAGGCCAATGCCAAGCTCGCGCAGATCAGCGCAGCCCGCTGGCAGGCCCTGGCCGGGACCGATGCCGTCGCCAGGCAGGACGTGGACCAGCGCACCTACACGTACAACGCCGCCGTGGCGCAGGTCAATGCGTCCCAGGCGAACGTGAACCGCCTGGTCGCCGAGGAGGGCTTCAAGCGGCTCCTCGCGCCCTTCGATGGAATCGTCACGGCGAGGCAGACCGACATCGGTGCGCTGATCGATGCGGGTGACGCCGGAGGGATGGCGCTGTTCGTGGTATCGGCCATCAACAAGCTGCGCGTGTATGTCTCCGTGCCACAGAACGACGTGCCGAGCGTGCCGCCCGGAACCCGAGCCACGATCAGCGTGCCCGAGCATCCCGGCATGCTCTTCAGCGGCACGGTGGAGACCTCCGCGCAGGCGGTCAATCCGAGCACCGGCACGACGCTCATGGAGATCATCGTCGACAACAGCGACGCGCAGATGATGCCCGGTGACTACGCCAGCATCCATCTGCAGGTAGCCCCGGTCGGTAATGTGCTCAGCGTGCCCTCCAGCGCGCTGATCTTCAACGCCCAGGGTCTGTGGGTGGCCACCGTCGGTGCCGACAGCCGCGTGCTGCTCAAGCAGGTCGCGATCGCGCGCGATCTCGGGGCGGTCGTGGAACTCTCCTCGGGCCTCTCGCCGCAGGACCGGGTGATCGAAAACCCTCCCGACGGTGTCAACACCGGTGATGAGGTGCGCGTCGTGAACCCGGTCGTGGGCAGCACCATCAGCACCGTCCCCGGC
This sequence comes from Gammaproteobacteria bacterium, assembly GCA_030038755.1. Lineage (GTDB taxonomy): Bacteria > Pseudomonadota > Gammaproteobacteria > Steroidobacterales > Steroidobacteraceae > FEN-1191. Next base: position 15,958 of record JASHSK010000196.1, read on the forward strand.
AGGTCGGCGAGCGGCGATGAGAAGAGCTGAACGCCGGGCCGAGCGGCGGGCCTGCCCCGGGCTGGCGGCAGCGGCACCGGGCGCGGCGGCGCTGGCGGCGCTGGCGGCGCTG
>JASHSK010000197.1 GCA_030038755.1 Gammaproteobacteria bacterium
AGCTCATCGAGCTGGGCGCCGCCAACGGGCTGATCGAGAAGGCCGGCGCCTGGTACAGCTACAACGGTGAGCGCATCGGGCAGGGCAAGGACAACACGCGACTGTACCTGCAGACGCACCCCGATATCGCCGCGGAGATCGAGGAGAAGATCCGCGTGAAACTGCTGCCGCCGCAGAAACGTGCCGAGGAGAAGACCGCCTAGCGCTGCCGGCGACGCCGCGGCGCGGACGATCGCGGCGAGCTGGCTGTCGCGCCGCGACTACTGCAGCGCGCAGCTCGCGCAACGCCTCGAGCAGCGCGGCTTCGATGCCCCCACGGTACAGGCCACGCTCGCCGAGCTCATCGAGCGACGCTTCGTGGACGATGCGCGCTACGCCCGCGCCTTCGTCGCGGTGCACGCCGGGCGTGGCCAGGGGCCGCTGCGCATCCGGCACGAGCTGATCACGGCCGGGCTGACGCCGGTGCTGGCCGAGGAAGCGCTGCAGGAGTACGCGGCCGAGCAGGGCGGGTGGACGGCGCTGGCGCGGCGGCTGCGCGCGCGCCGTTTCGGAGCCGCGGCCCCGCAGGATCGGGCCGAGTGGGCCCGGCAAGCGCGCTTTTTGCATTATCGGGGCTTTTCCACCGATCATATCCGCGGTGCCCTCGGCGATGAGGCCACGGACGGCACCGAGTCCGCTGACATCGAATCCGTCTGATATCGAATCTGTCTGAAAGCACTGTTCGAGCATGAGTGAGCAACCGCCCTACATGAGCGCGGCGCAGGTGCGGCGCGCATTCCTGGAATACTTCGCCGCGCGCGGCCATACGGTCGTGCCGTCCTCCCCGCTCGTGCCGCGCAATGACCCGACACTGCTGTTCACCAACGCCGGCATGGTGCAGTTCAAGGATGTGTTTCTCGGCAAGGAACGGCGCGATTACGTGCGCGCCACCTCGAGTCAGCGCTGCGTGCGCGCCGGCGGCAAGCACAACGACCTGGAGAACGTCGGCTACACGGCGCGCCACCACACGTTCTTCGAAATGCTCGGCAACTTCTCGTTCGGCGACTACTTCAAGCGCGAGGCGATCGGCTACGCGTGGGAATTCGTCACCACGGTGCTGCGGCTTCCGCCGGAGCGACTGTGGATCACGGTGTTCCGCGAGGACGAGGAGGCGGCGCACATCTGGACGCACGACATCGGGATCGCGACCGAGCGGGTGCTGCGCATGGGTGAGGGGTCCAATTTCTGGGCGATGGGCGATACCGGACCGTGTGGCCCCTGCACGGAGATCTTCTACGACCACGGCCCGGGAGTGCGCGGTGGCCCGCCAGGCTCGGCCGAGGAGGACGGGGATCGCTACGTGGAGCTGTGGAACCTGGTGTTCATGCAGTTCGAGCGCGGCGCGGACGGCACGCTCACGCCGCTGCCCAAGCCCTCGGTCGACACCGGTGCGGGACTGGAGCGAATGGCGGCGGTGATGCAAGGGGTGCATTCGAACTACGAGATCGATTTGTTTCGCGACCTGATCCGCGCGGCCGCGAGGCTCACGGGAAGCCGCGAGAGCGACTCACCCTCGCTGCGCGTGATCGCAGATCACATCCGTGCCTGCAGCTTTCTGATCGTCGACGGGGTGCTGCCCTCCAACGAAGGACGTGGCTATGTGCTCCGTCGCATCATTCGCCGCGCGGTGCGCCACGGCTACAAGCTCGGTTGCACGGCACCATTCTTCTACCGACTCGTGCCCACGCTCGTGCAGGTCATGGGGGACGCCTTCCCGGAGCTCGCACGGGGTGCCGCGGAGGTGGAGCGGGCGCTGCGCGCGGAAGAGGAACGATTCGCCGAGACTTTAACAGCGGGCATGGCGCAGTTCGAGGCGCGCATGGGTGATGCGGCGCCCGGTGCGCTGGTTCCCGGCTCGCTGGTGTTCCTGCTGCACGATACCTACGGCTTTCCACCGGATCTGACCGCGGACATCGCGCGCGAGCGCGGCCTGTCGCTGGACATGGAGGGTTACGAACGCGAGATGAGCTCGCAGCGCGAGCGCGCGCGTGCCGCAAGCCGCTTCAACGTGGATCTGCGCGGCGGTGGTGCTCTCGCGGTGCGCAGCGAGTTCGTCGGCTACGAGACCACCGAGTGCACGGCGCGCGTCGTGGCACTGTTGCAGCAGGGGCGCGAGGTCGAGGGCATCGAGGCCGGGGCGAGCGCGGAGGTGGTGCTCGACCGCACGCCCTTCTATGCGGAGTCGGGCGGACAGGTCGGCGACCAGGGCGAGATCACGGGCGCCGGCGGACCGGCTGGCGCGGCCGATACCGGCGCGGTTGACGCCGCCCGGACGGTCAGCGCGCGCGATGCGCGCTTCGTGGTCGAGGACACACAGAAGCGCGGCGCTGCGTACATACACATCGGGAGTCTGGCGAGCGGACAGCTGCGTGTCGGTGATGCAGTGCTGGCGCGCATCGATGCGCCCCGGCGGGAGGCCGTCCGCCTGAATCATTCGGCGACGCATCTGCTGCACGCGGCACTGCGGCACGTGCTCGGCCGCCACGTCGCGCAGAAGGGATCGCTGGTCGCGCCCGAGCGGTTGCGGCTGGATTTTTCGCATCCACAGCCACTCACGCCGGCGCAGCTTTCGGAGGTCGAACGGCTCGTGAACGCACAGATCCGCGCCAACGCCGAGGCAACCACGCGCGTGATGGAATATGAGGCGGCCGTGGGCGCCGGCGCAATGGCGCTGTTCGGCGAGAAATACGATCGGCAGGTGCGTGTGCTCGCGATCGGTGATTTTTCGCTCGAGCTGTGCGGCGGCACGCACGTGCGCCGCGCCGGCGACATCGGGCTGTTTCACATCACCTCGGAGTCGGGAGTGGCCGCTGGCGTACGGCGCATCGAGGCGCTCACGGGTCAGGCCGCGCTCGAGCATGTCGCGCGGCTCGATGCGCTGCTCGGCAGCGTTGCAGGGCTCGTGCACGGCTCGCGCGACGACGTGGCCGACAAGGTGCGCGAGCAACTTGCGCGCGTGCGCGCCCTCGAGAAGGAGAACCGCGCGCTCAAGCAGCAACTGGCTCTCGGCGCTGGCGTGGATCTGGCGGCCGGCGCGGTGGAGATCGGGGGCGTGAAGGTGCTCGCAACCCGTGTGGAGGGCGCGGATTCTGCGGCACTGCGGGCCGCCGTGGATCAACTGAAGAGCCGGCTGCGCTCGGCGATCATCGTGCTTGGTGCCGTGGGGCCGGCCGACAGGGTGCTGCTGGTGGCGGGGGTGACGCCCGATCAGACCGCGCGCGTCAGCGCGGAGGAACTTATCGGTGCGATCGCGGCCCAAGTGGGGGGCCGCGGCGGTGGCCGCGCCGATTTCGCGCAGGCCGGTGGAAATCGGCCCGAAGCACTTGACAAGGCGCTGGTGGCGGTGCCGGCGTGGGTAGAGGCCCGTCTGGCGCCACCGTCACATTGACGAATCTTAACGTGTGCTGCGGCACTATCACGCGAGACAATTCGTCACTGCAACGGTTTTGATTGTCTCGCAGCAATGGGGTGCGCGGGTTGGCGGTCGGGGGGCGGCGTCCGTGTGTGACGGTCGCCCGAGCGTACCCCGGGGCTGCAAATGGAGGGTTCCGCCAGTGCTAATCCTGACGCGTAGAGTCGGCGAGACGGTGATGATCGGTGACGAAGTGACGGTGACCGTGCTGCGCGTCAAGGGCAATCAGGTCCGGCTGGGAGTCAACGCGCCGAAGAGCGTGTCCGTGCAACGCGAAGAGATCTTTCATCGCATCAAGCGCGAAGGCGCGAACCACGTCGATCATCCCGCGGACGAACCGGGCGAGCTGACCGCACGGGCCTGAGCGCCCGGATTGCGGCCGGTCCGGGCGGGGTCCCTCGGTATGCCGCGCGCGGCGCGGCAGCGCGCGCCGGCACGGGCAGGTCGGGCGGCGTTTTTGCTCCCGCGTCATCCCTTCAGTATGATCGCGCCGGTTCCCACCGGATCGCGCCCGCCGCGCTCCGGCTGCCTGTTCCTTCACGGAGAGATGGCCGAGTGGTCGAAGGCGCACCCCTGCTAAGGGTGTAAGGGTCAAAAGCCCTTCGAGGGTTCGAATCCCTCTCTCTCCGCCAAGATCCTTTCTCACGCG
>JASHSK010000198.1 GCA_030038755.1 Gammaproteobacteria bacterium
CGCCGCGGGGCGGGCGGGGAGGCGCTGGGGCTGCTGGCCGCGGCCCTGGCGCTGTGCCGCGAAGAGCATGCCCCCTGCGGACGGTGCCGCGACTGCCGATGGCTGGCGGCCGGTCAGCACCCCGATTTCATGCGCATCGCCCCGGCCGCCGACGCACGCGTGATCCGGGTAGAGCAGATTCGTGAGCTCTCCGAGCAGCTGGCGCTGACGGCGCACGGCGGCGGGGCGAGCGTCGCGCTGATCGCACCGGCGGATGCCATGAATGCGAACGCCGCCAACGCGCTGCTCAAGACGCTGGAGGAGCCGCGCGCCGGCGCGACGCTGATACTGCTGACGAGCATGCCCTCGGCGCTGCCGGCAACCGTCGTGAGCCGCTGCCAGCAGCTGCGAGTGCCGGCGCCGTCGCGCGCCGCCGCCATCGCCTGGCTCACCGACAGGCGCGGTGCGGCGCCCTGGGAGGCCGTGCTGGACGTGCTGGGTAACGCACCGTTCGAGGCGCTCGAGGCCGACGCCGCGCAGATCGCGCAGCTGCACACCGACACGCTCGAGGCGCTCGCGCACCTCGCGCGCGGCGATCTGGACGTGACACGCACCGCCGAGGCCTGGGGCCGCGCGAGCTCCTTCGAATGGCGGCTGGGCTGCCTTGAGAACTGGCTCACATCGCGCATCGAAGAGGGGATGCACGCAGGGTCCGAAGCGCGTGAACTGCGCAATGGCGCGCACTCAGCGACGGCCGCTTCGGAATTGAATATGGCAAAGTCGCTGCGGGTGCTGGATGGCCTCTACGAGCTGCGCCGGCTGCGGCTGAGCTCCATCAACCGTCCGTTGGCGCTCGAGTGGCTGCTACGGGAGCTGGCCGCCGCGCGGCACCGCGGTCACGCTCAGACACGTGCACAGAGGTAGCGTCCGGGGACATGAGCAAAGATCTGAATGGCAGGCCCGGGGTCAACAAGCCGGGGCTGCTCACACTGACGATCAAGGACAAGAGCGCCCTGTACCTGGCCTACATGCCGTTCGTGCAGAACGGCGGCTTGTTCATCCCTACCAACAGCAGCTACCGGCTGGGGGATGAGGTCTTCATGCTGCTGAATCTCATGGGTGAGGACGAGAAGCTGCCGGTGGCCGGCCGCGTGATCTGGGTGACGCCGAAGGGCGCGCAGGGCAAGCGCACCGCCGGCATCGGCGTGCAGTTCTCCGATCAGGACCGGGGACAGACGCGCACCCGGATCGAGAACTACCTCGCCGGCGCGCTGTCAGGCGACAAGGGCACCCACACGATGTGAAGCGACAGCCGGTGGTGCCCGAGCGCTCACCGTGCCCGACAGCTCACCATGCCCGAGGGCTTACCATGCCCGGGTTGCCACGCCCGGGTTGCCACGCCCGAGGGCTTACCGTGGCGAGGGCTCACCGCGTGTGCTCCCGTAGCGGCGCGCCGGCGGCCGCGGTCGATGCAGCACCGCCGGGCCGCCGGGCCTCATCAAGAGTATGATCATCCACCGGCTTTTTGAGGTGCTAGCGAGCTGCAGCCCGCATTCCCGTAGCCCATAACTCGATGCCACTCAAAGGGGACGTTCATGGCCAAGTTAACCACTGGACTTCTGATCGGGGTGGGTGCCGCACTGGCCCTGTCAGCGTGTGCACAGGCTCCACCGCCACCCGCGCCCGCCGCGCCGCCGGTCGATCAGGCGGCAGAGGCTGCCAAAGCGCAGATGATGCAGGTGGACCAGAACAAGATGATCGCGCAGCAACTGTTCAGCGTATCGATGGCGCAGAGGGCGGGGGTGCTGGCGAAGCTGGAGTCGCCCGACTACGTCGACCACAATCCGATGTTCGCGCTGTTCGATAAGCTCAACAATGTGAGCGGCAGTGCCGGCATGCAGTTGTTCTTCACCACGTTGCAGAAGCTCAATCCCAACGGCATGCCGCGTCAGGGGGCCGCCGCGCGCGGGCCGAAGCCGCCCGACGGCAACCCGCTCTTTCAGGTGGTCGCGGGCCCGGACTCCTTCACGGTGGTCCACGAGCAGTTCCGGCCGGATCCCTCGGCCCACGGCAGCTTCTACCCCGTGTTCACGTTCGATGCCTTCAAGGTTGCGAACGGGATGCTCACCGAGCACTGGGACGGCGCCACGTTGCCCACGCCGCTGCCGGTCTTCCTGCGCGTGCCGGCAGACAAGCTGCACTATCCGAAGCCCAGCAAGGCGTCGGCGCACCATCGCGCGGACTGAGGCCGCGCCGCGGCACTCGGCTCGTGACGTGACGTGGTGACACTGGAGGGGAACAGGCTCCCCTCCAGCGTCGCTGCCTGCCGCGGGCACCGACGTGCAGTTGCCTACCGGCCGGGCGACAGCGAAGGCAGTGCACCCACCAGTCGGCTCGAAGAGAGCCGACGCCGGGGCGTGCAGTGGTGTGCGAGGGCGATCAGGCCGGCCAGCAGCAGCAGCAGCAGCAGCGCCGGCAGCACCGGCCAGGTCAGTACGAGAGAGCGCGGGCGCGTCCAGAACGTGGACCGTCCCTGTGAATACGCCGTGGTGTCGACGTAGCTCATCGGTCGTGCCGGCGTCCGCACCGCCGCCGGCGCTTGCTCCCTTGTGCGCCCGATCGATCGTGCGGCGGAATGTAGCGCCAGGGACGCGGCGCCGATGCGCGCGAATCGGCAGTTTCGGCAGCCGCTGCGGGTGCCGCGCATGCCGCCGGCGATTATGACGTTGCGATTATGTGCAGCGTCTATGCCTAGCAGCCTGTCGACAGGCTGCTAGCGCGTGGTGGTGACCTCGGCGCTGTCCAGTCCGCCGCGCAGCACCAGCGCGTCGAATCCCCGCTCCACGAGGATGAACGCGGCGGCGGAGCTGCGCCGGCCCGTGTCGCAGTAGACGATGTATTTGAGCGAGCGGTCGAGCGTGGAGAGTTTCAGGCGGATGAAGTACAGCGGGATATTGATCGCGCCCTCGATCGCGAGGTTCTGGTACTCGGAGGGCAGCCGCACGTCAAGCCAGCGGCCTCCCTTGGCCACGATGGCGCACGCGTCGCGATAGGACACCCACTGCACCAGTGGCTCGTTGAGCAGCTCGCGGAAGTTTTCCTTGTTCAGGCGCATGAGCACCCCGTCGGTCAGCATGGTGACGGTGGCATTGCGCTTGGCCTCGGAAATCAGCGCCTCCTCCCCGAAGGTGTCGCCGACGCCCAGTTCAGCGAGCTTCAGGCCGCCGCGATTGAGCGGGGTCTCGCGCGCCACCAGACACTTGCCGCTGACGATGGCGTAGAAGTAGTCACCCTCGGCACCCTGCTGGATGATGGTCTCGCCGGCGCGGAAGCTGACACGCTGCATGCGCGTGAAGATCGCCTGGATGTTGGCCGGCGGGATGCGGTGGAACGCCTGCGTCTGCAGCAATATGGTCATCCAATCGCCGCCCGAGCCTCCGCCCGCGATCTGTGCCTGCAGCTCGGCGACCTCGTAGGTCCCGGTCTGGTCCCACGTGATCATCATGTCGAGCAGCTCGCTCTCGATGGCGAAAAACTCGAGCGGATCGACGGCGCGCGCGGAGCAGCGCCGCGGCAGGTGCGGGGCGAGCGGATGCAGCGCCTCGGCGCTGCCGCCACGGAGCATCGCGACGGTGCGGTCGCCCTCGCGCAGCTCCAGGAGACCTGCGATCAGCCAGTAGGTACGTTTGTCACGGTCGCCCTCCTTGAACAGGTATCGGCCGGCCGCGAGCTGATGACGGGTGACCTTGCGAGCAAGGGCGATCAGATTGTCCTTCTTCATGCCGTCGAGTGGCGAAAACCTGCGAAGCAGGCTCGGATCGGCGGCCCCTTCCTCACTCATGAGGCTGGCAAACCTTATTTGTGTGACGCAGTTCCATGTTAGCACAGCGTTATGTCGGACCCGGTGCGACAGTTCACGCTATTCGACTCGCCGCCGCGCACTGCTGTGCGTCGGCGCGCGCTGCGGTACGTTGCCGCGCATTGCCGTACGCCGCCGCGCGGCGGTACGGTGCCGCGCACTGCGGCGCGCTGCGGGAACCTGCGCGGCAAGCGAACGGACGCGGCTCCTAGTGCCCGGCCTGCAGCTGCTGCCAGCCCGCATCCGGCGTGAAGCGCGTTCCGTAGAGGGCTGCGAGCTGCTGCAGGCGCTGCACGCACGCCTGCACGCCGCGGGCGCGTGCATAGCTCAAGGGCCCACCGCGAAACGGCGCAAAGCCGGTCCCGAAGATGACGCCTGCGTCCACCAGATCCGCGTCCTCGACGATCCGTTCGCGCAGGCAGGCGACACACTCGTTGACGAGCGCGAGAATGAGTCGATCGGCCAGATCCGTGGCACGGGCACTGCCGTCAGCGCTGCTGCCGCCGCTGCCGCCGGAGCCGGGCGCCGCGGTCGCGGGCGATTGGGTCTGAATCGCGAGGGCGGCGGGCGCCGCGGCCTTGCCGTCGCGCCAGATGTAGAAGCCCTGTCCGCTCTTGCGGCCGAGGTGCCGCTGCTCGACCATGCCGCGTACCGTCGCGATGAACGCCGGGGGCTCCTGATTGAGCTCGCGCGTGACGATGTCGCCCACATGCAGCAGCACATCCAGTCCGACGACGTCGCACAGCTGCAGCGGCCCCATGGGCATGCCGAAGTCCGTGGCGGCTCGATCGATGGCCTCGATGCCGAGTCCCTCGCCGGCGGCGCGCAGCGCCTCGTGCAGGTAGGGAAACAGCACGCGGTTCACGAGAAACCCCGGACTGCTGCGGCAGGGCAGCGGCAGCTTGTCGATGCGGCGCGTGAAACTCATGGCGGCCGCGAGCGTATCGGGGTGCGTGCCCGCAGAGTGCACGACCTCCACCAATGGCATCTGCGGCACCGGGTTGAAGAAGTGCAGGCCGACCAGCCGCCCGGGGTCGGTCAGCGCTCCGGCCAGCGATTCGAGCGTCAGACTCGAGGTATTGGTGGCGAGCACGGCACCGGCATGCAACTGTGGCTCGGCCGTCGCGTACAGAGCGCGCTTGGCGTTCAGGTCCTCGAAGATGGCTTCGATCAGCACATCCGCGGCGCCAATGCCGCCGCCCTGGGGATCGGCGCGCAATCGCTGCAGGGCGCCCGTGCGCTCGGCGGGGGTGGACAGGCGCTTCTCGAACAGCGCCCGCGCGCGCTCGAGCGCCGGCTCGATGAGGCGCAGCTCCCGATCCTGCAGCGTGACCGAAAGGCCGCGCAGCGCACACCAGGCCGCGATGTCCCCGCCCATGACCCCTGCGCCCACGACGTGCACGTGTGCGAGCGCCGGCGCGGCGCCGCTCTGCCTGGCGGCCAGCGCCTTGAGCCGGTCCTGCAGCAGGAAAACGCGGATGAGGTTACGAGTGGAATCCTGCTCGAAGAGTGCCGCGATCGAGCGCGCTTCGGCCGCGTACGCGGCCGCGCCGCGTGCACCGTAGCGCGACCACAGGTCCACGATGGCGTAGGGAGCCGGATAGTGCTCGCGCCGCGCCTGTGAGGCGACCTTGCGCAGCAGCGCGGGGCGGATCAACGCACGCATCAGCGGCCAGCTCAGCATCCGCTCGGACAGTGCGGGCCGGCGGGGCGGGGGCGTACGCTCGATCAGCTCGCGCGCGGCGACGTCGAGCGCCTCGCGATCATCCACGAGCCGATCGACGAGGCCCAGCTGCCGTGCGCGATCGGCACGCACGGGCCGCCCGGTGAGCATGAGGTTCATGGCGGGACGCACCCCGAGCAGGCGCACGCTGCGCACCGTCCCGCCGAATCCGGGGTGAATGCCCAGCTGCACCTCGGGCAGGCCGAGCGCGAGCTTCGCATCGCCGAGCGCGACGCGGTAGCGGCAGGCGAGCGCCAGCTCCAGGCCGCCGCCCAGCGCGAAACCGTGAATCAGCGCCACTGTCGGAAAGGGCAGTGCCTCGAGCTGGCTGCAGACGCGCTGGCCGAGCTCGATGTGCGCGAGCGCCTCGGCCTCGGAGGCGAACGTGGTGAACTCGCGGATATCCGCTCCGGCGATGAAGCCGGAGG
>JASHSK010000199.1 GCA_030038755.1 Gammaproteobacteria bacterium
CCGCACCCGCATCCGGGCCAGCACCCGCGCCCGCGTTCGTGCCCGCGCCCGCACCCGCGCCCGCACCCGCGCCCGCGGAGGCAGCCTGCGCGGCCTCGTAGAAGGTCAGCTGCCCGATCTGCAGGCGCGGCAGGGCCCCCTGCAGCGACTCCAGCTCCCCAACCGACACGGCCTCGAGATAGTCCCCGAGCACCGTCTCGGCGGCCCGCTCCCAGCCGGCATCGACCTGCAGCGTCTCGGCCAGCCGCCGCTCACCGACGCCCTCGCCGATGCCGTCGGCCGCGAGCGAGGCCAGCCAACTAGCCGAATCCGCATGCTTCTCGCGCAGCGCCGCTTTCTGCAGGGCCTCGAGCGACATCAGCTCCGAGCGCAGCTGCTCGCGCTCGCGCCGCAGGCCCTCGAGCTGCGCCTCGGCCGCCTGTTGCGCCGCGCGCAGCTGCTGCAGCTGCTCGAGGGCGCGCCCGAGCTCCTGGGCGAGCGCCTCGGCGTCCTCGCGCGCGCTCGCTTCGCGCGAGAGCTGCGCCGACAACGCGGCCACCTCGCTCTGTTCGGCGAGCGCCGCCGCCTCCTCGTCGAGCCGCGCGTCCTGCGCACGCAGGCGCGCGCGGTGCGTCTCGAGCTGCTCGATGCGCGCCGCCTCGACCTGCAGGCGCTGCGACTCGCCGCTGAGCTGTCGGTTGAATTCCTCCCAGCGCTGCTGCCAGTCGGCCAGTTCTGCCTCGAGCGCGGCGAGCGCCGCCGCGCTGGCCTGCTCCTCCACGCGACGCTCCTCGAGCTGCGGGCCGAGCCGGCCGAGCTCCTCGCGCAGTGAAGCGAGCTGCTGCTCGTCCTGCCCGATCTGCGTCTCGATGGAATGCAGGCCCGCGCCGAGCTGCGCCAGATCCTGCGCGGCGCGCTCGCGCAGCTCGCGCGCGTGGCGCACGCTCTGCTCGGTGCGCGTCACTTCCGCGCCGAGCTCGTAGTAGCGGGCCTGCACCGTCGACAACGCGCTGCTCGCATCGGCGTGCAGTGCGCGCTCTCGCTCGATGGCAGCCTCGCCGGTACGCTGCTCGGCCAGTGCACGCTGCATCGTAAGATCCCGCTCGCGTATCAGCCTCTCATGCTCGGCGGCAGACTCCTCCACCTGCCGCAGCCGCAGCGCCAGCGACTCGGCCGTGACCGCGCGCTCCTGCGCCTTGAGCTCCTGATAGCGCCGCGCGACGTTCGCCTGTCGCTGCAGGTGGCGGATCTGCTTGTCGACCTCCTCGCGCAGATCGGTGACGCGGGCGAGATTCTCGCGTGCATCGGCGATGCGACTCTCGGTCTCGCGCCGCCGCTCCTTGTAGAGGGAGATGCCGGCGGCCTCCTCGACGAAGGCGCGCATGTCCTCGGGGCGCGCCTCCACGACGCGCGAGATCGTCCCCTGCTCGATGATTGCGTAGCTGCGCGAGCCCAGCCCGGTGCCGAGGAACAGCTGCGTGATGTCGCGGCGGCGACAGCGTGCGCCGTTGATGAAGTACGCCGAGCTGCCGTCGCGCTCCACGACGCGCTTGAGCGAGATCTCCGCGTAGCTCGCGTAGGCCCCGCCGACCCGGCCGTCGTGATTGTCGAAGCTCAGCTCCACCGACGCGCTGCCGACCGGCGCGCGCGAGTTGGAGCCGTTGAAGATCACGTCGGCCATCGACTCGCCGCGCAGATAGCGCGCCGACAGCTCCCCCATCACCCAGCGGACTGCATCGATGATGTTGGATTTGCCACAGCCGTTGGGGCCGACGATGCCGATCAGATTACCGGGCAGATGCACCGAGGTCGGATCGACGAAGGACTTGAAGCCCGAGAGCCTGATCCTGTTGAGCCGCATCTCCTGTCCTGATCCCCGTCCGGTCCGGCCGGCAACAGCGCGTTGCCCCGCGGCCGCTCTATGCAGGCCCGCTCGCGCGCTTGGCGCGCTGACGCGGTAGTGTAAAGTATCCGCAGCGTGCTTTCGACGCAGCCGACGGAAGCCGACACCGAACCCGCCGACACCGACCCTCCGATGCCGACCCAGCCGTCTACCGAGCTCGAGACCTTTCCGAACCCGCAGCCGCAGCGCGACTACACCATCCGCATGCGCATGCCCGAGTTCACCTGCCTGTGCCCGCGCACCGGTCAACCGGACTTCGCGACCCTCGAGCTCGAGTACGTTCCGGACCGGCTGTGCCTGGAACTCAAGGCGCTGAAGCTGTACCTCTGGTCGTTCCGCGACCGCGGCGCCTTTCACGAAGCCGTCACCAACGAGATCCTCGCGCGGCTGGCGGGTGCCGTCGCGCCGCGCTTCATGCGCCTGACGGCGCGCTTCAACGTGCGCGGCGGCATCGACACCACGGTGATCGTCGAGCATCGCGCGGGCGGCTGGCAGGCGGCCGAACCCGTCAGACTGCCCTGAGCCTTCTCTTCCCCACCGGGCCGCTTCACGGGCGCCGGGAGAGAAAGTTACCGGCCCGGGAGAAGATTTTTCAGCCACCGGCGCCCCTGCCGCGCGCGCCGTAGCGTTGCGGGGCCGAAGCGGGCCGCGGCGGACCGGGTGGACTGGGACAGGCCGGGGGCCCGGCTGGGATGTGACGGAGCGGTGACAGCGCCGCTGCTCCTGCGCGGATCGGTGTGCTGCGGTACGATCACAACGTCGCCTGTCGGGCAAGTGGCCGCGGCCGTCATCTGTTGACGTCGCAGTTCGATTTTGTGTCCACAGTGCCCGCAGGCGGCCAGGAGGCGCGCCTCTTGCAACCGAGCGGGGCTAGAGCGTCGCGCGGCCGCGGCGCGGCCCCCGGTGGACGGCAATGTGGACGGCAATGGCGAGGACGCTGGCATGCGCACCGCTCCCCTGAAGCAATCCGTTTCGCCCACCGAAGCCGATCTGGAACAGTACCTGGCCGTGCGCGAGTGCACCGGCGCGCTGTGCGCGCCGCTCGCGCTCGAGGACTATGTGCCCCAGAGCATGCCCGAGGCCAGCCCGGTGAAGTGGCATCTGGCGCACACCAGCTGGTTCTTCGAGCGCTTCATCCTCACACCCGGCCTGCCCGATTACCGCGCCTTTCACGCGGGCTTCGATTACCTGTTCAACTCCTACTATGAGGGCGTCGGACCGCAGGCGCCGCGCGCGCAGCGCGGACTGCTGTCGCGTCCCACCGTCGCCGAGATCCGTGCCTACCGGCGCCACGTCGATGAGCACATGGTACAGCTGCTGCGGGGCTCGCCGCCCGAGTCGCTGCGCACGCTCGTGCAGCTCGGCCTGCAACACGAGCAGCAGCACCAGGAGCTGCTGCTGACCGACCTGAAGCACCTGCTGTACACCAATCCGCTGCAGCCGGCATACCGTCCCGCGGCCAGGGCTGCGGCGCCCGAGCGCGCACGCTTGCCCGAGCGCACGCGCTTGCCCGAGCGCGCACGCTTGCCCGAGCGCACGCGCGAGTCCGAGCGCACGCACGGCGCCGATCGCACGCACGAGTCCGAGAGCGCCGACGCGTCCGTGCGCTGGCGCCTCTACGAGGGCGGCCTGCACGAGATCGGCGCCGATGAGGGCGCGCGGTTCTGCTTCGACAACGAGACGCCGCGCCACCGTTGCTATATCGCGCCGTTCGCGCTGGCTCAGCGGCTCGTCAGCAACGCCGAGTATCGCGAGTTCATCCTCGACGGCGGCTACGCTCGCGCGTCGCTGTGGCTCGCCGACGGCTGGTCGCTCGCGCGAGCGTGGCGCGCGCCGTTGTACTGGAACGCGACGCTGGACGGCGAATTCACGCTCGCGGGCGCGCGCGAGCTCGAGCCGCACGCTCCCGTGTGTCACCTGAGCTACTACGAAGCCGATGCGTTCGCACGCTGGGCCGGCGCACGGCTGCCGACCGAGGCGGAGTGGGAGCTGGTCGCCGCCGATCAGCCTGTTACGGGCAACCTGCTGGACAGTGGCCTGCTGCACCCGTGCGCGGCCCCGGACGGCAATTGCGCACTGTTCGGCGATGTCTGGGAGTGGACCGCATCCGCCTACCTGCCCTATCCGGGCTTTCGCCCCTGGGCCGGGGCGATCGGCGAGTACAACGGCAAGTTCATGGCCAACCAGTTTGTCCTGCGCGGCGGCTCGTGCGCCACACCCGCCACGCATATTCGCGCAAGCTACCGCAACTTCTTCTACCCCCACGCGCGCTGGCAATTCGCGGGCATTCGTCTCGCAAAGGATCCGTGATCATGGCACTCACCAACACGGCGCTCGCCGACCGCTTCGTCGACGGCATCTACGAGCAGGGCCTCTCCGACGTGCTGCGCGGACTGCTGTACATCCCGCGCCGCCTGTCGCACATCTGGCTGTACGACGAGCGCGGCTCCCGTCTGTTCGAGAGGATCTGCGATCTGCCCGAGTACTACGTGACACGCACCGAGACGGCGATCATGCGCGCCCACGCGCGCGACATGGCGGCGCACCTTGGCGGGCCGCTGGCGCTGATCGAATACGGCAGCGGCAGCAGCGACAAGACACGCATGCTGATCGACGCGCTGCCCGAGCTGCGCGCCTACGTTCCCGTGGACATCGCCGTTTCGAGTCTGGCGCGCGCCGCGCGTGCCCTGGGTCACGATTACCCACAGCTTGCGGTGCTGCCCCTGTGTGCCGACTTCACGCGCACTCTGCAGCTGCCGCCGCAGCTCGATCCCCATATGCGCCGCCTCATCTACTTTCCGGGCTCCACGCTCGGCAACTATGAGCCGGCCGAGGCGCGGCGCCTGCTCGGCGCGATGCACGCGCTCGCGGGGCCCGACGGCATGGCGCTGATCGGCATCGATCTGGTGAAGGAGCGCGCGCTGCTCGAGCGCGCCTACGATGATGCACGCGGCGTCACTGCGGAGTTCAATCTGAACGCGCTGCGCCACGTGAATCGGCGGCTCGGCATCGGCTTCGACATCAGCCACTTCCGCCACCGCGCGCTATGGATGGATGCCGAACAGCGCATCGAGATGCACCTGGTGAGCGCCGTCCCGCAGACGGTGCGCGTGGGCGGCGCCGTGATCCGCATGCTGCGCGGCGACTTCATCCGCACCGAGTGCTGCCACAAGTACGACGCGCAGAGCTTCGCGCAGCTCGCCGCCGCCGCCGGTTGGCGTGTGCGCGAGGCGTGGAGCGACGCGAATCGCTGGT
This sequence comes from Gammaproteobacteria bacterium, assembly GCA_030038755.1. Lineage (GTDB taxonomy): Bacteria > Pseudomonadota > Gammaproteobacteria > Steroidobacterales > Steroidobacteraceae > FEN-1191. Next base: position 5,138 of record JASHSK010000199.1, read on the forward strand.
TCAGCGTGCAGCTGCTCGCGCCCGCCTGAAGATCTGCGGACTTGAAGACCTGAACGCCCGCTCCGAAGGCCCGTTCTGAGCACCGCTCTCCGGGCCCGCCCACGCTCGCGCCACGCCCGCTGGCAGCGCGGGTGGGTCCGCACTGTACAGCCGGGGGCACGCCGGTATAATCGCGCGTTCTCGATGGATGGGCAGGAGCCAGGTGATGCCCGGCAAGAAGACCGGAACCAGAACGAGCAAACAGCGGCGGCCCGCTGCGGCCCGCGCGACCCCACGGCGTGCCGCCCCGCCGCGCAAGGCTGCGGCCGCCAGCCGTAAGGCAGTTGCCGCCTCCACCGCCAAGCCCGTCGCGCGCTCCGCGCGCCCCACCGAAACGCCACGCAGCGCCGCGCATGCCTCCGAGCACGCGGTCCAGCCGGCCAGGCCTGCCCCTGCGCCCGTTGCACCGGTAGCGCGCACGGCCACCGATGAGTCGGCCCCCAACGCGCGCCCGCTGCCGTTGACGGACAACGACGAGACCGAGGCCGCGGAGCCCGGGAGCCTGCTGGCCGGTCCGCGCAACGTCAAGCCGTACGTCGCCAAGCGCGGCGAGCAATACATGAGCAAGGAGCAGCTGGCGCACTTCCAGCAGATCCTGCTCAACTGGAAGCGCGATCTGATGGAGGAAGTGGATCGGACGGTCTCGCACATGAAGGATGAGGCCGCGAACTTCCCCGACCCCAATGATCGCGCCACGCAGGAGGAGGAATTCAGCCTCGAGCTGCGCACGCGCGACCGCGAACGCAAGTTGATCCGCAAGATCGATGAGGCCCTCAAGCGCACCGAGGACGGCACCTACGGCTACTGTCTGGAGACGGGCGAAGAGATCGGTATCAAACGCCTCGAAGCCCGACCCGTGGCCACGCTGTCGATCGAGGCGCAGGAGCGGCGTGAGCGGCGCGAGCGCCAGTACGGAGACCGCGACGACCGTTATCGTTGAGGCCCGCGCCGTCTTGAGGCCGGCGCCGTCGTCGAGACACCCCTCCTGCAGTCGTACTGTCAAGTCACACGCGTGCCTCTCCCCGCAGCTGCCGGTGGGCCCGATGTCGCCTTGGCCGAAAAATGCGTCATCTGTGGCTGACGTGCGCTGTCGGTGCCGCCATCGACAGGCCGCAGGACCAGCCGCCCGCACGTAGACTCACTCTGAAACACGGCCGAAACGGCCGATTCGCCCCAGGCCGCGCGGCGGCCGTGTCCGGCGTTCACCCCTTGCTTGGACGCCCTGGACGGCCTGTGTGCCCTCCAGAAGCCCTCTGCGCGCTCTGAACGCCTCTTCGGGAGCGCCTCCCTCCCTCCCCCCACGCGCGCATCCGCTCACCGCCCGGCAAGCCCGTCCGCAGCCGCCCTGGCATGCGAGCCTTGCAGGCAGCACCCCCGTGCCCCGGATCATCGCCAATGTTGCCGGCACACTCCGATTTGGGTTCCGCGTGCGCTTGTACTATGTTATTCATGTCGTGATTGCCCGGCACCGAACGGGCTTTGGCCACACGAGGGCTTCCGCATGAGCGAACTACGCATCATCAAGAAGTACCCTAACCGACGTCTCTACGACACCGTAGAGAGCCGGTACATCACCCTGGATGATGTACGGCGGCTGGTCATGGCCCGGGTAGAGTTCAGCGTGGTCGACAAACGCACGCAGCAGGACATCACGCGTCCGGTGTTGCTGCAGGTCATTGCCGATCTCGAGCAGCGCAACGACACCGTGCTCAGCCAGGACTTCCTGGCCGAGCTGATCCGCAGCCACGATCGGCAGGTCGGGCTGGAGGGAGTGCTCTCGAGCTATCTGGAGCAGAGCCTGCGGCTGTTCCTCAGCCAGAAGCCCCCGTCCGGCGATCCGGCGGCCGCCGCTTCACATCTGGCGCACCAGAACTACCAGCGCTGGCACAGCGCGCAGGACGAGATCTTCCGCACGCTGATGAAGGCCGCCAACGCCACCGCCTCCTCGTGAGGCTCGAGGCGTCTGGCTGACTGCGCAGGAATGGGCTGATTAAGGAACGTGCCGGTCGGCCCGCCTGGTCGGACAGGCCGATCAGGCCGATCAGGCCGCGTCGACGTTACGCATTGACAGGCGTATGCGGCCCTGGCGATCGACCTCGAGCACCTTGACACGCACCTGGTCGCCTTCCCGGAGCTTGTCCGAGACGCGCTCGACACGCTCATCCGAAATCTGCGAGATGTGCACCAGGCCGTCGCGTCCCGGCAGGATCGTCACGAAGGCACCGAAGTCCATCAGCTTGACGACCTTGCCCTCGTAGACGCGCCCGACCTCCACATCGGCGGTGATCAGCTCGATGCGCTGCTGGGCCTCTCGGCCGGCCGCGCCGTTGACCGAGGCGATCTTGACGGTCCC
>JASHSK010000200.1 GCA_030038755.1 Gammaproteobacteria bacterium
TGCCGCCGCTGCTGCCGCCGCCGGCGTCACCGCCGGCTGCGCCGCCCGGCGTGCCGGACTGCAGCGCGAGCAGCCGGCCGGCAGCGTCGCGCCGCACGCTGAGCACCGGGTGGATGATGAGCTGTATCGACAGGCCCGCCTGCGCGGCGGCCATCTGCAGCGTGTCGACCAGGAAGGGCATGTCCTCGGTGATCAGCTCGAGCACCGCGCAGCCGGCGGCGGTCCCTTGCGGCGCAGCCGCGGCCTTCGACGGGGCCGGGGCCGCTGACGGGGACGACGGCTCGTACAGCAGACGCAACAGTGTCTCGCCGCGGCGGCGGCGGCGGCCGAACTGCAGCTGCGCGGCGCAGCTCGCCGCGAGCGAGTCGACATCGAGGTCGCGCCACTCTTCGGCAGGCAGTGATTCGCGCCAGGTGGCCAGCAGCGCTGCGACGAGCCGCGGCCGCGCGGCACGGCGAGGCTGCGCGGCCGCCATCATTCGGGCTGCTCGAGATCGGCGATGACGGCGCCCAGGAAGCGCACGGCTTCCCCGCCGGTGACCACGCGATGATCGAACGTCAGCGACAGAGGCATGCGCGCGTGCACCTCGACGCGACCCTGTACCGCGAGCACGTCCTCGCGGGCGCGGCCGGTGCCGAGTATCGCCACCGCGGGCGGCACCACCACGGGGGTGGCATAGCGGCCGGCCATCATGCCGAAGTTCGACAGCATGAAGGTGAAGTGCCGCAGCTCCTCGCTCTTCACGGTGCGCTCGCGTGCCGCGCGCTTGAGCCGATCGACCTCGACGCGCAGCTGTGTGTCGCCGAGCCGCTCGACGTCGCGGATGACGGGCACCAGCAGTCCGTCGGCCGTGTCCACCGCGATGCCGACGTGCACGTGCTCGAACAGCGTGCGGCTCTGTGAGGTTGCGTCGTACCAGGCGTTGAGCCCGGGCTCGATCCGCGCCCCCGCGGCGATGGCGCGCAGCACACGCGTGGTGTAGTTGTTCCCCCCGCGCCAGCGCGACAGGTCCGCGTCGTCGAACACCGAGCAGGCCATGACGCTGTCGCGCGAGATGGACATGCTCTGCGCCATCGCGCGGCGCAGGCTGCGCAGCACCTCCACGTCACCTTGCTCGGGCGCAGTCGGCGGCCGCACCGAGGGTGCTCGCGCCGAGGGCGCCGGGTGCAGCGTGCTCGGCGCGGAACGCGTGGGCAGCCCGATCGCCATGACGTCATCCAGAGTGATCAGGCCGCCGCGACCAGTGCCCGAGATCGCGGACAGGTCCACGCCCAGGCTGCGAGCCAGGGCGCGCGCGGCCGGAACGGCGCGCACGCGTGGGCGTGTCACCGCATTGGCCGCCTCGAGCGCCGCGCTGGCGGCCGCCTCGTCGGCCTGGCCGGGCATCTGTCCCACCACCGTGCCGGCATCCGCAGCGTGCATAGGGTCCGCAGGAGACGTCGTCTGGCCGCCGGCGGGCGCGTCCGCCGCGAACTCCACCAGCGGCGCGCCGATCTCGATGCGGTCCCCCGGCTGCGCGTGCAGGGCCACGATGGTGCCGCTGAGCGGGGAGGGCACCTCGACCACGGCCTTGGCGGTCTCGACCGAGAGCATCGGTGCGTCGACCACCACGTGATCGCCGGCCTTGACGTGCCAGCGTACGATTTCCGCTTCGGAGAGCCCCTCGCCCAGATCCGGTAGTTTGAAGATCGTCATCGGCGAAACATCTTCATTGCTGCTGGGAGCCTGTCCAAGGGTGAGGGCCGCCTGCCGCTTCACTCGGCCAGCGTCGAGCGGATGCCGTCGACGATGCGCGCGGGACTCGGGATGTAGTCATACTCCAGCCGGTAGAGCGGCATGACGGTGTCGTAACCGGTCACGCGCCGGATCGGACCGAGCAGGTCGTAGAGCGCCTGCTCGGAGACCGTGGCGGCGATCTCCGCGCCCACGGCGCAGTTGCGCGGGGCCTCGTGCACGATCAGCAGCCGCCCGGTCTTCACCACCGAGTCGAGGATGGTCTCGAAGTCGATCGGCGCGAGCGAGGCCACGTCGATGACCTCGCAGCTCACCCCCTCGGCGGCGATCTGCTCGGCGGCCTTGAGGGTCTCCACGGTCATCGCCCCCCAGGTCACGATCGTCACATCGCTGCCCTCGCGCAGCACGAAGCAGCTGTCGATCGGCAACGCGCGGCCATCGTCCTCGACATCCTGGCGGATGAAGCGGTACAGCCGCACCGGCTCCAGGAAGATCACCGGATCGGGATCGCGGATGGCCGCGAGCAGCAGTCCATAGGCGCGCGCCGGAGAGGAGGGGCACACCACCCGCAGCCCCGGGTGATGGCACAGCAGCGCCTCCAGGCTTTCGGAGTGATGCTCGGGTGCATGGATGCCGCCACCGTGCGGCATGCGCAGCACCAGCGGGCACGTGAGGCGCCCGCGCGTGCGGTTGCGCAGTCGCGCCATGTGGCTGGCGATCTGATCGAGCGCGGGATAGATGAAGCCCATGAACTGGATCTCGGCCACGGGCCTGATGCCCTGGGCGGCGAGACCAATGGCGGTACCGGCGATCAACCCCTCGGCGAGCGGTGTGTCCTGCACGCGCGTGGCGCCGAAGCGCTGCTGCAGCCCGACCGTGGCGCGAAACACCCCGCCGTTGATGCCGACGTCCTCGCCCAGCACCACGACGGAGGGATCGTGCTCCATCTCCCAGGCGTGGGCCATGTTGATGGCCTCGACCATGGTGATCTTCGCCATGCGCCCCGGTCCACCCGCTCCTAGCCGCGCGTGGCCGCGTAGCGGCGCGCCTGCTCGCGCTGCAGCTGCAGACTCGCCGGCGGCTCGGCCATGAGATAGTCGAACATCGCGTCCGTGGATTGTTTGGGAGTCGCCAGGTAGCGGCGCACCGCGGCCTCGATCTCATCGGAGCACTCGCGCTTGAGGGTCTCTTCGGCCGCGTCGTCCCACAGGCGGCGCGCGCGCAGGTATCGACCCAGCCGCACGACCGGCTCGCGGGCCCACGCCTCCTGCACCTCTTCGGAGGTGCGGTAACGGCTCGCGTCATCGGAGGTCGTGTGATCGGCGATGCGGTAGGTGAGCGCCTCGATGACGCTCGGGCCGCCGCCGCTGCGCGCGCGCTCGAGCGCCTCGCCGACCGTCTCGCGTACCACCAGCACGTCGTTGCCATCGATCTGCAGCGCCGGAATGCCGGCGGCGATGGCCTTCTGTGCCAGCGTCTGCGCCGCCGTCTGGCGCTCCACCGGCACGGAGATCGCCCAGCGGTTATTGACGATCACGCACACCAGCGGCAGCGAGCGGGCACCGGCGAAGTTGATCGCCTCGTAGAAGGCTCCCTGCGAAGTGCCCCCGTCGCCGACGAAGGCGAGCGCGCAGCGCCGCTCGCCGCGGATCTGCATGGCGAGCGCCGCGCCGGCGGCCTGGGGCATCTGCGAGCCGATGGGCACGCAGAACGGGAAATCCTGCGGACAGCGCTCATAGAGGGTGCCGCGCTCGTCACCGCCCCAGTAGAGCAGGATCCGGTACATGTCCACGCCGCGCCAGAACTTGGTGCCGATCTCGCGATACACGGTGAACAGCACGTCTTCGGGATCCATCGCCGCGCCGACGCCCACGTGCGTGGCTTCCTGGCCCAGACAGGACGGATAGGTGCCGAGCTTGCCGGTGCGCTGCAGGTTGACTGCCTTGGCGTCGAAGGCGCGTGCGCGCACCATCATGCGGTACATGTCCCGCAGCAGCTGCGCGTCCTGCGCAAACGACGGCAGCGGACCGATGGGATTGCCGTCGGCATCGAGGCAGGCCCGATAAGGGATCTCGAAGCGCGCCGCCACGGTGTGGGCGCTCATGAGCATTGGGACATCCAACTCATGAGAGTCATCGTAGCATTAACCGTCGCCTAGCCACCGTCCGACGGCGCGTGCTCGGCCTGTTCGGCGTGCTCGGCCTGCTCGGCCGCGGACACCGGCGCGGACACCGGCGCAGGCAGCGGCTGCGGCTGCGGAAGCGACTGCCGCTGGCGCGCGTAGCGGTCGATGGCGGCGATGAGCAGACGCAGCTGTTCGAGCAGCTCCGCGCGGGAGCACTCGGACATGCCCTCGAAGATCGCCGTCGTGCGCCGCGCCGCCTCGGGCAGCAGCTCGCGCACCAGCGCCTCGCCGCTCGCCGACAGGCGCAGGATCGTGCGGCGGCGGTCGCGCTCGCACGCCACGCGTGTGATCAGACCGCGCTGATAGAGCGCATCGGCGATGCGCGTCATATTCGCGGGACTGCGTGCGACGCTGGTGCACAGTTCCCCGGGATGCGCCACGCCCCCCGGGCGACTGTGCAGCGTGAGCAGCGTGCGATAGTCGGTCTCGTTGAGGCCGTAGGGCCGCAGGCACTGATCGAGCAGCGCCGACAGATCGTGACCGAGCATCACCAGCAGCCGCAGGATCGTGGTCTCCACGACCGGCAGCTCCGCCGAGAGTGCCGCGACACCGCGGATCACCGTCTCGACCTGTTCGGCGCGCTGCTGCAGCGAGCCCGTGGGCAGCGCTTCGGGGTCCATGGGGGCGGTACTTTACTGCGCGGTATTGCTTCGCGCAGCCAGTTCCGGCCGACGCGGCCCGGGACTGCCCGCGAGCGGGCGATTCACGGGCGTCTCACGGGCGCCCGTGCGGTCGTGCCAGGTAGGCCTCACCCTGCATCTCCACCAGGCGGCTGGCGGCGCGCTTGAATTCCATCTGCAGCCGCTCGCCGCGATACAGCTGCGCCGGAGCGGCCGCGGCCGACAGCACCAGTTTCACGCCCTGGTCGTAGAACTCATCGACCAGCGCGATGAAGCGCCGGGCGGCATTATCCTGCGGGGGCTGGGAAAACACGGGTACGTCGGACAGCAGTACCGTGTGAAACTCCTGGGCCAGCTCGACGTAGTCGCCCTGACTGCGTGGGCCTTCGCACAGCGTCGCAAAGCTGAACCAGACGACCGCCCCGCGCCGTTGCAGGGCGCGCAGCCGTCGTCCCTGAACCTGCAGCTCCGTGCGCGTCTCCCCGTGCGCACCCGCGAGCTGCTCGAACAGCGCACGCATCTGTGAGGCAGCGTCCGGCTCGTCGCTGCGAAGGTATATCGGGCGGCGCTGCAGCTGCCGCAGCCGGTAGTCCGTGCCGCCGTCCACGCACAGCACGGCGAGCTCTCGCTCGAGCAGCGCGATGGCCGGCAGAAAGCGCGCGCGCTGCAGGCCATCCTGGTAGAGCAGCTGCGGTGGCACGTTGGATGTGATCACCAGGGCAACGCCATGATCCAGCAGCGCCTGGAACAGGGCTCCAAGAATCATTGCATCGGCGATATCGCTGACGTAGAGCTCGTCGAGGCACAGCACCTGCGTGTCGGCCGCCAGCGCGCGCGCGAGGCGCGGCAACGGGTCGGCTCGCCCGAGCATGCGGTGCAGGGCGGCGTGCACGTCGCGCATGAAATGATGAAAGTGCAGCCGGCGCGCGCGCCCGGGCAGGCTCTCGCAGAACAGGTCCATCAGCCAGGTCTTGCCGCGGCCCACGCCTCCCCACAGGTACACGCCGCCGGTGGGCGGGGACGCGCCGTGCTCTGCGCCGTCGCTCGCCGCGTCTCGCCCGAAGCCGGCACTGCGCGCGCCGGCGCTGTGCGGGCCGGCGCTGTGCGGGCCGGCACCGTGC
>JASHSK010000201.1 GCA_030038755.1 Gammaproteobacteria bacterium
TCTCGAGCATGATGACGTGCTCGAGGTCGCACAGCGTATCCCCGGTGATCACATCCTTCAGGCCCACCGCGGCCGCGATATCCCCGGCGCGCACTTCCTTGATCTCGTTGCGCTCGTTGGCGTGCATCTGCAGCAGCCGACCGATGCGCTCCTTGCGCTCCTTCGCCGGCACGTACACGGTGTCCCCGGAGTTGAGCACGCCGGAGTAGACACGGAAGAAGGTCAGGTTGCCGACGAACGGGTCGTTCAGGATCTTGAAGGCGAGCGCGGCGAAGGGCTGATCGTCGCCCGCCTTGCGGGTGATCGGATTACCCTTCTCGTCGGTACCCTTGGTATCCGGCACTTCCACCGGCGAGGGCATGAACTCGATGACCGCATCGAGCAGCGCCTGCACGCCCTTGTTCTTGAACGCCGAGCCGCACATGCACAGCACGACCTCGTTCTTCAGCGAGCGCAGTTTCAATCCGCGCTTGATGTCCTCGTCGGACAGGTGCTCGCCCTCGAGATACTTGTGCAGCAGCTCCTCATCGCCCTCGGCTGCCGCCTCGATCATCTTGGCGCGCTGCTCCTCGCAGGCGCCGAGCATCGCGGCAGGGATGTCGCGATACTCGAACTTCATCCCCTGGGTCTCCATGTCCCAGTAGATCGCCTTCATCTTGATCAGATCGACGACGCCGTCGAAGTTCTCCTCGGCCCCGATCGGCAGCTGGATCGGCACCGGATTGGCGCGCAGGCGCGTGCGGATCATGTCCACACAGCGCATGAAGTTCGCGCCCGCGCGATCCATCTTGTTGACGAAGGCAATGCGCGGCACACCGTAACGGTTCATCTGCCGCCACACCGTCTCGGACTGCGGCTGCACGCCGGCGACCGAATCGAACAGCGCGACCGCGCTGTCGAGCACGCGCAGCGAGCGCTCCACCTCGATGGTGAAATCCACGTGACCGGGGGTGTCGATGATATTGATGCGATGCTCGGGGAAGTTGTTGTCCATCCCCTTCCAGAAGCAGGTCGTGGCCGCGGACGTGATGGTGATGCCGCGCTCCTGCTCCTGTTCCATGTAATCCATGACGGCCGCGCCGTCATGCACCTCGCCGATCTTGTGCGACACGCCGGTGTAGAAAAGAATGCGCTCGGTCGTCGTGGTCTTCCCGGCGTCGATATGCGCCGAGATGCCGATGTTCCGATAACGCTCAATGGGCGTCGCACGTGCCACGATAGTCTCCTGCTCCTTTCAGTTGGGTGCTCAGCTGGGTGCGCGGCTCAAGCGGCTGCGCGGCGCGCTTGTCCCGCGCCGCGCGGCGTTCACCAGCGATAGTGCGCGAATGCCTTGTTCGCCTCGGCCATGCGGTGCGTGTCCTCGCGCTTGCGCACGGCGGCGCCGCGATTCTCGGCGGCGTCCAGCAGCTCGTGCGCCAGGCGCATGGCCATCGATTTCTCGCTGCGCTCGCGCGCGGCCTCGATCACCCAGCGCATGGCGAGTGTCTGGCGGCGGCTGGCGCGCACTTCCACCGGCACCTGGTAGGTTGCGCCGCCCACGCGTCGCGACTTGACCTCCACGACCGGCTTGACGTTGTCCAGCGCCTGCGACAGCAGTTCGATCGCTTCCGCGCCCTGCCGTCCGGTGCGCTCGCTGATGCGTGCGATCGCCCCGTACAGGATCTGCTCGGCAGCCGACTTCTTGCCGCTGTGCATGACCACGTTCATGAACTTGGCCAGCATCTCGCTGTTGAACTTCGGATCGGGAAGGATGGTGCGGCTCGGAGCCGCGGCGCGGCGGGACATGTGCAATTCCTCGTTGAGATCTCGGCCCTTTGAGTGCCTTTACTGCCTGGGTCGCTTCACTGCCTGGATCGCTTCACTGTTTGGGTCGCTTCACTGTTTGGGTCGCTTGGCCCCGTACTTGGAGCGGCCCTGCTTGCGGTTGCCTACGCCGGCGCAATCCAGGGTGCCGCGCACGGTGTGGTAACGCACGCCCGGCAGGTCCTTCACGCGTCCCCCGCGGATCAGCACGACCGAGTGCTCCTGCAGATTATGCCCTTCCCCGCCGATGTAACTGGTCACCTCGTAGGCGTTGGTGAGGCGCACGCGCGCCACCTTGCGCAGCGCCGAGTTCGGCTTCTTGGGAGTCGTGGTGTAGACGCGAGTGCACACCCCGCGCTTCTGCGGAGAGGCACCCAGCGCGGGTACCTTCGTCTTCTCGGCCCGCGACCGGCGGGGCTGGCGGATCAACTGACCAGTGGTGGCCATGCGCGCTCCAACGTCATTCCAATCGGCTCGAATGGTATGCCTGATGAGACGCGCCGGGTCGTCCCCGACGGGGACGCCCGGCGCACGAGATTGCCTGTCCTGGCGGTCAGGCAGGCGTTTGGCCCGACCGACAAAGGCCGGCGATTCTAGGTAGGGGCGCCTCGTTAGTCAACGAGCCGCTATCGACCCAATATCAGTGGGTGCGGCCCTGAGGCGGCTCCATCCAGGCCGCAAGCACCTCATCGGATGCGGCCGATGTCCCGGATGCGCTGCCGCGCGCCGCGCCCGTCTCCGGGCCGCTGCGCGTACGCGGGCCCGTACCGGGGCGCACGCCCAGCCCGGTGCCACCGCCCGGCCCGGTGCCGTCGCCCGCCGCCACTGCGCCCTCCACGTAGCCCTTCAGGCACAGCAGATCCTCGATCAGGCCAGTGCGCGGATCGGCACGCAGCGCCCGTGCCAGCGCCTGTCCGAGCCGGCCGGCCGGCGCGCTGTAGCAAAGATAGACATGCACGCGCACCTCGGGGGCATGCGTACCGACGTCACCACTCTCCAGGCGCAGCATGCCCCAATGTTGCAGCGCGGAGGTCGCGGTCGTGCGCCACGCGATCAACCGGTCCGGCTCGAGCTGCGTGGTGATGGCATCCCATTCGAGCGCCATGCCCCACGGACCGGCCACGACCCAGTGGGTGCTGCCGTCAGGATGCCGCCGCACGTCGGTGACATGACGCATGAAGGCGGGAAAACGCTCGCAATCGCACAGTGCGGCGAATACCCGCTGCAGCGGGGCACGCACGCGCAGCGTCCTGCGCACCTCCAGATGCTGGCCGCGGCCGCGCGCGATATCGCGCAGCGGAGCGTTGATGGCACTGCGCAGCAGCAGGGCGCTACCGGCGGCGGCGCCGAGGGCGCCCAGGGCCCCACGGCGTGCAGATCCGCCGAACAGCCGCGAGCCTCCGAGCAGCAGCCCGCCCCCGGCGATTGCCATCAGCAACCGCGTGCCGGGCGACCAGCGCTCCTGGAACAGCTCGGGGCGCGGGGCCCGACGAGGCACGCCCCCCTGCAGCGCACTGATGTGTTCGGCGGATTCGTATGCGGCCAGTTCATCGCGTAGCTCGCGCACTCCCGGCGTCGCCAGCACCGCCCGGCGCAGCTGCCCATGCTCCCAGGCAAGCACCGCCCCGCGCAGCAGCACCCGATGGCTCTCATCGACACTCACGTGCACGGCACCGGGGTGCGAGACGACGCGCCCCATCGCGGCGCGCACGCGCTCGGCGACGATCTCCGGCATCACCTCACGCGGACGCAGCAGACTGGCCGCGCGCGCTCCAACCCCGCCGGCGCGGTTGGCCAGGTCTCGTCCGGCGACTCGCAGCCGCGACAACCAATATCGGCTGGTGCTTACCGAGCGCTCGGCCAGCTGCGCGCGCCGGCGCCGGCCGCTAACCGCATCGAAGTAGTACATCACAGCGGCCGCCGCAACGGCGCCGGTCAGAACACTGCTCAAGGGTCGACTGGTTCTGGCCATGGGCACCTCCACGCTGGAAGGTTGGCGCGCGCGTGCCCGGCGGGCCTGCGCGATCCGAGCGGCGCCCCGGCACTGCGCACTACCTGCGCACTACCCGATCGTCGCAGCAAGCGCCGTGCCCTGCAGGCCACCGGCCCGCTGCATGGCCGCCGTCCCGTACTCCACCGTCACCGCCCCGCCGCAACGGGGCGATACGCGCGCCGCGCGCGCAGCCGCGGCGCGCACGCGCAGGTTTTGCAGTGCCGGAGCGCCTTTTTTACAGGGCCCTCACGGTGTTGCACCGACCCGGCGGCGCCGCTGTGGAGGAGTAACATGGGGTCGATGAACGGTGGCGGTGCAAACCCTGGCAGCGCAACCGGCGGCGCAGCAACCAGCGGCGCAGCAACCGGTGGCGCAGCGAATGGTGGCGCAGCATGATCCTGGATGAGTGGCTCGCGCGGGCACAAGCCTTCGGCGCGAGCGACCTGCACCTGGAGAGCGATACACCGGCCTTGCTGCGCGTGCGCGGCGAACTGCAGGTGGCCGGCGCGGCGCTGCCCGGCGAGCTGCTGCTGCAGGCCGCACAGGATCTGCTCGGCGCACAGGGGTGGGCGGATTTTCAGGCGCGCGGCTCGGCGGACATCGCGCTCGCCGCCGCGGGACAGCGCTGCCGGGCAAGCTTCTATCAGACGGTGCGCGGCGTCGCGGTGGCCATCCGCCTGCTCACGCCGTCGGTCAAGGATCTGCGTGCCTGCAACCTGCATCCGGATCTGCGCCGCCTGGTGGAGGCCACGAGCGGCCTGGCGATCATTTCCGGGCCCACCGGCTCGGGCAAATCCACGACCTTGGCGGCACTCATCGAGGAGATCAATGCCTCGCGCGCCTGCCATATCGTCACGCTCGAGAGCCCACTCGAATACCTGTTCACCAACCGGCGCTCCTTCATTCGCCAGCGTGAGGTCCCGACCCACTCGCCGAGCTTCGAGCAGGGGATCGTGGATGCGCTGCGCGAGAATCCTGACGTACTGGTCATCGGGGAGATGCGCACGCCCGAGATCATGCGTCTGACGCTCAACGCCGCCGAGACCGGCCACCTGGTGCTCGTCACCATGCACTCGGCCACCTGTGCGGAGGCACTCAGCCGCATCTGTCTGTCCTTCCCCGCGGAGCTGCAGGGCAGCGTGCGTGCACAGCTCGCCGACTGCCTGGTGGGCGTCAGCGCCCAGAGGCTGGATTTTCTCCCCAGCTGGCAGCTGCGTGTGCCGCGCTGTGAGCTGCTGCTGGGAAGCTCGGGAGCCCGCGGCACCATTCGCGCCGGCAACTTCAGCCAGATCGCCACCGTGCTGCAATCCGGCGCGGAAGACGGCCTGTGGAGCTTCAGCCGCTATCAGCGCTGGATGGAGCAGTTCAGCGAGTGGCAGCGCCCGAGCGCCGCCACCGCAGCGCCGACCCACCCGGTCGAGACGCGCCGCGCGGCCCCGGCGTCGACGCCGCGCGCCGCG
>JASHSK010000023.1 GCA_030038755.1 Gammaproteobacteria bacterium
TGCCGCCGGGCTTCCGCGTCGTCGCGGTGAGCGAAGGCGCGCCGTTTGCCGTCGTCGCCGACGACAAGCGCCGCTTCTACGGCACCATGTTCCATCCCGAAGTGATCCACACGCCGCAAGGCGCGGCGCTGCTCCAGAACTTCACCCACAAGGTCGCGGGCTGTCGCGGCGACTGGACCATGGCCGCCTTCCGCGCCCAGGCGATCGAGCGGATCCGCCAGCAGGTGGGGCGCGGCCGCGTCATCTGCGGCCTCTCCGGCGGCGTCGACAGCTCGGTGGCGGCGGCGCTGCTGCACGAAGCGATCGGCGATCAGCTCACCTGCATCTTTGTCGATCACGGGCTGCTGCGCGCGGGCGAGGCGGACGAGGTGGTGACCCTCTTCCGCGACCATTACAACGTCCCGCTCGTCCACAGCGATGCCCGCGCGCTGTTTCTCGGCAAGCTCAATGGCGTCACCGATCCCGAGCAGAAGCGCAAGGTCATCGGCGCCACCTTCATCGACGTCTTCGATACCGAAGCGCACAAGATCGGCGGCGCCGAGTTCCTGGCGCAAGGCACGCTTTATCCCGACGTCATCGAGTCCGTCAGCTTCACCGGCGGGCCCAGCGTCACCATCAAATCGCACCACAATGTCGGCGGCCTGCCCGCGCGCATGAAGCTGAAGCTGGTCGAGCCGTTGCGCGAGCTGTTCAAGGACGAGGTGCGGGCGCTCGGCCGCGAGCTCGGGCTGCCGGAGCGGCTGGTGAAGCGCCACCCCTTCCCGGGGCCGGGCCTCGCCATCCGCATCCCCGGCGAGGTGACGCGCGAGAAGCTCGACCTCTTGCGCAAGGCGGATGCGATCTATCTCGAAGAGATCCGCAACGCCGGGCTCTACGACGCCATCTGGCAGGCTTTCGCCGTGTTGCTGCCGGTGCGCACGGTGGGCGTCATGGGCGACGGCCGCACCTACGACCAGGTCTGCGCGCTCCGCGCCGTCACCTCGACCGACGGCATGACCGCCGACTACTTCCCCTTCCCGCACGACTTCCTCGGCCGCGCCGCCACCCGCATCATCAACGAGGTGCGCGGCATCAACCGCGTCGTCTACGACATCACCAGCAAGCCGCCGGGGACGATCGAGTGGGAGTGAGGGCAGCCATGATGGCCGACGTTTTGGGATCGTACTTCTCCGGTCAAATCACACGGTCGTAGATCGATTACTGCTCCTTCTTGAACAAATCCTGGAAGATGAGCTGGCCCCAAGTGCGGCCGCGTGCGTGCACCAGCGCGCCACCCTCGTTGAGCTTTCCCAGCTTGACGGGTGCGAACCCGAGTTGTTTGGCCAAGGCCGCCACGGGAGCGGTCGCGTCCTCGTCGTCGCTCGACAGAAAGACGACCCGGTGGCCGCCGTCGACGACCGGATCGGCAGCCAGGGTGGCCGCAATCAGGTGATTGAAACCTTTCACGAACTTGGCACCGGTGAACGCCTTGGCGACGAAGGCGGAGGACGGGAGACCGTCCAGCTCTTCAAGGGGAACTAACGCGTTCATCGTGTCGATGACCGTCTTGCGTTTCCAGCTCGGCAGGGCCGTCGCAACCTCGCGATGCTCCCCGAACGGAACAGCCAAGATGATTGTGTCGGCCTCGAGTGCATCCCGCAGCGACTTGGCGACGACGGTGGGTCCAATCGCCCGAGCCTGCGGCGCCAACGCCTCGGGCGGCCGGCGGGTCGCGACGGCCACCTCGATGTTCTTACGGGCGAAGGCCCGGGCGAGGGCCTGGCCTACCGCACCGAATCCCACAATCGCATAGCTCATGATCCTTCTCCGATCCGTGTTGATATTGATTCCCCGGCCTTTCAGATGGCCGAGAAGCCGCCGTCGACAGACAACTCCACCCCGTTCACGAAGCTCGAATCGTCCGAAGCAAGAAACAGCGCGACCGTCGCAATTTCCTCAGGACGACCCATCTTTCCCCGCGGGATCAGGGATTCGAACTGCCGCTTCGCCTCCTCATCGAGAACTTGATCCTGCATCGGTGTGGCGATCGGCCCCGGGCTCAGCACGTTCACCCGGATATTCCTGCCCTTCAGTTCGTTGAGCCAAGTGCGTGCGAATGAGCGCAAGGCCGCCTTGCTCGCCGAATACACGCCATAACCAGGAAAACCTTTTACCGAAGCAACTGACCCGGTCATGAAGATCGATCCGCCATCGTTGAACAGCGGCAACGCCTTCTGAACCGCAAACAGCGTTCCGCGCGTATTCAGGCCGAAGGCCGCATCGAAGTGCTGCTCGGTAATCTCGCCCAGTTTGACGGCTTCGCCCGTGCCGGCGCTCGCGAACAGGACGTCGATCTTGCCCTTTTCCCGCTTGACCGTATCGAACAGACGATCGATGTCATCGAGATTGGCGGCGTCGCCGCGCACGCCGGTCACGTTCCGGCCAATCAGCCTGACGGCCTCGTCGAGCGCCTCCTGCCTGCGGCCGGTGATGAAGACATACGCGCCTTCTTCGACGAACCGCTTGGCGCTCGCCAGCGCCATGCCGCTCGACCCACCCGTGATGACCGCAACCTTACCCGTAAGCTTTCCCATGACCTTCTCCTGTCGTGTGTGGAGAGATGCCACACGTGCCAGGCGGATGGTGGCGCCGAGCGCGGTCCCCGGACATTCACCGGTAGACTGGGTTCCGAGGCATCTTCGGATACGTCAGGCCTACCACTTTTGGGGTAGGCTTCGAAAAGTGCCCATGATTTGAACGATCGGTGGGCGGGTATCGGACTACCAGACGATGATGAAACCGGCCGCAACACGCGACGCTTTGGGCTGGGAAGTGCTACACGCGGGATTGGAGGCAGCGCACTCGGCGCTCGGCGGACGTCTGGTCGCGGCCTATGCTCTCGGGAGCCTGGCACATGGCGGCTTCGCTCCTGACGTAAGCGATGTGGATCTGGCACTCATCGTTCACGACCTGAGCGCCGACATCCCCGCGATCATGACTCACGTACAAAGGCATGTCGCCTCGCAGCTGGATTCGCCGCTGGCGTCCAGGCTATCCGTCTTTTGGTCCAGTTGGCGGACACTGCTGTCTGACGGCAAGGGCGGGCGCTTTCCGCTTGCCGACCGATTCGATCTGCTAAACAGCGGAGTCGTGTTGTTCGGAGTGGACAGGCGCAGCGAGCTGCTGCTACCGCGCGAAGATGCGTTGCGACGTGAGCTCGTGATCGAGGCAGCGGAGTTCATGTTGGAGAAACTCGTATACGGGCGCAATACTCTCCTGCCGCTGAATACCTCGGGTGGTGCAATGCCCACCTGCCGAGCGGTTACGAAGGCTGTGCTCTTTCCGGTGCGGTTCATCTATACCGCTGAAAGAGGCGGTATAGCGACAAACCGAGCTGCCGTGGACTACTACTGCAGGCCGGCCGGAAGGCCGTCCGCCGAACTTGTCATGCGAGCCTTCCGGTGGCGTGAAAGCGGACGGCTGGAGCCGCCGGACGAGATCAGTTCAGCTCTCGACCGGGGTCTGGCGCCACTGTATCTTGAGTTGATACGCGTTTACGTGGAAGCGCTCAGACATGAGGAAGTCCCGGAGCTCGAGCAGCGGCTGCTGCACTGGGCGACAGCCTCAAAGTAGAAACGGGATCAGCATCTTCGTGCGTCGCTGATACTCGGGATAGACGTCCGGAAAGCGCTGCGTCATGTGTCCCTCCTCCACGCGCGCGGCAAACAGGAAGTAAAGGACGGACGCGGCGAAAATTGCCAGCCAATTCGGATTCAGCGCGATCGCCGAGCCAAGCATGGCGAGCAGCAGACCCGAATAGATCGGATGGCGCACGTATGCGTAGGGACCGGATGTCACGAGCTCGGGTTCCTCTCTAAGCGACATGGGCATGCCCCAGTTTCGTCCGAGTTGCACCCGTGCCCAGATGGCCAGCGCGACCCCGGCGGCGCACACGATGACTCCGATGGTCGCCGCGACTGTGCCCGGAGGATGCAGCCGCCGCGCGATGTCGGCGAGGAACTGCCGGGAAACGAGCAGATGGGCGAGGGCAATCAGCGCGATGACGATGGCAAGCCGACTGACGCCTCCGGACCATCGCAACCCGGAGCGTACGGACTTCTTCGCGCTTCGCGCCGAGATCAGCCAGTAAGCCCACAGTACCACCCAGCAGAGTCCGATGAGGGCGCCGGAGCTGTTCATTGACGAGCTCTCCAATCGGATTCTCCTGCGGCCATCGAGCAGGGAGTCGTAGTGCTGTCCTTCCCGCTGGAGGGATAATAGTTTATCCCGAAAACATGGCTGGCCGGCGCCGGCCGGCGGCAGAGGCGTCACTAAAGTAGCGCGGGGGCAGAGGCTTTGTGAAACAATCGAAGCCATGGGATTACGTATCGGCATCGTCGGCGCGACTGGCGTCGTCGGGCAGGCCATGAGAGAAATCCTCGAGGAGCGCCGCTTTCCAGTCGAGCGGGTCCGCTTCTTTGCCTCGGCGCGCTCCGCCGGGCGCAATCTGCCCTGGCGCGGAGCCGAGGTCGCGGTGGAAGACGCCGCAACGGCAGACTACACGGGCTTGCAGATCGTGTTGTTTTCCGCAGGCGCTTCCACATCGCGCACACTCGCACCGCGGGTCGCGGCCAGCGGCGCCGTGGTTATCGACAACTCCTCGGCGTGGCGCATGGATCCCGAGATCCCGCTGGTTGTCGCCGAGGTCAATCCGCACGCCCTCGCATCCATCCCCAGGCGCATCGTCGCCAACCCCAATTGCACGGCCATGGCCGCAATGCCGGTGCTCAAGCCCCTGCACGTCGAGGGCAGCCTGACGCGCCTGATCGCCTCGACCTATCAGGCGGTGTCCGGCGCCGGGATCGCCGGAATCGAGGAGCTCGACACCCAGGTCCGGGCAATCGCCAACCAGTCGGCGCGGCTGGCTCAAAGGGGCGATGCCCTGGCCCTGCCGCCACCCAGGAAATTCGCCGCGCCGATCGCTTTCAACGTGCTGCCGTTCGCGAATGCCTACAGCGGTAGCGATGGCTGGACTGATGAAGAGCTCAAGCTCATTAACGAGACGCGAAAGATTCTTGAGATTCCCGAGCTGCCCGTGGCGGTTACCTGCGTGCGTGTACCGGTGTATACGGGGCACTCTCTCTCAATCAATGCCGAATTCGCCAGACCCCTGTCCGTCGAGCGCGCGCTCGAACTGCTGCGTTCCGCGCCCGGGGTGGAGGTGGTCGACGTGCCCACGCCGCTCATGGCCGCGGGAAAGAATCCCAGCTTCGTTGGGCGCGTCCGCAAGGATCCCACCGTACGGCACGGCTTGGTGCTGTTCGTTTCGAACGATAATCTACGCAAGGGAGCAGCGCTGAACGCCGTGCAGATTGCGGAGCTGCTCGCAGGCAGGGTTGCATAGCCGCGCTGCCTTTGGCGCCGGCGGGCTGCGCGAACATGCAATCCGGAACGAGACGAGCACTGAACCGTTCCAGGCTCATGCCGGCAGCGATCACGAAGGCGTACGAGCGCTTCCTGCGGATCGCGATGTCCCTGCCGGGGACGGAGCTTTCCACTTCCTATGGAACTCCGTCAGTCAAGGTACGGGGGAGAATCATGTCACGGTGGCGTACCGAAGCGGAGGGCTCGCTCGCCATACGCTGCGATTTTCTCGATCGCCAGATTCTCCTGCAGGCGAATCCCGAAGTGTTCTTTCTAACCGACCACTATCGCGGTTATCCCATGATTCTCATGCGGATGGAAAAGGCCTCGGGGAGAACAATGGCGGACGTGGTCGATCGAGCGTGGCGACTTGTGGCACCCGTTGCGCTCGTCAGGGAGCGCGATGGGGCACCCCGGTCGGCAGCGGATTCGCGCCAGACTCCCAGGTCGGTGTCCCGAAAAGGAAGGTAGCCGACCTGCCCGACGCCGAGCGTCGAGGGAGGGTAATTTCGGGCGGCAAGCCGTTCAATGGTACGCGCAGCGCCGGCAGGCTGTGGGCGACCTGTTCGGTTGCCGGGTCTCATTCCTTCGACTTGAGTTTGTCGTCGTTGGCTGCGATGAAAGCCCTGATGTCCTCGCCCATCGCAAGAAGTCTCAGCCACTGCTCCTTGTACAAGGTCACGGGAAAACGGCCCATCCCGTAGACGGACAGCGCGCCCTTCTCGCTGACCTTCATGGCAGCTTTGGCTTGCCCGGCCTTCCTGAGGCGCTCGTTTTCGGCCCGCAGGCGCTCGATCTCGGCTTGCTGATCATCGGACATTTGGGACACCTCGAAGGGCGACTGGGCAACGCGGAAAATTATACGGGACGCCATGGCCGCGGGTCAGCTCGCGCCTGACGTCGACGCTCATCGCCGCCGCGCGTGCAATGTGCGTGCATTGCTGTCATTGTGAAGTCATGGCCGGATGGACCCAGGTGCGAATTCCTGCTGGCGCGATCGCATAGACAGACGTGAGCACCGAAGGCGCCATCGAGCCTGCAGCGCGGGCGACCCCGGCCCTGTGGGGCCATCCGCGCCAGCTGTGGATGCTGCTCGTGGTCTCGGCCGCTTTCAATTTCGCCTTCTACGGCTTTCGCGCCTATCTCGCGCCCTATATGGCGGCCTTCTATGCCGATCTGGGCCCGGCGGCGGCGCAGCGGCAGGCCGACCTGCTGTCCAGCGGCTTTCTGGCGCTGGGCTACGCCACCCCGATTGTCGGCGGTTACGTGGCCGACCAACTTCTCGGTGAGGCGCGCGCGGTCGCCATCTCCTTCTGGCTCATGACGGTGGCGCTGCTGCTCATGAGCCTGCCGACGCTGTTCGGCTTCGAGCTCGGCCTGGCGATGTTCGCGCTGTCGGTCGGGCTCAACATTCCGCTGACCGTCATGATCGGCCGGAATTATTCGAAATCCGATCCGCGTCGCGACGGCGCCTATACGCTGTTTTATCTGGCGATCAACCTGGGCAGCTTCCTCGCGCCATTCATCTGCGCCGCCTTCGTGGCGCGCCGTTTCGGCTACCGATGGGGTTTCATCGCTGCCGCCGCGGGGTGCGTGACCGCCGCCGCGCTGTTTCAGCTGCGTCAGCGCAGGTTGGCGCCGGTACTGCCGCATGGCGGGCGCCTGGGAGGCCCGATCGCGGTGGTATGGACGCTGGCGGCGGTTGTGGCACTGCTGTATCCGACGGCGCTGCTGCTCGCCCGACCGCAGATCCTGAGCGTCTCCATGTATGTCCTGATGGCGCTGCTGGTGCTTTACTTCATCGTGGGCTGTGTGCGTCGTGGCGATCGCGTGCAGACCCAGCGCTACCTGGCGCTGCTGCTGCTGTTCGTGGCCCTGGTGCTGTTCTGGGCGTTGAGTTTCCAGGGCGTGACCTCGCTCAACTTCTTCGCGCGCGATCACGTGCGTGCGCCATTCGACTACACGCTGTTTCAATCGGCCAACCCACTGTACATCCTGCTGTTCGCGCCGCTGCTGGCGCTGCTGTGGCCATGGTTGGGGCGGCGGGGCCGCGACCCATCGACGCCGCGCAAATTCGGCATCGGCCTGCTGCTGGTGGCACTGAGCTACGGTCTGGTGGCTGCGGTCATCCGTTACGCAAGCGGCGCTGATGGCAAGGTCGTCTGGGGCGTGCTGGCGGGATGCTACCTGCTGCAGACGCTGGGAGAGCTGGCCCTGTCGCCCATCGGCTATTCGCTGGTGGGCCTGCTGGCCGCGCCGGAGGAGTCCTCGCTGGCGATGGGCGGTTGGTTCTTCGGCTATGCGCTGGCTTATCAGCTCGCGGGCTGGGTCGCGACGCTCACCACGGGCACCCTGGGCAGCCCCGCTGCGGGTACCGCCGCGGCGGCATCGACCGCCGGGGCTGTGGCGTCAGCCGTCGGAATCACCTCCTACGAGCACGTCTATTGGCAGCTCTTCGCCATCGGGCTCGCCGTGAGCCTGATCTATCTGCTGGCGGCCCCATGGGTCAGGCGGCTCATGCACGGGGTTCATTAGCAAAGCATCCGATAGCAGAGCATCCGATAGCAGAGTACGCAGCGGCGCAGCCGGGGAGCGCGCCCCGTCCCTGATTCCGTGAATTGGATAGCGACTGCGGTGAAATGCGCTTATGAGGCGCTGATTTTGCGAAAGATTGAGACATCGCAGTCGCTTGCCATGAGTGGCCGCGTCTAGGACAATACGCCCCCTTCCCCGGCAGGCTTGGTCTGCCTGCAGCGCGATGAACAAAAGCATGCAGCGCGAACATGCAAGGAGTCCGACGATGCTCACGATATCCCGCCGGCTGGTCCTGCCGGCCTGTTTGTTGGGACTGGCGCTCTGGTCCGGCACTTCACTCGCAGCGCCCGAATCCTTTCAGGTGCAGCTCTCCGGGTCCGAGCAGGTGCCGGCCGTGCAGACCGGCGGCAGCGGTACGGCGAATCTGACTTACGATCCATCCACGCGCATGTTGCAATGGTCGATCAGCTACAGCGGCCTGTCCGGGCCGGTCACCATGGCGCACTTGCACGGTCCCGCGGCCGCCGGCAAGAACGGCCCCGTGGAGGTGTGGCTGACGAAGAAGGGTGGCCCCGTGGAGAATCCGATCACCGGAGAGGCCAAGCTCACCGCCGCGCAGGCGCGGGTGCTCAGGGCAGGGGAGCTGTACATCAACGTGCACACCCAGGCGAATCCGAAGGGAGAGATCCGCGGCCAGGTCGTCCTGCCGAAGGGCTAAAGTCCCGGGCCGTGGCGGCGGTTGACCGCACGCCGGTGTCGGCGCGCGGTGTCGCCGCGCGGTGTCGGCGCGGCGGCGGCAAGCGGTGTCGGTGCGGCGACAGGGCGGTTATAGGGCGGCTATAGAAATGTCGCGAGCGCCGCGACGGCGAGCGCGCTGCAGCCGAGCAGCAGCACAGCGCGCGCTGCCCGCGCCATGCGCGGGGCGGCCACGTCCACGGGTAGCGACTTGTCGCCGCTGAGCATGGGGGCGATGAGGTTGTGCCCCTTGGCGAACGCATAGACCGCGATCGCAAGGATGTGCAACGCGGCCGCCGCGAGCAGCGCGTCCCAGAGATAGGCGTGCAGTGCAGTGACCGCGTTGTCCACCGAGGCCGGCACGAGCTCGCCCAGCGGCCCCTCGTTGGCAACCTCGTTATTGACGAACAGGCCCGTGAGGGGCTCGACCAGCAGTAACGACAGCAGCAGCAGCACCATCCAACCGCCTGCGGCGTTGTGGCCGACCTGACGATCGGGCTCGCGGCGCAGGCTGTGTGCCAGGTGGCGCACTGCGGCTCCCGGCCCGGCCAGGAAGCGCGCGAAGCGGGCGGTGTCGCTGCCGAAGCAGCCCCACAGAATGCGAAACAGCACGACGGTCAGTACCGCCTCGCCGATCCACACATGCCAGTCCATCCAGTTCAGCCGCCAGGTGACGTAGGCGGCCAGCAGCAGCAGCACCACGAGCCAGTGAAACAGGCGTGTGGGCAGGTCCCAGACTCGAACCCGCCGCAGCTGAATGTTCACCGCGCACCCGCGACGCGGCGGCGAGCCGGCGCACGTCCAGCGGCGGCACTGCGGTCGCGATCGCTGAACGCCTGCCTGACGCTCGCACGCAAGGCGCGTGCGATCCGGAATGCCGGCTCCGGCGACGGGACGTACTTCTGCATCGACTGCAAAGGTTACCGCATTACGGCCGCCCAGCACCGCGGCGGGTGCGCCCTGGTCGCACTGACTGGCCAAACAATTCTTTACACCCCCGGCACACATCGCTATCGTTCGGGCCGTCTTTGGTCATAGGGGGCGACTCCTTGGGCAGTTGTACGAGTGGCAGTCGGTGCGGCACGGTGCACCGGCGCGCTTTGGCTCGATAACGCCCCGGATCGCTCTGGGCGCTGTCGCGCCGGACGCGGCAGGTGCAGGCGATGCGAATGTGACATTCGCGCCGTTGCATGCCGTGACGATTCCCACCGTCCCCGTTATTGAGCTGACACGGTAGGACCGGCTCGGGCGTAGTGCGCCTGCTCGCCGGCCGCCGGCGTGACTGGCCGCATCGGCGGCGGTTCATGCCGGCACCGCCCGAGCACCGTCTCGCCGCGGCGCCAGCTTCGCACGGGCCTGCCTCCGGCCGCTTGGAACGCCCCGATGGTCAAGCTCCTCAAAAGAGTCGTTCAACACCCGCGCGTGAGGCAGCTCGGCCCGGGCCTGATCACCGGCGCGGCCGATGATGATCCGAGCGGCATTGCGACCTACTCGCAGGCGGGAGCGCAGTTCGGCTACAGCATGCTGTGGTCGCTGCTCATGACCTATCCGTTGATGGTCGGCATCCAGATGATCAGCGCGCGGCTGGGCTGCATCACGGGGCGTGGGCTTGCGGCCAACGTGAAGGCGGCCTTCCCGCGCCCGGTGCTGTACGGAATCGTCGGGCTGCTGCTGGTCGCGAACACGATCAACATCGCCGCCGACATCGCCGCGATGGGCGAGGCGCTGCGGCTGCTGCTCGGCGGCTCCTCGCACCTGTACTGCATCTTCTTCGGACTGCTGTGTCTCGTCCTGCAGGTGCTGCTGCGCTATCAGGACTATGTGCGCTACCTCAAATGGCTGACGCTCGCACTGCTGTCCTACGTGGCGGTGGCGTTCATGGTGCACGCTCACTGGGGTGCCGTCATCAGCGAGTCGCTCTTCCCGCACCTGTGGCTGGACAATGCCGCGACCACGATGATCGTGGCCGTGTTCGGCACCACGATCAGTCCGTACCTGTTTTTCTGGCAGGCCGCGCAGGAAGTCGAGGACCTGAGGGCTGCCAACGGCGCGCTCACCGACCGCGCGGCCGGTCACGGCGGGGCAGATCCGGGCGCTGGTGTCCGCGGCAACGCCGCCCGCTCCGCGCCGCTGCTGCCGCAGATGCAGGAGGCGCGGCGGCACCTGCGTCGCATCCGCTGGGACACCTACCTGGGCATGGGCTTCTCGAATCTGATCGCCTTCTTCATCATGCTGAGCACCGCGACGACGCTGCAT
Source organism: Gammaproteobacteria bacterium (assembly GCA_030038755.1). Taxonomy (GTDB): domain Bacteria; phylum Pseudomonadota; class Gammaproteobacteria; order Steroidobacterales; family Steroidobacteraceae; genus FEN-1191. The sequence continues at coordinate 10,930 of JASHSK010000023.1, forward strand.
GCGGCCGGCATCACCAACATCCAGACGGCCGCGCAGGCCGCCGAGGCGCTGCGACCATTGGGCGGTCAGCTGACGTTCCTGCTATTCAGCCTCGGCATCATCGGAACCGGCATGCTGGCCGTGCCGGTGCTGGCCGGCTCGGCGGCGTATGCGGTCTCCGAGAGCTTCAACTGGCGTTCGGGGCTGGACCTGAAGCTGCAGGAGGCGCTCGAGTTCTACGCCATCATCGCGATCGCGACCCTCGGAGGCGTGATCCTGAACTTCACGCGTCTGGATCCAATGCGCGCGCTGCTGTGGAGCGCCGAGATCAACGGAGTCATCGCCGTGCCGATCATGGCGATCATGATGCTGCTGGCCGCGCGCGCCGACATCATGGGACCGTTCGTGATCCGCCCGCGGCTGCGCCGTCTGGGCTGGACCGCCACCGGCGTCATGGCGGTCACCGTCGTGGCGATGCTCGCGACGATGTAACCGGGCGCCGGGCGCCGCCCCCGAAATCTTGACTCCGGCAGAAGTTCGTAGTCTAATCTCTGCCCAAGCAGATACTGCAGGGACAGAAAATGCCTACGCAGCATTTCAGGTCGGACAGCTTCCTGGGACGCAACAGCCCCGGCTACCTCCTCAAGCGCGCCCATTCGGCACTCATCGATCACCTGGAGCCCGTGATCGAGGCGCGCGGCTTCACCTTCACGCAGTACGTCGTGCTGATGTACCTGCGCGAAGGGCTGGTGCTCAGCGCGAGCGTGCTGTGCTCGCAGCTGCGGCACGACAGCGGCGCGCTGACACGCATCATCGACCAGCTCGAGGCCCGCGGCCTCGTGCAGCGCGAGCGCAGCCGCACGGACCGCCGCTCGGTGCTGCTGCAGCTCACCGAGGCGGGGCGTACGACGCTGGAGAACATGATTCCCGAGGTCGTGGAGCAGCTGAACACGGCGCTCGGAGACTTCTCCGCCGATGAGCTCGCCGAGCTCATGCGGCTGCTCACCAAGCTGATTGTCATCGTCGAGGCCGCGGGGCCCAACCGCGCCGAGTCCACGTCGGGACACGGCCGGGAAGGCGAGGACCTGCCGCTGATCCAGGAAGCCGGCGGCCGGCAGCCGCGGCGCGGTACCTCCGGAGAGCGAACATGAGCGCCGCTGGAGCGATCGGATTTCGCCGTAGCGTGACGCGGCCGGGACCGGCGACGCGCGTGGGATTGGCGGCGCGCGTGGGACTGGCGACGCTGGTGGGACTGGCGACGCTGCTGGCCGGCTGCGCGGCGTTGCCGCCGCACCCGCTCGCGCAGCGCGCCCCGCTCAAGGCCGATCAGCTCGGGCTGACCGGTGCGCCGCTGCAGAGCGTCCCCCAAGCCTGGTGGCGCGCACTGGGAGACGAGCAGCTCGATGCCCTCATGGATGAGGCGCTGAGCGGCAACCCGACGCTGGCCGAAGCCAACGCGCGCTGGCAGGCGGCGCTGGCGCAGGCGGCCGGCGCGCATGCTGCGCAGCTGCCCGCCGCACGCCTGAGCGGTGGGGAGACGCGGCTCAAGGTTCCCCAGGGGTTCGGCCCCTATCTGCTCGGCGGCAGCAGCGTGTGGCTGGGTGACCTGGGCGCCGTGCTCTCCTGGGATCCGGATCTCGCGGGCGAGCACGCCGCGCAGACCGCCGCGGCACGCAGCCTCGCGCACGCCGCCGACCTGGATCGCGCCGATGCCCGGCTGCTGCTGACGGGCGCGGTGACCGAAGCCTACCTGGATCTGAATCGCGCCTACGCGCTGGAGGACATCGCCGCCGAGACGGAGGCGCAGCGCGCCAGCATCCTCGAGATCACTCGCCGCCGCGTGACCGCAGGACTCGACACGCGTGTGGAGCTGCGCGAAGCGCAGGGTGCCCTGCCGCAGGCGCAGGTCGCGCTGCTGCAGGCGCGCGCCGAGGAGGACCTCGCGCGTCATGAGCTCGCCGCGTTGATCGGACGCGGCGCGGAAGTGTACGCGAGCATCAGGCGACCGCATCTGGATGCGGACGCGGTGCTGCCGCTGCCCTCGGCGCTGCCGATCGATCTGCTCGCGCGCCGCCCGGACGTCATCGCCGCGCGCGCACGCATCGCGGCGGCTGATGCCGACAAGCGCGCGGCGCGCGCGGCCTTTTATCCGAGCATCAACCTGTCGGCACTGGCCGGGTTCGCGTCGGTGAGCCTCACACAGCTGATCAGTGCCCAATCCTTCGGCTATGGCGCCGGCCCCGCGCTGTCGCTGCCGATCTTCGACGGCGGACGGCTGCGTGCGCAGTATCGCGGCACCGAGGCTGACCTCGATGCCGCGGTGGCCGCGTACGACCAGACCGTGCTCGGCGCCGTGCACCAGGCGGCCGATGAGCTCACTCAGATCGACTCCCTGGGTGCGCAGCTGCAGCAGCAGGCCCAGTGGGTCGCCGACTCCGAGGAAGCCTTGAGGCTCGACGAGGAGCGCTACCGCGCCGGCCTTGCGAGCTACCTCTCGGTGCTCAACGCGGAGACTGAAGTCTTCGATGCACGTCGCCAGGACGTGGAGCTCGCCAGCGCACGCGCCGTGGCGCGCACCAGCCTGCTCGTCGCGGTCGGCGGCAGTTTCCGGCAGCCACTGCCGCCGTCCACGTAACCACAATTCACTGGAAAGCCATCATGGACCAACCCACGCAACCGCCCGCACCCCCGGCTCAGGCCCCCGCGCCCCCGACTCAGACGCTTGCACCCTCGGCTCGAGCCCCCGCCCAGGGCAATCGTGCCCGCCGGCTCGGCTTCACGATGCTCGCTGCAGTGGTGATTCTCGGTGGGCTCGCCTGGAGCGCGCACTGGCTGATCGTCGGGCGCCACTACGAGTCCACCGACGATGCGTACGTCGACGCCGACATCGTGCAGATCACGAGCCAGGTGCCGGGCACGGTGACGGCCGTGTACGTCGATGATACGCAGGGGGTCAGGCGCGGCGAGCTGCTCGCCAGCCTCGATCCGGCCGATGCGCAGATTGCACTCAACTCCGCCGAGGCGGACCTGGCGCGTGCGGTGCGCAGCGTACGCGGCCTGTTCGCGCAGCGCGATGCGCTGCGTGCCCAGATCGCCCAGCGTGCGGCCGATCTGCAGCGCGCCCAGAACGATCTGGCGCGGCGGCAGGGCCTGCTCGCGGATGGGGCGGTCTCCGGAGAGGAGCTGGCACATGCGCGCGATGCCGTCAGCGTCGCTCAGGCGCAGCTCGACGCCGCGCGCGAGCAGCTCAACGCGACCGAGGCGCAGATCCAGGACACCACCATCGAGACGCACCCGCAGGTGCTCGCCGCCGAGGCGGCGGTGCGCGATGCGGCGCTGGCGCTGCGGCGTACGCAGCTGCGCGCGCCGGTCGACGGCGTCATCGCCAAGCGCACGGTAGAGGTTGGACAGCGCATCGCTCCCGGTTCGCCGCTCATGGTGGTCGTGCCGCTGCGTGACGTGTGGGTGGACGCCAACTTCAAGGAGGCGCAGCTGCGCAGCATGCGCGTTGGTCAGCCGGTCGAGCTGCACGCCGATCTGTACGGCGGCGCGGTGGACTTCCATGGCCGGCTCGCGGGACTGGCCGCCGGCAGCGGCAGCGCCTTCGCACTGTTGCCCGCGCAGAACGCCTCGGGCAACTGGATCAAGATCGTGCAGCGCGTGCCGGTGCGCGTCGTGCTGGATGCCGCGCAGCTGCAGGCACATCCGCTGCGCGTCGGCCTGTCGATGACCGCGCGCGTGGACATACAGGACACCTCCGGTCCGCTGGTGTCGGATCAGATCAACACCACGCCGCTGCCGCAGCTCGCCAGCGATGGCATTGATCCGCAGCTCGAGGCGCAGATCCGCGAGATCGTCGAGCAGAATGCCGGCCGTGCCGGTGCCGCGGTCCGCGGCGGCATCCAGGATCTGGCACGCGCCACCAACACGCTGGCGCGCTAGGGCGGAGCATCGGAGCGTCGCGCGTATGGCCTCTCCAGCGACACGCCAGGCGGCCGCGCCCGCACCCCCCGTTTCGGCGCCGCCGGCGCGCGCTGCGCAGCCGCAGCCGCTGCCGCCGCTGACCGGCGGCTCGCTGGGGGTGGTCGCGATCGCGCTGGCGCTCGGCACGTTCATGCAGGTGCTCGACACCAGCATCGCCAACGTCGCCATTCCCACGATTGCGGGCAACCTCGGCGTCTCCCCCGACGAAGGCACCTGGGTGATCACGTCGTTCGCGGTGAGCAACGGTATTGCAGTGCCGCTCACCGGCTGGCTGATGCAGCGCTACGGCGTGGTGCGTACCTTCGTGCTGTCGGTCCTGCTGTTCACCATCGCCTCGTTCATGTGCGGCATCGCCTGGAGCCTCTCCTCGCTGGTGGTGTTCCGCGTGATCCAGGGCGCAGTGTCCGGTCCGATGATCCCGGGCTCGCAGGCACTGCTGCTGGCGGTGTTCCCGGAGCGCCGGCGCGGCACGGCGCTCGCGATCTGGTCGATGACTACTCTGACCGCTCCGATCGCAGGTCCCGTGCTGGGCGGTTATATCTCCGATAACTGGACCTGGCCGTGGATCTTCTATATCAATGTGCCGGTCGGGGTGATCTCCTCGTTCCTCTGCTGGCGTTTCCTGGCGCGACGTGACACCCCGACGCGCCGCCTGCCGATCGACCGGGTGGGTCTCGGGTTGCTGATCGTGTGGGTCGGCGCGCTGCAGATCATGCTCGACAAGGGCAACGATCTCGACTGGTTCCATTCGGCGGCGATCGTGACGCTCGGGCTGGTGGCCGTGATCGGCTTTCTGGCCTGGCTCATCTGGGAGCTGACCGACCGGCATCCGATCGTCGAGCTGTCGTTGTTCGCGCGCCGGCACTTCACCATCGGCACGCTCGCCTTCTGCCTCGGCTATGCGGTGTTCTTCGGCAACATCGTGCTGCTGCCGCTGTGGCTGCAGACGCAGCTGGGCTACACCGCTACCTGGGCCGGGCTGGTCGTGGCGCCCTCCGGAGTGGTCGCGGTGGTGCTCTCGCCGCTGTTCGGGCGCCTGATCGGCAAGGTAGACGCGCGCTGGCTCGCCACGCTGGGCTTCGTCAGCTACGGCGCGTCCTACTTCATGCGCGCCGGCTTTACCGCCGATGCGAGCTTCGCCGCCTTCGTCATGCCGCAGCTCGTCATGGGCGTGGGCATGTCGGTGTTCTTCGTGGCGATGCTCGCGATCCTGCTGGATGGCCTGCCGCCGCAGCGCGTGCCCTCGGCCTCGGGCGTGTCGAACTTCGCGCGCATCGTGGCCGGCAGCTTTGCGACCTCCATCACCACCACGCTGTGGACGCGGCGCGAGGCGTTCCATCAGACGCGCCTCGCGGAAGACTCGAGCCTGCTGAGCCCGAACCTGCAGCAGGCCATGCACGGACTCGGCGCGCTCGGCTTCAACGATCACGCGGCCGCGGCGCTGCTGAATCAGGGCCTGACCGACCAGGCCTATCTGCTCTCGACCCTCGACTTCTTCTGGATCTCGGGGATCCTGATGCTCATCCCGCTGGCGCTGCTGTGGTTTGCGCCGCGGCCCGCCGGCGGCAGTGGGGCAGTGGCGGCCGCCGAGTAGCG
>JASHSK010000202.1 GCA_030038755.1 Gammaproteobacteria bacterium
TCCGGTTGCACCAGCCGATAACCGACGCCCGTCTCCGTGAGAAGCCATTGCGGGCGCGCGGGGTTCGGCTCGAGCTTGGTGCGCAACTGCTTCAGGTACACGCGCAGGTAGGCCACCTGCCCGGTGCTGCCGGGCCCCCATACCTGACGCAGCAGCGTGCGGTGGGTGACCACGAGTCCCACGTGCTGGTGCAGCACTTCCAGCAGCCGGTACTCGATCGGCGTCAGGTGCAGCGGTGCTCCGGCATCGTCGCGCGCGCTGCGCGCGGCCAGATCGACGTTCCAGCGGCCGATGCGCAATGCCGTGCCCGCGCCGGCGAGCGTGGCGACGTGGCGCAACGCCACCTGCACGCGTGCCATCAGCTCCCGCGGCCCGAACGGCTTGGTGATGTAGTCGTCCGCGCCCTGCTCGAGCGCGGCCACCTTGTCGGCCTCTGCCGTGCGCGCCGACAGCACGATGATCGGCACGGTCGACCAGGTGCGCACTTCCTGGATCACCTGTATGCCGTCGCGGTCGGGCAGTCCCAGGTCGATGATCACCAGGTCCGGCTTATGCATCCTCGCAGCGGCCAGGCCCCTGGCAGCCGAATCGGCCTCGACCACGCGGAACTGCTCGAGCTGCAGCAGTGTGCGCACCACGCCCCGGATCTGCGGCTCGTCCTCGACGAGCAGCACCACTCGGCTGGCGATGGTCATGGCGCGGCGAGTGCGTCGCTCGGGGCGGGCAGTGTTGGGGCATTCTCCGGCAGCGGCAGCGTGAAGCGGAACGCCGCCCCGTGCGGAGCGCGATTCTCGGCCCAGACCCGTCCGTGGTGCAAAGCGAGGATCGTGCGGCAGATCGCCAGCCCCAACCCGATGCCGCCGACCGCGCCCTCGGGAGCGCCGCGCTGGAACTTCTCGAACAGGACCTGCGGATCCGCGGCCGGCAGACCCGGCCCATCATCCTCCACACTCACCTCCACCTGCCGGCGTCCGGCGCTGGCGCTGATGCGGATGTGCGTGCCGGGCGGGGTGTACTTGGCGGCGTTGTCCAGCAGATTTTCCAGCACCTGCTCGATCAGTCTGCCGTCGATGCGCAGCATCGGCAGCGACTCGGGAATCTCCACGCTCACACGATGGCGGTACAGGCGCGGCTCGAGCCGGTGCAGCACCGAGCCGACGATCTCCTCGAGCGAGTAGACGTCCAGACGCGGCTGCATGGCGCCGGTCTCCAGGCGCACCAGATCCAGCAGCGTCGTGATGCGCACGCTCATGCGTTCGGCTTCCTCGCTGACGGAATCCGCGAGCGCGTGACGCTCGGCGGCGCTGAGGTTGTCGAGGTTGCCGGCCAGTGTGGCCGCGCCGCCGGCAATCGTGGCGAGCGGGGTGCGCAGGTCGTGGGAGATCGAGGCAAGCAGCGCATTGCGGATCGCCTCTGCCTCGGCGCGCACCTCGGCCGCCTGGGCGTGGATCGCAAAGTCCGCCCGCTCCAGCGCCAGCCCGATCTGCGCGGCGAAGGTCTCGAGCAGCCGGAACTGTTCGGGCAGCGTGACGCGCCGCGGATTGCCCGGCAGCACCGCGAGTGTGCCGAGCACGCGGTCGCCACCGGACAGCGGCAGGTACAGCGCTGCCGCACCGCTCAGGGTGTCGGTGCCGAGTCCGGCGGGCTTGCCGTGGTCGAACACCCATTGCGCGACGCCCACGTCGGGTTCCGCATACACCTGTGCCCGCGGATCGGGCATCGGCGGGGTGATGCGTCCGTGCTCGTCCGCGAACAGCACCGCGACGCGGCTCGCGAACACTTCAGAGACGTGATCGATCGCGATGTCCGCCATCTCGGCGCGCGAGCGCGCCATGGCCAGCTGGCGGCTCATCGCATACAGCAGCGCCGTGCGTCGCTCGCGATGCCCCGCCACGCGCGCCTGCAGGCGCACGCTCGCGTTCAGGTTGCCGATGATCAGTGCGACCACCAGCATGATGCAGAAGGTGATCAGGTACTGCGCGTCGCTGACCGCGAAGTTGAAGCGCGGTGGCACGAACATGAAGTCGAAGGCCACGACGCCGAGCACCGAGCTCACGATCGCTGCGCGCCGCCCGCCATACACCGCCACCAGCGCGGTGGTGAGCAGGTAGATCATGACGAGATTCGCCTCTCCGACGCGCGGGAACAGGCGATACAGCACCATGCACACCGCCGTTGCCAGCACCGTCGCACCCACCGCCAGGCCGTAGCGAGGCCAGCGGCGCTTGCCCGAGGCACTGCCCTGCGCCGTGAGCCCGGCTGAGACGGAATCGGCGTCGCCCAGGCGGCGGGCTCCGGCGACGACACCGGTGCCGTCACCCGTGCCGCCATCCGCGCCGTGCACCTCCTCGTCGCGCCCGATCACGACCACGTCGAAGCCGCGTGCCGCATCCAACAGCCGGTCGGTGGTCGATGGGCGCAGCCACCGCCACCGCCGCGATCGCGACGGTGCGCCCACGATCAGGCGCGTGATGTTGCGTGTGTGCGCGTACTGGATCAGCTCGGCCGCCACCGACGAGCCGCCGAGCGTGATCGCCTCGGCGCCCAGCGCTGTCGCCAGTCGCAGCACCGCGATGCGTCGGTTGCGCTCCTGCTCGGACAGGCGGATCAAATCCGGTGTCTCGACATACACCACCAGCCACTCGGCACCGAGCCGATCGGCAGCGCGCTTGCCCGCTCTCACCAGCCGCTCCGCCTGCGCGTCGGGCCCGACCGCCACCAGCAGGCGCTCGCGCGCCGCCCAGGCCCCGCGCACTGCCTTTTCCTGGCGATAGCGCCGCATCGCCTGGTCGACGCGATCGGCGGTCTTGCGCAGCGCCAGCTCGCGTAACGCGATCAGATTTCCCTTGCGGAAGAAATTCTGCATCGCGCGCTCGGCCTGCTGCGGCAGGTATACGCGTCCCTCGCGCATGCGCTGCAGAAGATCGTCGGGCGGCAGGTCGACCAGCTTGATCTCGTCGGCCTGCTCGAACACGCGGTCCGGCAGCGTCTCGAGCTGGCGCACCCCGGTGATCTGCGCCACGATGTCGCTGAGGGACTCCAGGTGCTGGACGTTGACGGTGGTGTAGACGTCGATGCCGGCATCCAGCAGCTCTTCGACGTCCTGCCAGCGCTTCTCGTGCCGCGGCGGCGGATCGCCGCCGGAGATGTTGGTGTGCGCGAGCTCGTCGACGAGCAGCAGGCCCGGATTACGTGCGAGCGCGGCGTCCAGGTTGAATTCGCGCCGCTCCACCCCGCCGAGACGGATCAGCAGCGGCGGCAGCTGTGGCAGACCCTCGAGCAGCCGCTCGGTCTCGACGCGGCCATGCAGCTCCACGTAACCGACCACGACGTCGGTGCCGGCCGCGGCGCGCCGCTGCGCCGCTTCGAGCATCGCATAGGTCTTGCCGACTCCGGCACTCGCGCCGAAGAAGATCGTCAGTCGCCCGCGCCGAGCCTGCGCCTCACTGGCCTGCACCTGGGC
>JASHSK010000203.1 GCA_030038755.1 Gammaproteobacteria bacterium
AACACCGGCTGCAGGTCTTCGCGCTTGAGCAGCACGTGGTTGCCCAGCCGACGTGACAGGCGGGAAGCATTCTCGAGCGGCGATTCGATCGCCACGTCGTAGACGCGCGCCTTGAGAACGCGCTGCAGATAATCCTCGTACATCGAACCCCTGCTCCCGCCCTCGCGCGCAAAGCTTAAGCCATTCCGGGCGCCGCGGGCGCGCGGAGGCTCGCCGCGCCTCACGCCGGGTCGGGATTCAGGCCATGCCGGGACTCAGGCCAGGCCGAGGAAGTCGCGCAGCTGAGCGGCCTGACGCTCGAGCGTGCTGCTGTCCATGCCGGTGGGCACCAGATCGATGACCAGCGAGGGATTGCGCAGCGCGCGCGCGTCGGCCCGCACGGTCTCGGAGCCCGGGGAGAGTACGACACGCCCGATGCTGGCGGGCCGCAGCTCCACCATCGTCAGGGCGACAGCCACACCGGCATCGTGCGCCAGCAGGTCCACGCGGCGCAGGTGCAGGGAGTCCAGAAAGTCGAACAGCGCGTGGCCGATGTCCAGGCTGCCGACCGGACTCGTCGGCGGATCGGACTCCCCGCAGCCCGGTAGATCCGGAGCGTACGCGGAGCGGTCGCGGCCGAGAGAGGCCAGCAGCGGCACGAAGAAGCGTCCCGAGCCGGGCGCACTCGGCAGGCACAGCAGGGGCGTCGCCTCATCGAAACCGCCCCCGCCCGGTATCGCGTAGTGCACGTGCAGCTGTCCATAGCGGCAGTCGAAATAGGCGCGGCGCACACGCGGCTCGGCGGACACGGTGCGAATGGCACGTCGGGCGTTGGTCATGCGATATGTTACCCCGGGGTCACGTCCTGGCGCTCGTGGCGCACCGGACCCGCAGCGCTGCGCGGCGGGTCTGGAGCGGATTATTCCCCATCGACGCCGCCCGCCATGCGAAACAGGACACACACCGCGCAACTGTCGTCGGGCAAGGCCGCCGTTGTCGTGCCGGCAGGGCCACCGTTGTCGTCACGGCAAGGCCACCGTGCCAGTGGCCATAAGCCAGCGCGATAGCCGCAACCGCAGGCGTGGCCTCACGGGCACCAGGGCCGGAAATCGGAACGACGCGGTTGACTCACCTGTCGCGCGATGATCCGATGGACGGAATGACCTTGCGCATCTGTCCGTTTCTGCCGCTGCTGGCCGTGTGCCTGCTGTGCGGCCCGCTTCCCGCAAGAGCAGCGAACTTCGGGCCACCACCCGCAGACATCATCCCTCCGGAGCTGGCCAAGGTACCCAAGCTCCCCAGCGACGAGCAGCTCGAGGCCGGGCACGCGCGCATCGGCAAGATCGAGATCCACATCATCCAGGTGTTCGACCCGAACGAGCCCGGAGAGAATAACTGGCTCTACCGCCTCGCCGACCACCTGCACGTGGCGACGCGCCCGGACGCCGTACGCGCACAGCTGCTGTTCCACACGGGCGATCTGTATTCGCGCCGCCTGCTCGACGAGAGCGCGCGCAACATCCGCCAGAACTCCACCTTCCTGCGCGAGCCGGTGATCCGGCCGATTGCCTATCACAAAGGTGTCGTGGACATCCAGGTCATCACCCACGATGTCTGGACCCTGCAGCCCGGCGTCAACTTCAGTCGTGCCGGCGGCGCCAACGCCTTCGGCTTCCAGGTCTCGGACGCGAACTTTCTGGGCACGGGCAAGTTCGTGCAGGTCGGTCACACGCAGGACATCGACCGCCGCTCCACCTACGCCGATTGGAGCGATCCGAACGTCGACGGCACGCACTGGAGCGACACCGCGCAGTTCCAGGAGAACTCCGACGGCACGGTCTGGGGCGTCGGAGCGAGCTATCCGTTCTACTCGCTCGAAACTCCGCACGACATCGGCCTGGATGCCGGCAACGACCATAGCATCGTGCAGCGCTACCGGCTCGGCGACTTCTACGACGCCTACTCCAACGACTGGCGTACCGGCGACTTCTTCCTGGGCGACTCGGTGTTGATCAATGATCTGTGGACCGACCGGCTGGTGGCCGGCTGGCGCGTCGACGACAGCGAGTTCAACAAGGCGCCCAACTACGTACTGATCGCGCCGCTGCCCGAGGATCGCAATCTCTCCTATCCGTTCGTGCGCATGCAATGGACGCGCAACGACTACGTCACCATGGACAACCTGGCGATGATCGCGCGTACCGAGGACATCCACATGGGACTGGACGCCAGCATCGGCGCGGGCTACGCCGCCCCCTGGTTCGGCGCCGATCGGCACGCCGTCGTGCTGGACTCGGAGCTCCTGGACGGCTGGGAATTCGGCGGCACGCAGCATCCCGAGGAGTTGTTCCTGACCGGCCGCCTGGCGGCGCGTGCGGAGTATGGTCGTCTCGACGATGCGATGCTGACCGGCTACGCGAACTACTACTTCGCCACCAGCAGCGACACCCGTTTCTACGCCGCGCTGACGACGGATATCGGTCATAACCTCGACGGGGACCACTACTTCGACCTCGGCGGGGATACCGGGCTGCGCGGCTATCCGCTGCGCTACCAGAATGGCAACCAGCTCGCGCTGTTCACCGCCGAGGAGCGTCTCTACACCAACTGGTTCCCCTTCCGGCTGTTCAACGTCGGCGGAGCGGTGTTCTACGACATGGGGCGGACCTGGGGCACCCCGCTGGTGGCGACCCCGCAGCTCGGCCTGCTCAAGGACGTGGGCGCGGGCCTGCGGCTGGGCAATGCCCGCTCCTCCTTCGGCAGCGTCATCCACATCGACGTGGCCTTCCCGCTGGAGCGCTACACCGACATCAGCCACATGCAGTTTCTCGTCACCACCCAGCAGAGCTACTGACCACACCGGGATGGAGCGCAGTCGGACGGATACGGGGTGACGTATCCGTCCGACTACTCTCCATCTCTCCATGGAAGCAGCTGCGCCGGGTGCTGCGAGGCCGGCCGGGGCTGGCCGAAACCAGCCGGGGCCAGCGAGATCGGCTGGGACGGCGAGGCTGGCCGGAGCCGGCGGGGCTGGCCGCGATGGCACCACGCTTCGCGGAACCTGACGCGCGAGCCCGCGAGCTGCCTGCCCCGCGCGACCCTACCCGCCGCCGCAACCCTACCCTCGCCGATGATTCTGAGGCGGCGCGCGCAGCGCCCGGCGATCGGGCTTGACGTAGAGAAGGGGAAGAGCCGGGCGGATACGTCACCCCGTATCCGCCCGGCTCTTCCCCTTCTCTGCGTGAATCCGGGTTCGCCCTGGGGCGCGGCCCGCGCCGCTTCAGAACATCGCCGAGGGCTCGATGTCCGCCGGCACCGCATCCTGCGCGCGCGCGGCGATGTGCTCCCCGGTGATCATGGCGTCGTAGCCCAGCCCCGGCCCCACCA
>JASHSK010000204.1 GCA_030038755.1 Gammaproteobacteria bacterium
GGCATGACGGCGGAGCAGATCGAAGCCTTCAAGGCGGGCGTTTCGGATCGCGTTCCGCTGAAACGCATTGGCACTCCGGAGGAGATTGCAGGTGCCGTGGCGTTCCTCGCGTCGGACGACGCCTCATACATTACTGGAGTCGAGCTCAACGTAGACGGGGGTATCGTGAATCTGTAGCAACGTGCGGCGTCGAGAGCCGACTTCCCGACCGCGTGCCGGAAGCAGGCTGGCTTACCGGCAGCCGCGGCCCTGGCTGCACCCGGTCTAATCATTGAGGCCGAGCCCCCTCAGGATCCTCGGTGCGTGTTTCTCCACCCGCGCCGCGCGAGTCGCCGGCTGTTTTGCCCCGGCGAAATGCAGCAAATAGCCCTTTTGCCTCCCGGGGGTGAGCGCATGAAAGGCTTTGGCGACCGCGGGGTCGTTATCCAAGCGCATTTGAAACTCCGCGGGCACCGTGAATTGCGCCGCGCTTTTCATCTGCACCTTCGCGCCGGATTTCTCAACGGCGATAGCCGCCGTGAGATAGTCCATGACCGCCGCCCGGTACTTTCCGATCTCCGCCAGAGACCTGAACCTCATTTGCCTCGCGGCCTGCACGTTTTTGGTCTGCTGAATGAGGATACCTTTTGGATCCTTCAGCAGGGCCCCCTTGAAGAACAGCAAAGCGCAGTAAGCCTTGAAGCCGTGGATCACCACCACGTTGCCGCCATTCAGATCGTAACAGGCCTGGCCCCATTTGAGTTCTTCGTTGAGTCCTGATGCCAGACAGAGTTGCCGAAGCGCGCCGAATTCGGCACTCCAGCGCTTCTCCCCGGCATGCACCTTACTCACGAGCGGATTCATTTTCCCTCTCGCTGCGGTCCGAATGATTCTTGGCATCGAAATTACCGCCAGGAACTGCTCCCCGAAAGGGAGAATACCTGAACATGTCGCGATGCCGTGAGGTATACGAAACTGTCGAGTGCTCGACAGACGCGCTGATGGCACGGCCCTACGATGGCGCGGCGCGCGGACCCGCGGTCCCGGATGCCGGGGACGCCAGCGCCGGAGGCGCCTATGAGCAATGTTTCCAGACTGAGCCTTGAAGCGGCGATCCTGCTCGCGGCCGCCCTGCTGTCGGGCTGCGGACTCGCCGAGACCGCCGTGAGCGGCGCGGCAGGCGCCGCGAGCGAGGCACAGCAGGCCCAGCAGGCCAGGCAGACGGAGCAGCACGTGCGCGATCAGGTTCAGGCCGCGCAGCAGCAGGCCGCTGCCCAGCTCGATCAGGCAGAGAAAGACGCGCAGTAGGTAACGGGTCGGCCGGTGCCCGCATGGCCAGCATATGTCTGGCTGTCGGGCTGCCGCGAGGGCTCGCGGGACCGCCTACGCCGGCAGCCGGATCTCGAAGCAGCGATGGATGCGCGGGTTGCGCGCGAAGTCGAACGGCAGCGTTGCGCGCGACAGGTCGACGACCCGCCAGCGCTCGGCGATCGAGGTCGCCGGCTTGAAGCGCTGCGCGTTCGTGGAGAAGATCAGCTGCCCGCCCGGTGCCAGCAGCTGCATACAGCGTTCGATCAGCTCCGGATGGTCACGCTGCACGTCGAGCACTCCCTGCATGCGCCTGGAGTTCGAGAACGTCGGCGGATCCAGAAAGATCAGGTCGAAGCGCGGCCGTGACCGTGCCGCCGCAGCGCCGCCGGCCGCGCCGCCGGCCGCGCCACGCAGCCACTCGAGGCAGTCCGCGCGCTCCAGCCGGTGACGCGAGCCGTCGAGGCCGTTCAGGCGAAAATTATCGGCGGCCCACTGCAGATAGTGGTTGGAAAGATCGATGCTGAGGCTTTCGCGCGCACCGCCGGCCGCCGCATACACGGTGGCAGTGGCCGTGTAGCAGAACAGGTTCAGGAAGCGCGCTCCGCGCGCGCGTTCGCGCAGCAGCGTGCGCGTCGGCCGATGATCGAGAAACAGCCCGGTGTCCAGGTAATCCTCCAGGTTGACCAGGAACTTCAGGCCCGCCTCCTCGACCACGAAGGCCCCACCCCCACCGGCTCCCGCGCCGCCGCGCCGCGGCTGATACTGCTGCGCTCCGCGCTGCTGACGGCGCACGCGCAGATGAATGCGCCCGGCCGGCACATCGAGCGCGCGCGGCAGCGTCGCAAGCATCTCCCGCCGGCGGCGGCGCGCCGCCTGCAGATCGACGCTCGCCGGCGGCGCATATTCCTGCACGTGCAGATGCACGGCCGCGTCCCCCAGCGCCTCATAGCGGTCGATCGCGAAGGCATACTCGGGCATATCGGCGTCGTAGAGTCGATAGCAGCTGACGCGCTCGCGGCGCGCCTGCCGGCCGAGGTGCTGCAGATTCTTGCGCAGGCGATTGGCGAGCATCCGTGCACCGGGGGTCTCGGCCGCAGCGCCGGCAGCCGCGGTGGCGGCCGCGGCCGTCCCACCGGCTGCGGCTGAGCCGCCCGGGGCGGCCTCACCCGGCGCTGCCAGATCGATACGCAGCAGCCGGCAGGGAATCGGACCGTTCCACAGCTCGTGCACGCGGTAGCTGCGCAGTTGCAGCTCGCGCGCGGCGCCGGGAGCCGCCGTCAGGATCGCCGCCTCCCAGCCGGCGAAATGCTCGCGCAGCACGCGTCCGAGCTGCGCGTGCGCGCTGCGCGCCGCCGCCTCGTCGCCCAGCCGCTCGCCATACGGCGGATTCGTGCAGATCAATCCTCCCTGCGCCCCCGCCTCGCGCACCTCGCCGATACCGCATTGCTCGAATCGCACCAGAGCGGCCACCCCCGCTCGCTGTGCATTGGCAGTCGCAATGGCCAGGGCGCGCGCATCGTGGTCGCTCCCACGGATGCGGCTCGGGACGTGCGCCAGTGCGCGCTGCCGCGCCTCGCCGCATAGCCGTTGCCAAAGGGCCGCGTCGTGTCCTCGCCAGCCAGGGAAACCGAAGTAATCGCGCAGCAGCCCGGGCGCACGCCGCGCGGCGATCATCGCCGCCTCGATGACGAGCGTGCCCGAACCGCACATCGGGTCCAGGAACGGTGCTCCCTGTGCCGCCGCCTGCGCCCAGCCGGCGCGCAGCAATATGCCGGCGGCCAGATTCTCGCGTAGCGGCGCCTCGCCGCCCTCGCGCCGGTAGCCCCGGCGATGCAACCCCTCGCCCGCCAGATCGAGCGCCAGCGTCACGTGCCCGGCATGTGCGTGCGCGTGCAGGCGCACGCTCGGGCGCAGCAGTCGCACGTCCGGACGCGCACCGCACTGCTCGCGCAGGGCGTCGCAGACCGCGTCCTTCAGGCGCAGTGCGCCGAAGTGCGTGTTGTCGATGCCGGGATGCGTGCCGCTGAAGTCGCAGGCGAGGGTCCCGCGTGGATCGACGTGCGCGCGCCAGTCAAACTCGCGGGCCTGCCGGTAGAACGCTTGCGCGTCGCTCGCCTCGAACTCGTGCAGCACGAGCAGCACGCGGCTCGCGACGCGCGACCACAGGCACGCGCGGTAGCCGGTCTCGAGGCTCCCCGCGAAGCGCACGCTCGTGGAGTGCACGCTGACGCTCGCGGCGGCCGGCCCCCGCGGCTCCCGCGCGTGTCGCGGCTCCTGCGATTCCTGCAGTCCTTGCGATTCCCGCAGCCCCTGCGATTCCCGCAGCTCCTGCAGTTCCTGCGCCAGCAGATCGGACAACCCGCGCGGGGCGATCGCGATGAAGCGTCGCTCCTCGTCCGCAACGACCGTCAAGTGCGGCCCGCGCCCGCGGTCAGGTCGATCCAGGTGGTCTTCAGCTCGGTGTACTTGTCGAATGCATGCAGCGACTTGTCACGCCCGAAGCCCGACTGCTTGAAGCCGCCGAACGGCACGGTGATGTCGTCGGCGTCGTAACAGTTGACGTACACCGTGCCGGCACGCAGCGCGCCGGCGGCGCGGTGCGCGGTATTGATGTCGCGCGTCCAGATCGCCGCCGCGAGGCCGTAATCGACGTCGTTGGCGATGCGCAGAGCCTCGTCCAGATCGCTGAAGGTGAGCGTCGCGAGCACCGGGCCGAAGATCTCTTCGCGCGCGATGCGCATCTGCGGCCGCACGGCGTCGAACACCGTCGGCTCGATATAGCAGCCCCCGCTGTCGGCGCGCGTACGTTGCCCACCGAGCGCCAGGCGCGCGCCCTCGCGCACACCCGCGTCGATGTACCCCAGCACCCTGCGTGTCTGTGCTTCATCGACGATGGCCCCGAGCCGCGTGCGCGGATCGAGCGGATCATCGGGCGCGAGGCCGCGGCCGATGGCGGTGATCTGCTCGAGCAGCGGCTCCCGCACCGACTCGTGCACCAGCAACCGCGAGCCGGCGGAGCACATCTCGCCCTGGTTGAAGAAGATCGCCGCGGCCGCGGCCTGCGCCGCTTGCGCAAGATCCGGGCAGTCTGCCAGCACTATATTGGGAGACTTGCCGCCGCACTCGAGCGATACACGCTTGAGGTTGGAGCGTGCGGCGCATTCCATGACCACCTTGCCGGTGGCGGTGGAGCCGGTGAAGGCGATCGCGTTCACGTCCATGTGCAGCGCCAGCGCACGGCCGGCCGTCGCGCCCTCCCCCGGTACCACATTGAAAACGCCCGGCGGCAGGCCGGCCTGCAGCGCCAGCTCTGCGAGGCGGATCGCGCTCAGCGGCGATTTCTCCGAGGGCTTGAGCACCAGCGAATTGCCGGCGGCCAGGATCGGGGCGATCTTCCAGGCCGCCATGATCATCGGGAAATTCCACGGCACGATCGCGCCCACGACGCCGACGGGCTCGCGCGTCACCAGCGCCAGCGCCGCAGGCCCCGTCGGCGCGATTTCGTCGTAGAGCTTGTCGATCGCCTCCGCGTACCAGCGCAGGCAGCCCACGGTCGCCGGCACGTCGATGGTCAGGCTGTCGCGGATGGGCTTGCCGACGTCGAGCGTTTCCAGCAGCGCCAGCTCTTCCCCGGCGGCCTCCACGAGCTCGGCGAAGCGCAGCAGTACACGCTTGCGTCGCGCGGGCGGTTGATCGGCCCACACGCGCCGCTCGAACGCCGTGCGCGCCGCGGCCACCGCGACGTCGATGTCGGCCGCATCCCCGGCGGCGACCTGCGCCAGTATCCGGCCATCGATGGGACTGACATCATCGAAGGTCGCGCCCGAGCGGGCCGGCGTGAGCGCGCCACCGATCAGCGCAAGCGCGCCCGGTCGCAGCGCGCGCGCGCGCTCGTGCCAGGTCGAGGCATCGGGCAGGTCGCGTACCTTCTCCATGAGGTCACAATCTGGCGCCGCACCGCAGGACTGTCAAACAGATCCGGCCCCGCAGGCTGCTGGGGCCTGCGGGGCCGGAGTGTCGAGCCGGCTCAGGTCAGATCCGCCCGGGCGTAGACCACCCGGGCGCAGAACCCATGGTGCTCGACTCCATGGGGTCCATGGGGCTCGGAACCGCCCTCAGAACTTCCACAGCGCCTCGAACCAGCCCTGGTAACTGTCGGAGTACACATCCACGCTCGGATGCGCGGGCTGCGGCACGGAGTCCGGCGCGTCATAGCGCCCTTCGATGCGAAACTCGAGGTGGCTGATCGGATCCCACCCGAAGGTCACGGTGCCCTCCGCGAGCCGCTCATCCCCGGCGCTGGTCAGAGGCGAATAAGGCGCGGGCCCCACGTAGACTCCATCCGTCAGGTACCCGTCCTGGTCATCAAAGTACTCGCCGCGCAGCGACACCCGCCACTTGGGGTTGATCTGGTAATTGATGTAGCCGGCGACGCCCCACCAGTCAGCCGAGGGGCTGGTCGCCGTGCTCTCCACGTTGCCGTAGTCCGCCGAGGCGATCAGCGTCAGTGAGGAGGTGGCATTGAAGGTCAACACGGTGTCGAGCAGCTCCAGTCCACTGAACGTGAGGTAGTTGTTCTCATCGCGTCCGTAATAGTTCTGCAAGGTCCATGACCACTGTTTGTTGGGCGTCACACTGATGCCCGCCTCGATGGTCTTGGCCGCGCTGGTCGAGGTCTCGTCGCCCGACACGAACCAGCCGTTGTTCACGCCGAAGATGAAGCTGAATTTGCTGTTCGGCGCATAGGTGGCGCGAACGCCGGTGTGCGTCAGCGGCTCCTCGGTGAACAGGATCGAGCGCGTCACATTGGTGTTGCCCGTCGGCGCATAGACCTCGGCTCCCGCCAGCGTGGAGAATTTGCCGGCGATCACCGTCCACGGCCCCGTCACGTACTGCGCGAAGCCCTGGAACACGGTGAAGGTAGGCGCCCCGGGCTTCGTCCCACTGCTCAGATAGTAGTGGGTATCCGGGGCATAGTTATCCACGTACACCGACGAGTACGGGGTCCCGACGACGTTCAGCAGCGCGCCGAAGCCGGAGGCGGGTTGATACGCCACCGTCAGACCGGCCTGCTGAAAATTGAATGTGTCGTAACCGCCGGCCGCCGGCACCTCGGTGCCGCCGGGGGCGCTCAGGTGATCCCCGGAATAGCCGAAGGCCGAAAACGTCGCATCCAGATAGCCCGTGATACTGATTCCGCTATTGTTCAGGATATCCTCGAGCGTCGGCTTGGCGGGCGGTGCTGGGGCAGCCGGAGCACTGTCGGCCGCCGCTGTCGCTGCCGCCGCCAGCGAAACCAGACACCCTACCGCGACAGCGCTCCCACGATACTTGCGCATCTCATGCGTCTCCCTATTGTTTGGTGGACTTCTCGCAACAGCTGTCCGCGATGCATGCTGTGTGCCACTGATGCGCCGCTGCCTGCGGGGCTGGCAGCCCGACAGATTCCGCAACACCGCTAATTGCGCTGCAGAGCGGCCACGACCGGGTGCGCAGCGCCGGCGGCAGTGCTCTGCGTGCCGGTCATGGGCACCGCCGGCCGCCTCGCGGTGATGTCGTGGGGACCCTGGGCGCTGCACGCTGGTGGTTCACGCGCCGCGCCCGACGCCCGCACTTGGTGCGTCGTGCGCCGGTCGATCTGCTCGAACCGCCCCGATTGTTGCCGCGCAACAGCTACACTGGCGTACGTTCCATGGGTTCATCGAACCGTCGCATGGCCTGCGGCGGCCCTCCAGGGCCCCAGTTCGCCGTGGTACGGCCTTCCTTCAGCGACCTTCATGATCCCTTCACGCGGCTGCCACTGCACTGTCACGGTGCGGGCGCAACCTATGACCATGCAGCACCGGATAAAGCCTCGAGCCTCATGAGCCCGGGCCCGCGTCCCAGCATTCACGTCCGTACTGCCTTTATCTCCGATATCCATCTGGGCTCGCGCGACTGCCGCGCCGATCTGCTGCTCGACTTTCTGCACACCGTACACGCCGATGAATTGATCCTGATCGGCGACATTCTCGACATCGAGAGCATGCGCCGCAGCGTGCATTGGACCCAGGCGCACACCGACGTGCTGCGGGCGTTGCTCGGACGCAGCCGCCACGGGACCCGCGTGATCTACGTCCCCGGCAATCACGATGCGTCGTTCCGGGATCTGTGTCCGTCGAACTTCGGGCAGCTGCACATCGAGCGAGAATACGTGCATCAGACGGCGGCGGGTCTGCGGCTGCTGGTGACGCACGGCGATGAGTTCGATGGGGCGGTGAAATGCAGCCGCTGGCTCGCCTCGCTGGGTTCCGGTCTGTACGACTTCATCCTGGCGCTGAACCGGGGACTCAACGGCCTGCGCCGCCTGCGCGGGCATGGCTACTGGTCGCTGGCGTCCTTCCTGAAGGAGCGCATCGGCAACGCGGTGGAGTACGTGCGCAGATTCGAGACCGCGGCGGCCGAGACCGCCCGCGCGCGCGGCTTCGACGGCATCGTCTGCGGTCACATTCATCGCCCGCAGCTCGAGGAGCGCGCCGGAGTCCTGTACTGCAACGACGGTGACTGGGTGGACAGCTGCTCGGTCATCATCGAGCGGCGCACGGGAGCGCTCGAGCTGTGGCATTGGGCCGATGCCGGCCGCCAGTTGGCCGGTGCCGCAGCCCAGGGGGGTCTCGCGAGCGCGGCGTGACGCACGCCAGCGCGGCGTGACGCGCGATCGGATCGCGATTGGATCCGCGATCGGCGCCAGCCGATCAGCCGCAGCTCAGTCGAAGTCCGCCGCCAGACTGCGATCGCGCTCGTGCGCCACCATGCGCGCGATCTGCGCGGCGTTGACGCGCCCGAGCGACAGCGGCGGCAGATTGTCCGGCGCGAAGAAATCCACCTCGCTGGTCTCCACGCTCGGCCGCGCCGCCCCGCCGGTGAGCTCGCAGATGAAGAACAGCTTGTAGATCGTGTAGGGATGCGGACGGTCGGCCCCCTGCCGTCGCGAGTCCCACACTCCGGCAAGCTTGACCGCGCGCGCCCGAAAACCCGATTCCTCCAGGATCTCGCGCTCCACGCACTGCGCCGCCGACTGGTTGACGTCGGCCCACCCGCCGGGCAGCGTCCAGCGCCCGTCGCCGACCTCGCGCACGAGCAGGATCCGCCCGCCCTGGATCACCGCCCCGCGCACATCGACCTTGGGCGTGGGATAGCCCAGGTCCTGCTCGAAGAGCGCCGCGATACGCTCGAGCGGCGTGCCCGAGCCGGCCGCGAGCATCTCCGCGGCCATGGCGCGCAGTCGCCGATAGCGCTCGAGATCGTACGGATCGCGCGCGAAGGTGAGCCCGGTCTGGGCCATCGCCTGCAGCTCGCGCACCCACGTCAGCCACCTGGGCTCCTCGTCCATTGCACGCCCTCGACCCGCGCCTGTAGAGTCAGCGCCCCGAACCCGCAGGATCGAAGGAGCCGGCTATGAAGCGTACTGCATCGGCGATCTGGTCTGGCGATCTCAAGAGCGGCCATGGCGCGCTGGCCACCCACAGCGGCGTGCTGAAGGAGACCCCCTACGGCTTTACCTCGCGCTTCGAGAACGGTGCGGGGACGAATCCCGAGGAACTCATCGCCGCGGCTCACGCCGGTTGCTTCACGATGGCGCTATCCGCGAGCCTCGGCCGCGCCGGCTTTACTCCCAAGCGCCTCGCGACTCAGGCGACGGTGTCGCTCGAACAGGTGGGCGGCAATTGGACCATCAGCAGCGTGCATCTGGAGAACGAGGCGTGGGTCCCCGGCGTCTCCAGTCAGAAATTCCAGGAGATCGCCGCGGATGCCAAGGCGAATTGCCCGGTGTCGCGGCTGCTGCGCGCGGAGATCTCTCTGTCCGCCAAGCTCGAGAGCGGCGAGAGCGCCTGACACGGCTGGCGCCGCCGCGTCGGAGCGGTCAACTGACGGCAGCCGGCCGCTCAACGGCCGGCTGCCGCCCCGGCTGATTCTTACTTCGGAGCGCTGTCCGAGCTGCTCGAGGTCTTCTTGCTCTTCTTGCTGCTCTTGTGGTGCGCGTGCTTGGCCTTATGGGTGCTCGATGCCGTCGGCGTGCTGCCGCTGGAATCCGCCGCCGTGGCGATGAGCGGTGCGCCGGCCAGGGTCGTCGCCAGAACCGCCAGAACTGCAACGTTGAACTTCATTGTGTCGAATCCTTTAAAGTGAATGACCAGCCAGCCTCTCGGCGGGCGCCGCATCTTACAGTGAAACTCGAGCGCCAGGCATCGTCGCGGCATTTACCTTAAGCTGCAGCAGGTTGGTCGCACGCCACAGTCATCGATCACTGCCGCCAGCGAGTGCCCGTAGCTAATCCATGAGGCTATTCCCGGCAGAATTAACCCTGCCTTAACGGCGCAAGGCTATCGCGCCGGGGCTTCCCCGATGTGCGGGGCGTCACGTGTGCGGGTGCGGGGCGTCACGTGCGCAGCGCGTCACGGTGCTGCCCGTACCAGGCGTAGGTCGACGCCAGCCCCTCGGCCAGGCCGATGCGCGGCTGCCAGCCGAGCGTCGTCAGGCGGGAGACATCCAGGAGCTTGCGCGGCGTGCCATCCGGCCGGCTCGGATCAAAGCGCAGCTCCCCCCTGAAACCCACCACGGCGGCGATCATGCGCGCCAGCTCCGCGATGCTGACGTCGCGACCCCAGCCGACGTTGACGGGCTGCTCGGATTCGTAGTGCTGCATGAGGTACAGGCAGGCATCGGCCAGGTCATCGACGTGCAGAAACTCGCGCCGCGGCGTGCCGCTGCCCCAGACTTCCACGGCGGGCGCGCGCGCCTGCCGTGCCTCGTCGCACTTGCGCATCAGCGCCGGGAGCACGTGCGAGGTTCTCAGGCTGAAGTTATCCCCCGGGCCGTACAGATTGGTCGGCATCGCGCTGATGGCGTCGAAGCCGAACTCCCGGCGATACGCCTGACACATCTTCAGGCCGGCGATCTTGGCGATCGCGTACCACTCATTGGTCGACTCGAGCGCGCCGCCGAGCAGGTACTCCTCGCGCATCGGTTGCTGGGCGTCGCGTGGATAAATGCAGCTGGAGCCGAGGAATAGCAGCTTGCGCACTGCATTGCGATGGGCGGCATCGATGACATTGGTCTGAATCTGCAGGTTATCGCGCAGAAACTGCGCCGGCGCACTGCGGTTGGCCTCGATGCCGCCGACATGAGCCGCGGCGAGAAACACGTAGTCGGGTCGCTCCGCGGCGAAGAAGCGCTCGACCTGATCCTGCCGGCGCAGATCCAGTTCGGCGCGCGTGCGCACGATCAGCCGCGTCGCTCCGCCGGCCTGCAGCCGCCGCACCAGCGCCGCGCCGACCAGCCCGCCGTGACCGGCGACGTAGATCGACGCATCCTGCACGTTCATGGCGGTGTGCGGCCCTGCGGCGTCATTCCCGGTACTGATAGGTCTTGAAGCCTTCGCGGGCCATGTGCGCATCGCGCCGTGCCAGCGTCAGATCCTCGGCGACCATCTCATCGACCAGCTCTGCAAAGCTGATCTGTGGTTGCCAGCCGAGCTGCCGGCGTGCTTTTCCGGCATCACCGAGCAGCGTATCGACCTCGGTGGGACGGAAATAGCGCGGATCGATGCGGATCAGCGTGCGGCCGCTGTCGGCCGCAACGCCGCACTCCTGCAACCCGCTGCCGCGCCACTCCAGCCGCATGTCCAGACGCTCGGCCACGCGCTCGCAGAATTCGCGCACCGAGTGCTGCTCGCCGGTGGCGATCACGAAGTCTTCGGGCCGCTCCTGCTGCAGCATGAGCCACTGCGCGCGTACGAAGTCGCGGGCGTGCCCCCAGTCGCGACGCGCGTCGAGATTGCCCAGATACAGGCACTGTTCCAGCCCCTCGCGCAGCCGCGCGAGCCCGCGGGTGATCTTGCGGGTGACGAACGTCTCGCCGCGCACCGGTGACTCGTGATTGAACAGGATGCCGTTACAGGCGTAGAGGCCATAAGCCTCGCGGTAGTTGACCGTTATCCAGTAGGCGTACACCTTGGCCGCGCCGTAGGGAGAGCGCGGATAGAACGGCGTCGACTCGCGCTGCGGGGTCTCCTGCACCAGGCCGTACATCTCCGAGGTGGAGGCCTGGTAGAAGCGCGTGCGGCTGCCGAGCCCGAGGATACGAATCGCCTCCAGCAGCCGCAGCGCACCCAGTGCATCGGCATTGGCGGTGTACTCGGGGGTTTCGAACGACACCGCCACATGGCTTTGCGCCGCCAGATTGTAGATCTCGTCGGGCTGTACCTGCTGGATGATGCGGATCAGGTTGGTGGAATCCGTCAGATCCCCGTAGTGCAGGTGCATGCGCACCCCCACTCCGTGCGGATCCTCGTACAGATGGTCGATACGATCGGTGTTGAACGAGGAGGCACGGCGCTTGATGCCGTGCACCTCGTATCCTTTCTGCAGCAGCAGCTCCGCCAGGTACGAGCCGTCCTGGCCGGTGATGCCCGTGATCAGGGCTCGCTTCATGACGATGCGCAGGATGGCGCGGCGCGCCGCGTGCCGGCCGCACGCCGCTCGCTAGCCGACGGCACCGAGGAAATCTCCCTTGCCGAGCTTCACGCCGCCGTGTCGCAGGATGTCGTACGCGGTCGTGCAATGAAAGTACACGTTCGGCAGAGCGAAGCCGAGCAGGTACTCCCAGCCGCTCTTGAAGTTCAGCGTACGCTGCGGGAACTTCAGCGCCACGGGGCGATCGCCCGCGCCATCGAACGAGCGCGCCTCGATGCTCTTGATGTAGCCGACGGTCTTCTCCAGCCGCGCGCGCAGATCCGCGAAACTCGACTCGTTGTCTTCGTATTTCGGCGCGTCCTGCTGCGCCAGCCGCGCCACGCATCCCTTGGCGTTGTCGGTGGCGATCTGCACCTGCCTGGTCAGCGGGAACATGTCCGGATACAGCCGCATCGTCAGCAGCGCCGACGGATCGATTTTCTCGCTTTCGGCGTGACTGCGTGCCTTGTCGAGCACGCCGGCGAGGTTATTGAGCGCGCGTACCAGGGTCGGAACGGTCACATCATAGATAAGCTGGCTCATGCTGAAGCTCCCCGCGTTGAGGAGCGGCCGGGGCCGGCCGCTCGATCGGCCGCGTATCCTGCCCCAGCGCCATGGAAACGCGCAAGCCGGGACCATTGTCCGCGAGCCCGAGGCTGCTGCCGTGCAGCCGCGCGATCGCCTCCACCAGCGAGAGCCCCAACCCCACTCCGGGCGTGCCGCGGCTGGTGTCTCCGCGGTAGAACCGCTCGATCACCTTGGCCCTGTCGGCCTCGGGAATGCCCGGCCCGCTGTCGGCCACCGTGACCGTTACGCCGCCGTCGGCGCCGCGCGTGACCGTCACCACGACGTGACCGTCGGCGGGAGTGTATTTCAAAGCGTTGTCGATCAGATTACTCAGTGCCTGCGCCAGCAGCACCGGGTCGCCCTTCACCGGCGCGGGCCCGTCGCGCAGCAGCTGCAGGTGTGATCCCTTCAGCTCGGCGGCCGGCTGATAGAAGTCGACGGCCGAGGCGGCCACCTCGGCCAGGTCCACGGTGATGAATCCGGAGCGGCGCATGCCGCTGTCGATCTCCGCCAGACGCAGCAGCGCATTGAAGATGCTGATGACGCGATCCACGTCGGCCACGGCGGCGTCGATCTCCGCGAACGCCACCTCCGGCTGCGGTCGGGTCAGCAACAGCTCTTCCAGCCGCACGCGCAGCTCCGTGAGCGGCGTGCGCAGGTCATGCGCGATGGCGTTGGAGACGTTGCGCACGCCGTGTACCAGCTGCTCGATCTGCGCGAGCATGCGGTTGATCGACTGCGACAGCGTATTGAGCTCATCGCCCATCTGCTGCGTCGGCAGCCGGTGCGCCAGGTCCCCCTGCATGATGGCCGAGACCGTCGCGCGCACCACGTGGATGCGTGCCATGAGGGCACGACGGATCAGCACACCGCCGAGCGTGCCGAGCGTCAACAGAATCGCCACCGCGCCGATGAGCGCATACCAGAAGCGCCGTTCCAATGGCACATAGAAGGCGATATCGCGCCCCACCAGCAGATGGTAGCCGTGCGCAAGCTCGTCGTGCACCAGCGCAACCGTGGTGGGCTCACCATCGAGTGTCAGCTTGAGCGTGTAGTTGCCGGGCCTGACCGGCACGTTCGCGGGCCAGGCGCCGATGTTGCCCGCGAGCGGCTTGAGGTTCGGATCCGTGAACAGCAGCAGCCGCTCGTTGGCGATCTGCATGCCGATGCGTTCGGCGATGAAGCTGCGCAGTCCCTCGGGTCCGTCGTGCTGGAACACGTCGGTCAGGCGCTGGGCATCGGCCTGCAGGATGTCCATGCGGCTGTCCTCGATGGTCACGCGCCACGCGTACCACAGGGGCGCGGCGAACAGCGCCAGCGCCGCGAGCCCCAGGCAGGTGTAGCCGATGGACAGCCGGAGAGCCGAGGAGCGCAGCGCCTTCATGTCGTCCCTCCGCGAATCGCGTGCGGTCGGGCCATGGGAACCCTCAGTCGTGCGACGTCAGCGTGTAGCCGGCGTTGCGTACGGTGCGCAGCAGCGGACGTTCGAAGTCCGCGTCGATCTTCTGGCGCAGCTTGCTGATGTGCACGTCGATCAGGTTGGTCTGCGGGTCGAAGTGGTAGTCCCAGACATTCTCCAGCAGCATCGTACGCGTGACCACCTGATCCGCATGGCGCATCAGGTATTCGAGCAGCTTGAACTCGCGCGGCTGCAGCGCGATGTCGCGACTGCCGCGCATCACCCGGCGCGTGAGCAGGTCCACGCGCAGGTCGGCGACCTCGAGCTTGGTCTGCACGGTCTCGGCCTGGGCGCGCCGTGTGAGCGCATCGAGCCGCGCGAGCAGCTCGCCG
Organism: Gammaproteobacteria bacterium; assembly: GCA_030038755.1. GTDB lineage: Bacteria > Pseudomonadota > Gammaproteobacteria > Steroidobacterales > Steroidobacteraceae > FEN-1191. The sequence goes on from JASHSK010000204.1 coordinate 14,142, forward strand.
AATGCGAACGGCTTGGTCAGATAGTCATCGCCGCCGGCGCGCAGCCCACGGATGCGCTCATCGACGTCGGAGAGAGCGCTGAGGATCAGGATTGGCGTGCGCTTGCCGGCCTTGCGCAGCGCCTCGATGATCGCCAGCCCGTCGATATCCCCCGGCAGCATACGATCCAGGATGATCGCGTCATACGGCTCGCTCGCGGCCAGGAACATGCCGTCGCGGCCGCTGGGCGTGTGGTCGGCCGTATGCCCGGACTCGGCCAGCCCCTTGAGCACGAACTGCGTGACGCGCTCGTTGTCCTCGATCAGCAGGACCTTCATGGCACGACCTTCATGGCACGACCTTCATGGCACGACCTTCATGGCAGGGCCTTCATGGCAGGGCCTTCACGCCGCCCCTTCGGGCTCCCCCCCTATGCCGTGCCGCCCGCGATGCCCGGGCTCGTGTGCCGCACCGCCCGCCCCGCGATGCTCGCCGCCGCGACCCTCCGGACCCCGCCCGTCGGCGTGCCCGGCGCCCGCGTCGGACCGCT
>JASHSK010000205.1 GCA_030038755.1 Gammaproteobacteria bacterium
TAGCCCTGCAGCGGGCTGAGCCAGCCGCCGAAGAAGAACACCGCGGTCAGCCCGGCGATCAGGATCATGTTGGCGTATTCGGCCAGAAAGAACAGCGCGAAGGCCATGCCCGAGTATTCGACGTGGAACCCGGCCACGATCTCCGATTCACCCTCGGCCACGTCGAAGGGGGCACGGTTGGTCTCGGCGACCCCGGAGATGAAGTACACCATCAGCAGCGGCAGCAGCCAGAACCAGTTCCAGGCGAGCACGCCACCCTCCTGGCGGGAGATGATCGTGCCGAGGTTGAGGCTGCCCGAGGCCATCAGCACCCCGACCAGCGCAAATCCCATCGCGATCTCATAGGCGACCATCTGCGCCGCCGATCGCATGGCGCCGAGAAACGCGTACTTGGAGTTGGACGCCCAGCCGGCGAGGATCACCCCGTAGACCCCCATCGAGGTCAGCGACAGCACGTACAGCAGCCCCGCGTCGACGTTCGCGATCGCGTAATGCGGGGCGATCGGCACCACCGCCCAGGCGGCGAACGCCGGGATCAGCGCGACCGCCGGGGCCAGCGCGAACAGCAGCTTGTTGGCGCGCGCCGGAACGACGATCTCCTTGATCAGCAGCTTGATCACGTCGGCGAACGGCTGGCCCATGCCCGGCAGCAGACCGAAGATGCGTACGCGGTTGGGACCGATGCGCATCTGCATCCAGCCGATGAGCTTGCGTTCCCACAGCGTCAGATAGGCCACGCACAGGATCAGGATGATCATCAGCAGCACGGTGATGACGGTCGAGTGCACCACCGCCGGCAGCTGCCCCCAGAATTGCCCGAGGGCGCTCACGACCCGTTCCCGTAGCGCTGCGGCCGCGCGCGTCCGTCGCGCGTGCGCTGCAGGGGGCCGGCGCGGCGCACGATCGCATCGATCGCGTACATCGGCATATCGAGCACCGTGGCGGCACTCGTATTCGCGCCCGCGAGCGCCGCCTCCTCCGCGGAGGCCGCTACGGCCGCCGGCGCTTCGGCCGCCGCGCCGGCACCGCCGGGGGCCGGCAGCTGCAGCCGCGCGGCCAGCTCGTCGCGCACCTGCTCGGAGGACTGGTATTCGAAGCCGGCCAGCGACAGCAGGTTGCCGAGCACCCGCAGGATCTTCCAGGCCGGGCGCGCCGCTCCGAGCAGCCGCGCGGCCGCGGCGTAGCTCTGCCAGCGGCCTTCGAGACTCACGTAAGTGCCCGAGGTCTCGGCGAAGCTCCCGGCCGGCAGCAGCACGCTGGCCACGCTCCTGAGCTCCGGACTCGCGTACGGGCCGATCGCGACCAGCGAGCGCGCGCCCTTCAGCGTCTGCAGCACGCGCGGCAGATCGGCGTCGGCCCAGGGCTCGGTATGCAGCAGCAGGTAGCCGGGCAGTGCCTCCTCCAGCATCTGCCGCGCGTTGCGCCCGGGCCGCGCGCGCGGCGCGCCGCCCACGCCGCGATGCGGCTGCACGCCGGCCAGCCAGGCACCCGCCGCGTTGCCCCCTTCGGCCAGCTCCCCGAAGCTCGCGCCGGTCGCCTGCGCGAGCGCGCGCGCCAGCACACGCACCTGCGCATAAGCATCGCTGCGCAGCGCCAGCGCGCCACACCACACGGCCCGCCGCGTGCCCTCGCGCAGCGCTGCGACCACGGCGCGGTGATGCTCATCGACCGGGGCCGCACGGACCAGCGCCGCAATCTGCGGGGGCAGCAGCGCTCCCGCCTGCGCCGCCGCCGCGAGCAGCGAAGCGAGCTGTCCGATCTGCTCTGCCGGTGGAGCGAGCAGATACTCGGCCACGGGAAACAGGTACTCGAAGCTCGCCGGGTTGAGGAAGCTGACCCGCGCCCCGCGCAGCGCCGACTTGCGCACGCGATGCGCGAGCACCGGCACCTCGCGCCGCAGATTCGCACCGATGATCAGCAGCGCATCGAGCTGGTCGACCGCGGCAATCGGCAGCCCCAGCGTCGGCGCGGACGCCGCAGCCCCGGCCGCACCTGCGGCGGGCCCCACGGACGCATCGCCGCGGAAGTCGCGCTGACGCAGCCGGTGATCGAGGTTGGCGCCGCCCAGGCCTTCGGACAGCCGCGTGCTCAGATACAGCTCCTCCAGCGTACTGGAGGGATGCGCGAGCACGCCGAGCTGCGCCCCGGCCGTCCGCAATGCCTCGGCGGCCGCCTCGAGCGCAACCTCCCATTCCACCTCGCGCCAGCTGCCGTCGCTCTGGCGCACCGCCGGGGCGAGCAGCCGATCGGCGCTGTAGAGACCCTCGTAGCTGAAGCGGTCGCGATCGGCGATCCACGTCTCGTTGATTTCCTCGAACGCCCTGGGCACCACGCGCATCAGCCGCCCGCGCAGCACGTGCCCGTACAGCTGCGTGCCGACACCGTCGTGCGGAGAGATCAGCGGATGCTGCGTCATCTCCCAGCCGCGCCCGTGGTAGCGGAACGGCTTGCTGTTGAGCGCGCCGACGGGACACAGGTCGATGATGTTGCCGGACAGCTCGTGATCGACGCTGCGCTCGATATAGGTGCCGATCTCCATGTGCTCGCCGCGGCCGGTGGCACCCATCTCCTGAATACCGGCGATGTCCTGGCCGAAGCGCACGCAGCGCGTGCAGTGAATGCAGCGCGTCATGTCGGTGGATACCAGCGGCCCGAGATTCTTGTCCTTGACCACGCGCTTCTTCTCGGTGAAGCGCGATACGTCGCGGCCGAAGCCCACCGCCAGATCCTGCAGCTCGCACTCCCCGCCCTGATCGCAGATCGGGCAGTCCAGCGGGTGGTTGATCAGCAGGAACTCCATCGTGGCGCGCTGCGCACCGGTCGCTCTGACCGAGTTGGTGAAGATCTTCATGCCTTCGGCGACCGGCGTGGCGCACGCCGGCAGCGGCTTGGGAGACTTCTCCACCTCCACGAGGCACATGCGGCAGTTGGCCGCGATCGGCAGCTTGTCGTGATAGCAGAAGCGCGGGATGTACACGCCCTCGCGGTCGGTGGCGCGGATGATCACCTCGCCCTTGCGCGCCTTCATCGGCACGCCGTTCACCTCGATGTTGACCAGCTCTTCGGTCATGCCACCGCCCCCTGCGGCTGCCCTTCCACGATGCTGCGGCCGCCGTGCTCCACCATGTACTCGAACTCATGACGGAAATGTTTCAGGAAGCTCTGCACCGGCCAGGCGGCCGCATCGCCCAGGCCGCAGATCGTGTGCCCCTCGATGTGGTTGGCGACGTCGAGCAGCAGGTTCAGGTCCTCGCGCCGCGCACGGCCCTCGAGGATGCGGTTGAGCGTGCGATTGAGCCACCCGGTGCCCTCGCGGCACGGCGTGCACTGCCCGCAGGACTCGGACATGTAGAAGCGCGACAGCCGCTCGAGCGTGCGCACCATGCAGGTGGTCTCGTCCATCACGATCACCGCCGCCGAGCCGATGCCCGAGCCGACCGCCTTGACGGAGTCGTAGTCCATGTTGGTGCGGAGCATGACCTCCCCGGGCACCACCGGCACCGAGGAGCCGCCGGGGATCACGGCCTTGAGCTTGCGCCCGTGCCACACGCCGCCGGCCATCTCCAGCAGCTGCGCGAACGGGATGCCGAGCGGCACCTCGAAGTTGCCCGGGCGGCCGACGTGACCGGAGACCGAGAAGATCGCCGTGCCGCCGGAGTTCTTCGGTCCCAGATCCGCGAACCACTGCGCTCCCCGGCGCAGGATCGTCGGCACCGACGCGAAGCTCTGCGTGTTGTTGATGGTCGTGGGCATGCCGTACAGCCCGAAGGCGGCCGGGAACGGCGGCTTGAAGCGTGGCTTGCCGGTCTTGCCCTCGAGCGAGTCGAGCAGCGCCGTCTCCTCGCCGCAGATGTAGGCGCCGGCGCCGATGAAGGTGTGCAGGTCGAAGTCGATGCCGCTTCCGCGGATATTCCTGCCGAGCAGGCCCGCTCCGTAGGCTTCGGCGAGCGCCGCCTCGAAGCGCGGGATCGGCTCGCCGAGAAACTCGCCACGAATGTAGTTGTAGCCCACCGTGGCGTTCATCGCGTAGCCGCCGATCGCCAGCCCTTCGATCAGGCAGTGCGGGTTGTAGCGCAGGATATCGCGGTCGTGACAGGTGCCCGGCTCGCTCTCATCCGAGTTGCACACCACGTACTTCTGCATCGTGGCGTTGCGCGGCATGAAGCTCCACTTGACGCCGACCGGGAAGGCCGCCCCCCCACGCCCGCGCAGCCCCGAAGCCTTGACCGCATCGATGATCTGCTCGCGCGGGGGCTTCTCGGCGAGGATGCGCTCCCAGGCCTCGTACCCCCCGTTCCGACGATAGGTTTCCAGGGTCCAGGGGCGCTCCTGGCCCAGCGGCGCGAAACAGGTCAGGTTCAGCTTGTCGTCCCACTGTCCCACGGATCTACTCCAGCGCGTCGAGCACCTGGTCGACCTTCTCGGGCGTCAGATGCTCGTGGTAGACGTGGTCGATCATCATCATCGGCGCGCCGGTGCAGGCCGCCAGACACTCCTCCTCGCGCTTGAGGAAGATGCGTCCGTCGGGCGTGCTCTGGCCCATGCGGATGCCGAGCTTCTTCTCCACGTAGGCGGCGATCTGCTCTGCGCCGCGCAGGAAGCACGAGATGTTGGTACAGACGCTCACGTGGTGGCGGCCGCACGGGTGCGTCTCGAACATCGAGTAGAAGCTCGCGACCTCGTACACCTGGATCGGCGGGAGCTGCAGGCGGGCGGCGACCGCGTCCATCAGCTCGACGGTCAGATAGCCGTGATTGTGTTCCTGTACGACGCGCAGCGCAGAAATGACCGCGGAGCGCTGGCGGCCGGGCGGAAACTTCGCCACCCAGTGGTCGATCTCGGCGCACACCTCGCCCGGCAGCTCCGGCAGCGCGCGTGCCGCGCTCCCCGCGCCCTCCGCGGGCGCCCCCTCGCCGTTCGGTCCCGGGCTCATCAGCGGTCGACCTCCCCGAAAACGATGTCCTGCGTGCCGATCACCGCCACGACGTCGGCGAGCATGTGCCCCTGCACCATCTCCCCGAGCGCCGACAGATGCGCGAATCCCGGGGCGCGGCATTTGACGCGATAGGGCTTGTTGGCGCCGTCGGAAACCAGGTAGACGCCGAACTCGCCCTTCGGCGCCTCGACCGCGGCGTAGGTCTCACCCTCGGGCACGCAATAGCCCTCGGTGAAGAATTTGAAGTGATGGATCAGCGACTCCATCTTCTCCTTCATCTGCTCGCGGCTCGGCGGCCGTACCTTGCGCTCATCGACCATCACCGCACCCGGATTCGCGCGCAGCCAGTCCACACACTGCCTGATGATGCGGTTGGACTGGCGCATCTCCGCGACGCGCACCAGGTAACGGTCGTAGCAGTCGCCGTTCACGCCGATGGGGATGTCGAAATCCAGATCGGCGTACGCCTCGTAGGGCTGCTTCTTGCGCAGATCCCAGGCGACGCCCGAGCCGCGCAGCATCGGTCCGCTGAAGCCCAGCTGCATCGCACGCTCGGGAGGTACCACTCCGATATTCACCGTGCGCTGCTTCCAGATGCGGTTGTCGGTCAGCAGCGTCTCGTACTCGTCGATACAGGCCGGGAACTTCTGCGTGAAGGCATCGATGAAGTCGAGCAGCGAGCCGGCGCGCGCGCGATTCAGGCGGTCGACCTCGTGCTGCGTACGCCAGCGCGAGGGCTGATACTTCGGCATGACCTCGGGCAGATCGCGGTACACGCCGCCCGGGCGATAGTAGGTCGCGTGCATGCGTGTGCCCGAGACCGCCTCGTAGCAGTCCATCAGGTCCTCGCGTTCGCGGAAACAGAACAGGAACACGGTCATCGCGCCGATGTCGAGCCCATGGGCGCCGAGCCACATCAGGTGATTGAGGATGCGCGTGATCTCATCGAACAGCACGCGGATGTAACGCGCCCGCGGCGGGGGCGTGATGCCCAGCAGCCGCTCGATCGCCATCACGTAGGCGTGCTCGTTGCACATCATCGACACATAGTCCAGGCGGTCCATATAGCCGATGGACTGATTGAACGGCTTGGATTCGGCGAGCTTTTCGGTCCCCCGGTGCAGCAACCCGATGTGCGGGTCGGCTTTCTGGATGACCTCCCCATCCATCTCCAGCACCAGCCGCAGCACTCCGTGCGCCGCCGGATGCTGCGGGCCGAAGTTGAGTGTCAGATTGCGGATCTCAGCCACCGGCGGCCCCCTTCGCCGTCGCGGCCACCTTCGCCGTCGCGGCCGGCGGCGCAGCCGCTCCCGCCGCCGCGGATCCGGCGCTCGCTGCGGCGCCCGGCACCCCCGCGGCAGCCGCCGTGACGTCGGCGCGCGCATCGGGCGACAGGTCCTGCAGCGCCGGGTTGTAGCGGTTGTCGTGACGAATCACGCGTGGCACCAGCGTACGCGGCTCGATGCTGACCGGCTCGTAGACCACGCGCTTGAGCTGCGGGTCGTAGCGCACCTCGACATTGCCGATCAGCGGAAAGTCCTTGCGGAACGGGTGACCGATGAAACCGTAATCGGTCAGGATGCGCCGCAGATCCGGATGGCCGCGGAACAGGATGCCGAACAGGTCGAACGCCTCGCGCTCGAACCAGTCGGCGCCGGCCCAGATACCGGTCACCGAGTCCACGACCGGATCTTCCAGCTCCTCGCACCACACGCGCAGGCGCAGCCTGTGGTTGTGGCGCACGGACAGCAGCTGATAGACCACGGCGAAGCGCCGCTGCCCGTGCAGGGTGTGCGCGGCCGCGCGGTTGACGCCGCGGCTGAAGCCGCTGACGGTGGCGGCCGTGGTGCGCCATTCTGCGCGGCCGTAATCGAGATAATCCACGCCGGCCAGATCCATCAGCATCTCGAAGGACAGCTGCGGATCATCGCGCAGCGTATGTGCCACGGAGAGCAGCTCGGGGGCCGCCACCTCGAGCGACAGCTCCTCCGGCAGGGAAGCGTAGCGGCGCACGCGCTCGCCCAGCACCGTCCCGATCAGGGCGGACAGTTGCTCGATGGAGGCTGGCACTGAGCTTAAGGTCCTCGAGTGGGTGACTGGGCCGATCGCGCGCGCCTAGGCGCTGGCCGCCTCGTGACGCGCGATCTTGCGCTGCAGTTGCAGCACCCCGTAGAGCAGCGCCTCGGCCGTCGGCGGGCAGCCGGGCACGTAGACGTCCACGGGCACGACACGGTCGCAGCCGCGCACCACCGCATAGGAGTAGTGGTAATAACCCCCGCCGTTGGCGCACGAGCCCATGGAAATCACCCATCGCGGCTCGGGCATCTGGTCGTACACCTTGCGCAGCGCCGGCGCCATTTTGTTCACCAGCGTGCCGGCGACGATCATGACATCCGACTGGCGCGGGCTGGGACGAAACACCACCCCGAAGCGGTCCAGGTCGTAGCGCGAAGCGCCGGCGTGCATCATCTCCACGGCGCAGCAGGCCAGCCCGAACGTCATCGGCCACAGCGAGCCGGTGCGCGCCCAGCTGACCAGGTTGTCCACCTGCGTCGTCAGAAAGCCCCGCTGGGCGAACCCCTGCACGTCGGCGGCTGCCAGTCCCGCGGCTGCTAGTCCCATTCCAGGGCACCCCTCTTCCACTCATACGCGAAGCCGACGATCAGGATCGCCAGGAACACGGCCATCCCGATGAGGCCTGCGCTGCCGATGCCGCGCAGCGCCACCGCCCACGGAAACAGGAACGCGATCTCCAGATCGAAAATGATGAACAGGATCGCGACCAGGTAGTAGCGCACGTCGAACTTCATGCGCGTGTCCTCGAAGGCCTCGAAGCCGCACTCGTAGGCCGAGAGCTTGTCGGCATCGCCGAGGTGTCGGGCGCCGAGCCGGCCGAGCACCGTGCCCAGCGACAGCAGCAGCACCGCCAGCGCGGTGGCCAGTCCGAGGAAGATCAGGATCGGTAGGTAGTTGGACAGCATCGACAAAACGGCGCATCAAAAGGGGCGGACGATTGCCGCGCAACCGCTCCGCCCCGTTTATCCGCCCAATTATATCAGCTGATGCTAATCGTGTGGTGCAGCGAAGATGACGGTGCGTCGCTTCGCCTGCGACTGCGTGCCGGGCGCGGCGGACCGACCGGTTTGCCGGACTGTAATGATGATGATGGTGCCGACGGGGAGATTCGAACTCCCACACCTTGCGGCGCTAGCCCCTCAAGCTAGTGTGTCTACCAATTCCACCACGTCGGCGCTGTTACTTGCCGGCCGGTGCCGGCGCAGATCCTGCACTCGCGCCGGCGCCCGAACTGCCGGGCGCGGCGCT
>JASHSK010000206.1 GCA_030038755.1 Gammaproteobacteria bacterium
CCGGGCGGCTGGGGCGCGCTGCTGTCGATCGATGGCCGCGAGAAGGAGCTTTCGGGCGCCGAGAGCCACACGACCAACAACCGCATGGAGCTGCAGGCGGTCATCGCCGCGCTGCAGGCGCTGCGGCGGCCGGTCGACGTGCGGCTGTACACGGATTCGCAGTACGTGCGTAACGGCGTGCTCTCGTGGCTGCCGCGCTGGAAGGCGCGTGGCTGGAAGACCACCGACGGGCAGGCGGTCAAGAACCAGGACCTCTGGGAGCTGCTCGACGCCGAGGCGGGCCGTCATCGCATCGAGTGGCACTGGGTGCGCGGCCACAGCGGAGTCCCCGGCAACGAGCGCTGCGACGCGCTGGCCAATGCCGCGATCGACGCCATGCTTGCGGTAGACTCACGGGTGCCGCGCCTCTGACGGGCCGGCCACGACAGGGAACGCAGCATGCGGCAGATCGTGCTCGACACCGAGACCACCGGACTCGTTCCGGCCCAGGGGCATCGCATCATCGAGATCGGCTGCGTGGAGCTGGTCAATCGACGGCACACGGGCCGGCGCTTCCACCAGTACATCAATCCCGGGCGCGACATCGAAGCGGATGCGCAGGCGGTGCATGGCCTGTCACGCGAGCGGCTCGAGACGGCGCCTCCCTTTGCAGCAATCGCCGGGGCGCTGCTGGAATTCATCCGCGGGAGCGAGCTCGTCATCCACAACGCCGAGTTCGATGTCGCGTTCCTCGACCTGGAGCTGGCGCTGCTGACCGGTGGGGCGCCACAGACCGCGCCACAGACCGCGCCACAGACCGCGCCGCAGGGCGCGCCGCAGGCCGCAGCGCAGGGCGAGTCCCTCGCCGGTGTGGCGGCCGCCTGGCCCGCGAGCGTGCGCGCGGTCTGCAGTGTGCTCGACACGCTCACCCTCGCGCGTCAGCGCCACCCGGGCCAGCGCAACAACCTGGATGCGCTCTGCAAGCGCTACGGTGTCGACAACTCGCAGCGCGATCTGCACGGCGCGCTGCTGGACGCGCAGCTGCTGGCGGACGTGTACCTGGCCATGACGGGGGGGCAGAGCCTGCTGGCCTTCGAGGACGGTGCGCGCGAGGGGGCGACGAGCCTGCTGGCGATCGCAGCCGACCCCGACGGCAGCGATACGGGTGCACTGCTGCGGCCGGCCGGCGCGTTGCGGGTCATCGAGCCGAACCCCGAGGAGCTGGCGGCGCATGCCGAGTTGACCGCGCTGCTGTCGAAGGCGAGCGGTGGGCGGTGCCTGTGGCTGCAGGAGCGGGCTGCGGCCTGACGCTGCCGGCAGGTCGCGGCGCGGGCCGACATCGCTCCACCGGATCAATCCTAAAATCAATCGAACTCGTCGCCACGGAGCCGCCTGCATGACCCGAGCACTGCGAACCGGTACCGACTGCGCTGCATGGCGCGAGCTGCAGTCCCTTGCGGGCCAGCTGCTGTCCACGCCGACACGCCGGCTGTTCGAGCAGGATGCCCAGCGTTTCGCGCACTGCTGCGCGCAGGGCGCCGGCCTGGCGCTCGATTACTCGCGCCAGCGCGTCGATGTCCGGGTCGTCGACAGCCTCGTGGCGCTCGCCGATCAGCTCGAGCTGCGCGAGCGCGCGGCGGCGATGTTCGCCGGCGAGCCGATCAACACCACCGAGGGACGCGCGGTGCTGCACACCGCGCTGCGGCGCCCGGGCGGCACGCCGCTGCTGGTGGCTGGGCAGGACGTCGATGCGCAGATGATGGCCGAGCGCGAGCGCATGCTGGATTTCGCCGAGCGCGTGCGCAGTGGGGCGATCCGCTCGAGCGCCGGCCGGCCGTTCAATCTGGTGGTCAGCATCGGCATCGGTGGCTCGGATCTGGGGCCTGCGATGGCGGTGCAGGCGCTGCGGCCGTTCTGCGCGGATACACCCCGCGTGGCGTTCGTCTCCAACGTCGACGGCAACGAGCTCTCCGACCTGCTGCGCGAGGCCGATGCCGCGCGCACGCTGTTCATCATCTGCTCGAAGACCTTCACGACGCTCGAGACCCTCACCAACGCGCGCACCGCGCGGGCCTGGGTGCTCGAACGTCTCGGAGCCGCCGCCTTGCCGGCGCACTTTGCCGCGGTGTCGGTCAACACGCGCGCCATGGACGAGTTCGGCGTGCATCCCGAGTACCGCTTCACGATGTGGGACTGGGTCGGAGGCCGCTATTCGATCTGGTCCGCGATCGGAGTGTCGCTGGCGATCGCGATCGGGCGGACACACTTCGAGGCGTTCCTGGCCGGTGGCCGCGAGCTCGACGAGCACTTTCGCACGGCCGCCTGGCGCGAGAACCTGCCGGCGCTGATGGGGCTGCTGGCGGTGTGGAACATCGATCTGCTCGGTCTGCCGACGCTGGCGGTGCTGCCCTACGATTCGCGGCTCGCGCGTCTGCCGGCCTACCTGCAGCAGCTGCAGATGGAGAGCAACGGCAAGCACGTGAAACTCGACGGCAGCCCGACGACGCTGCCGACCTGCGCGGTCATCTGGGGAGAGCCCGGCGACAACGCGCAGCACTCGTTCTTCCAGCTGCTGCACCAGGGCACGCAGCGTGCCGCGCTCGATCTGCTGCTGCCCATCAACTCCTCGTCCGGCAACCAGCCGCAGCAGAATCTCGCCATCGCCAGCTGCCTGGCGCAGGCCGAGGCGTTTGCGCTCGGCCACAGCGCCGCCGAGGTACGCGAAGAGCTCGCGCGCTCGAAGCTCCCCGAGGCGCGCATCGAGGCGCTGATCCCTCACAAGGTGCACGAAGGCAGCCGCCCTGTGAGTCTGCTGCTGTTCGAGCAGCTCGACCCGCGCACCCTCGGACGCCTCATAGCGCTCTACGAGCACGCGGTGTTCGTGCAGAGCGTCGTGTGGGGCAACAACGCCTTCGATCAGTGGGGCGTCGAGCTCGGCAAGCAGCTGTGCGAGCGCTTCATTCCGTTTGTCGAGAAGCCCACGACGGCGGGCGGGCAGTCGGGCTCGCTGCAGGGTGCGCTGCAGTTCGTGCAGCGCTGGCGGCACGGCTGAATGCACTTCCAGGAGCTGGTCGCACAGATACCGAGGCACGGTGGGGGGCTCCCCGTGCAGCGCATCGGCGTGCTGCGCCCCAACCATCGGCTGGGCAATACCCTCCTGCTCATGCCCCTGCTGCAGGAGCTCGAGAGCCGCTTCCCGGACGCGCATATCGAGCTGGTGACCGCCTCCGGCGATGCGCCGAGTCTCTTCAGGCGCTACCCGCGGGTCTCGGCGGGGCATATCTTCCCGGTGATCCCGGCGGCGCACCCGCTGCAGGTGCTGCGCGCGCTGCGGGAGCTGCGACGGCAGCCCTTCGATCTGGCGATCGATCCCGTCCCGCGTTCCCGTACCGGGCGCTTTTTGCTCGGGCACGTGAAGGCACGCGTGCGCCTGGGCTTCCTGTGGTTCCAGCCTCGCCACGATCGCATCCTCACGCACCCCGTCAACCCGCGCGTGGGGCCGGCGCATTTCGCGCACTGGCCCGTGTATCTGCTGCGGGCCGGCTACTTCGGGGAGCTTGCCGCCGGCGAAGAGCTGGAGAGCGTCCCCGTGCCGCTGGATCTGCGGCTCACGGAGGCGGAACGCCGCGACGGTGAGCGGCGGTTGGCGGCGACGGTCGGCGCGGCTGGCGGGGCTGGTGCGGCTGGCGGGGCTGGTGCGCGGTATTCTCACCCGCCGGTCGGACTGTTCACCGCCGCGACGGGTGACAAGAGCTACCCGGTGGGCTGGTGGCGACAGGTGGTCGCCTGTTTTCGGAGCCGCGCTCCGGGCGTGCCGCTGGTGGAGTTCATCCCGGCCGATCGCCGGCCGCGTCTCGCCGGGGAGGTGCCGGGCGTTTATACGCCCGACCTGCGGCTGCTCGGCGCGACGCTCGCGGCTACCTCGCTCGTGGTGCTCGCCGACGGGGGCGTTCTGCATCTGGCCGATGCGGCCGGCGCGCACGTGCTCGGGCTGTTCAAGACCACGAATCCCGATTGGTATGGGCCGCGCCGCGGCTCGCGTAGCGCGGTGCTGCTGGCGCACGAGGCCAGCGCCGACACCGTCGCCGAGCGCATCTGCACCTTGCTGCACTCAGGCGGCGAGCCGGGCATCGAGCCGAGCGGTGAGCCGGGCATCGAGCCGGGCGGCGAGCCGGGCACTGCGCCAGGCACCGAGGCGAGCATCAAGGCGGCAGCGGGGTAGCCGGAATCAGCGCCGCATCCGCAGCAGCTCGCCCTGAAAGAAGCCATCGACGCTGTCCAGGTCGATGATCAGGGGCACACCCGCCTGTTCCTTGTCCCGATCGCGCTCGGGTGCCGGGGAATTACCGTAAACGGTGCGCCGCACGGCCTCGGAGTTGTCGACACGGCCGCGGCCGCGGAAGCTGACGAACGCCCGGGATTGGGGACTGGCCTCTCCATAGAGGGCGGCGATGTGCACGTGACCGGCGGCGATGGCTTTGAGCAGGCCGCCCTGGGGATTGCGCACCCAGATCGCCAGCTGCGTGTCGCTGTAGGCCTGCAGGCTCCCGCGGAATGAGAGCTCGGGCTGCCCGTCCAGACCCACGTACGCGACGCTGATCATGCGAAAGCGCTCCAGGGCGTGATTGATCAGGTCCTTCAAGGCCGGGCTGAGTTTCAGCTCGCGCACGGGGATAGGCGTCTGCGGTGCGTTCATTTGCAGTCTCCCGACATCGACAGGGGCTAGCGGACGGCGACGGCACCCCACAGTATCCCAATCAGCGCGGCGATGGCCAAGAGGTATGCGACCGGCTTGCCCGCGCCGCGGCCATGCCCGCGGGCGACGGCAGAGACATACAGCGCGAGGATCGCCACTACCGCGACGGCCAGTACCTTCAGGCCGTTGCCGAGCGCCTCGGGCAGATGGTTGACCGCGAACACGGCGATCAGCAGCGCCGTGATGATCACCTTGCAGTAGATTTCGTGCAGGTAGGCCATGGCAATCGGCCGCGCGGGGGCGGGCAGGGGCTAGCGGTACGGGTCGTCGGTGACGAGGTAGCGCTGCACGTAGTCGGCGACGCCCGCCTCGAGCGTGGTGAACGTACCCGGGTAGCCTGCCTCGCGCAGCCGCTGCATCCGCGCCTCGGTGAAGTACTGGTAGCGCGGCACGAGCTCGGCGGGCATTTCGATGAACTCCACGCTGCGGCGGCGGCCGCAGGCGGCGAACAGCGCGTCGGCCAGATCCAGCCAGCTGCGCGCGCTGCCGGTGCCGACGTTGAACAGACCCGAGACCTGCGGCTGCGCCAGCAGCCAGGCGATGACGTCCACGCAGTCGCGCACGTAGATGAAGTCGCGCTGCTGGCCACCGTCGGCATAATCGCGGCGGTAGCTGCGAAACAGCCGCAGCGGCTCGCCGGACCTCGCCCGCGCGAAGTTGCGCGCGACCACGCTCTGCATGGATCCCTTGTGGTATTCGTTCGGGCCGTAGACGTTGAAGAACTTCAGACCGGCGCATTGCGGGGGCAGGGGCCGCTTGTCCGCGGCGATGCGCGCGATGCGCCGGTCCACCACGTGCTTGCTCCAGCCGTAGGCGTTCAGGGGTCGCAGCTTCGCCAGCGCGGCGCAGCTGCCGTCGTCATCGAATCCGGCGCTGCCATCCCCGTAGGTGGCCGCCGAGGAGGCGTAGATGAAGCGCCGCTGGTGCTGCGTGCACCAGGCGAGGAGGTCGAGCGTCGGGCGGATGTTATGCCCCACGAGGCGATCGACGTCGGCTTCCGTGGTGGAGCTGATGGCCCCCATGTGGATCACCGCCTCGATCCGCTCGGGGGGCGTGCGCTCGAGCCAGGCAGCCAGCGCCTCCGGGGCGATCAGCCCGGCGAGCTCGTGATGCGCGAGGTTGCGCCAGCGCTCATCGCTGCCCAGCCAGTCGCACACCACGACCTCGGCGCCGGCCCCGGCGAGGTGCGCCACGAGATTCGAGCCGATGAAGCCGGCGCCGCCGGTGACGAGGTACATCGGGCTAGAGTGCCACAGAGCGGTGGCTCGCCGAAATGCGGCCGCCGCGCAGGATCATCCGGGCACGCGTGCGCCACGCAGCGCGGCTTCGAGCAGCGGCCTGGCCCACTGCGGTGCGCGTCGCAACCCGCTCACATCGGCCGAGGTTGGCCAGATCAGCTGGCCGTTCTCCATCTCGAGCACCGGCAGCGGGTCCGGCACGGTGCCATCCGGCGCGGCCTCGGTGCTGTTGTCGTAGACCCTGACGTGAGCCACGTGCGGCATGAGCCGGATGAGGTTCATCTGTGCCCGGCTGTAACGCATGCGAATGCGCTCCTCCGGGATGGGATGACCGCCCGCGGCCACGCGAGCCTCGACCCGTGCGACGTGCAGCTCGGGAGATGACAGTCCGCAGAACCAGATCAGCACGTCATGTGTGCGGGTCGCCTCCAGGATCTTTGCCGTCATTGACTCCCCGCCAAGCGTCGTCTCGAAGGCGTGGTTCAGGCCATGTGCGATGGCATGTTCCAGCCGACGCATGCTCTCCTGCCAGGCGAGGGCGTTCGCGCCTGTCTGGTCGCATCCGGTTGCGGCCATGAGCTCGCGGGCGAAGGTGTCGGGATTGAACCAGGTCAATCCGTCACGTTCCAGGAGATGGCCGCCGATCGAGCTCTTACCGGCTCCATTGGCGCCGGCCAGGACATACAGGACTGGCCGCGAGGCAACGGGCCGCGTCATCGTGGCCCGTCATCGGTGCGCGATCATTCGCATGACCGCTTCAGCAGGTCGAGCCCGCCTTGACCTTGCCGGCCAATTTGGCACGGCTTCGAATGTGGGTGCGCAGACGAGCCGCCGCCGAGCGGTCCTGCAGTATCGCCAGACGCTCATCAAAGCTGCGTCTGAGGCCGGCAAGCGCTGCCTCGGTCTGCACTTCCGAGCGCTCCACGATCTGCCTGATCGCGTCGTATTCAGCCACCGGAAGGATGACGGCCTCGGGCTGATTGTGATTCGTGACCGACAGCTTTCCCCGAATGCGTAGCGCATTCATGATGGCCCGCCAGCCGAGCTTCTTGAGATCAGAGGCGCGCGCGCGGGGCAGGTCCGCGAGAGGCGGGAAGGCGGTTGTCCTCGTCGAAGTGGTCATGTGGTCGCTCCGGGCGGTTCCGTTCAGCCGGACGGTCATTGTGCCCTAAATGGGATAAATTGGCCATTTTGGGCCAAATGGCCCCTCCGGGGCCCGGCCCGGCATGTGGACGACATCAGGGCTCGTGAGGCTGCGATGCGCCCCGCAGCCGCTCGATGATCAGCGCGGCCCGCAGCAGATCCGGGGCGAGGTAGTCGGCATCACCATCGGCGGCCGGCGCGGCCGCCGATGCCGGCGCTGCCGCCGCGGGCGCTATCCGGATCGTCACCGCGCCGATGGCCCGCCCGAGCGCCACGTCGCTCGCCTTGTCGCCGATCACGACGGTCGCGGCCGGGTCGAACCCCAGTTCCCCGGCGGCCTGCTGTACCAGCCCGATGGCGGGCTTGCGGCAGGCGCAGGCATCTTCCGGCCGGTGCGGGCAGCAGTAGATGCCGGCGAGCTCGGCGCCGATCTCGCGGACCATGGCCGCAAGGCGCTCGTTGACCGCGCGCAGCTGCTCGGGCGAGAACAGCCCGCGGCCGACGCCGGACTGATTGCTGACCACCACCAGGCGATGGCCGCGCAGGTGCAGCTGGCGCAGCGCCTCGGCCGCACCCGGCAGGAACTCCAGGCCGGCGGGGTCCGAGAGGTAATCGCGGTCCACGACGAGGGTACCGTCGCGGTCCAGCAGCACGACGCTCACCGCTCCAGTACCGCCGCGATGCGCTCCAGGGTGCTCGTGGTGCTGTGCGCGGGGACCAATTCGACCAGCACCACGCGGCCGCCGTGCGAGCGCACCAGATCCGCGCCGACCACGGTGTCGAGCGTGTAGTCGGCGCCCTTGATGAGCACGTCGGGCCGCAGCGCCTCGATCAGCTCCAGGGGCGTGTCCTGCGGAAAAATCACCACGGCATCCACCGCCTTGAGCGATGCGAGCACCGTGGCGCGCGCCACCTCGCTCTGTACCGGGCGGCCGGCCCCCTTGAGCCGCCGCACGGACAGGTCCGCGTTGAGCCCCACGACCAGGCGGTCGGCGGTGCCGCGCGCCTGGTTCAGCAGACTGACGTGCCCCGGATGCAAAAGATCGAAGCAGCCGTTGGTGAAGGCGATGCGCTGCCCCAGGTCGCGCCAGCGGCTGACCTGCTGCCCGACGCTCTCGAGCGTGAAGTGCTTGGCGCCGGGCTCGCCATGCGCCGGATGATCGAGCTCGGCGATGATCTCCCCGGCGGTGACGGTCGCGGTGCCGCGCTTGCCGACGACGATCGCGGCTGCCATGTTCGCCAGCCGTACCACGTCGGTCACGGGGGCCCCATGGGCCAGGCCGAGCGCGATGGCGGCCACCGCGGTGTCGCCGGCGCCGGAGACGTCGAACACCTCGCGCGCCGTGGTGCGCAGGTGCACGGCGTCGCCCTCGCGGGGAATGATCGACATGCCCTCCTGGCCGCGCGTGACCACCAGGGTCGAGCAGATGCCGGCCGCGAGGATCGAGCGGGCACCCGCCACCACCGCCTCATCGGTCGAGCAGTCCCGGCCGCAGGCCGCCTGCAGCTCGTGGCGATTCGGCGTCAGAAGCGTGGCGCCCTGATACTTCTGCAGGGAGCGGCTCTTCGGGTCGACGATCACGGGGCGGGAGGCCGCGCGCGCGGCGCCGATCGCGGCCGCGCAGATCTCCTCCCCGAGCACGCCCTTGGCGTAGTCGGACAGCACGACGATGTCGCTGTCGGCGAGCGCCGCGCGAAAACGCTGCAGCAGCGCTTCGGCGACCGGCGCGGCCAGCGGCGCACGGCTCTCGACGTCGGTACGCAGGATCTGCTGGCGGTCCGCGATGTGACGCGTCTTGAGCGTCGTGGGCCGGCCGGCATCGGCCACGAGCTCGGGTCGCACGGTCGGCAGCGCGCCGAGCTGCTCGCGCAGCTCCGCGGCGGCGCCGTCCTCGCCGACGACGCCGATCAGGGTGGTCTGGCCGCCGAGCGTGGCGACATTGCGCGCGACGTTCGCCGCTCCGCCCGCCATCGCCGCAGTGCGCTCGATGGTCATGACCGGTACGGGTGCCTCGGGGGAGATGCGCTCCACCGAACCGTAGATGAAGCGATCCAGCAACACGTCGCCGAGCACCAGCACGCGCGCGCGGTGAAACGAGTCGAGCAGATCCCAGAGCGGTGCGGCGCTCATCGGGCGAGGCGCTGCTCGAGCCCCTTGCAGAGCATGTGGCCGAGGAAAATATGCATCTCCTGAACGCGGGCGGTGATACGGGAGGGAACGGTCAGTACGACATCGCAGAGCGCCTGCATGGCCTCGCCCTGCGCGCCGGTGAGACCGATGGTGCGCAGCTGTCCGTCGCGCGCGGCTGCCAGACCGGCCAGCACATTGGGGCTGCGGCCGGAGGTCGAGATCCCCACCGCGACGTCGCCCGGTCGGCCCAGCGCCTCGATCTGGCGACTGAAGATGCGCTCGTAGCCCAGGTCGTTGGCGCCGGCGGTCAGGGTGGAGGTGTCCGTGGTCAGCGCGATCGCGGCGATCGCGGGACGATCGGAGTGATAGCGCACCACGAGCTCCGCCGCCAGGTGCTGCGCATCGGCGGCGCTGCCGCCGTTGCCGAACAGCAGGAGCTTGCCGCCGGCCCGCACGGCCGCCTCCCAGAGGGCGAGGGTCTGCTCGAAGGGTGCGGTCAGGCCCGCCAGCAGCGACTCGAAGGCGTCGCGGTGCTCGTCGGCCTCGCGCCGCAGAAAGGCTTCGAGAGTCGTCTCGCGGGTGGTCGGGGAAGCGTTCTCAGCGGGCTGCGCGGCCATGGGGCGGGTGCTGCCAGGGTGGTGCTGCGGAGATTGTGGGCTGCAGGTCCTACAGGCTGTCTAGTCTGACACGCTGGCTAGTCTGACACGCCAAGGCCGGCGGTGGGGAGGCGTCGTCGTCGTCCATCATCGCCCCTGGTCCCTCGGGCCAGCCGCGCCCACCCGGGCTATCGCGTCACGTTATGCGCCATGCCGTGAGAGGCCCGCGCGAGCCGATCGTCGTTGGTCCAGAGAAATGCGCAGCGGTGCTGCTGAGCGCAGGCCAGATGCAGTGCATCAGGTGTTCTGAGCCCGAAATGCGCCCGCAGCTGCGCAGCCTGCAGGTACACGGCTTCCGGCATGGGCAGCATCGCAAAGAGTGCGAAGGCCTCCTCATAAGCCTGCTGCAATACGGGGTCATTGCGCCTCAGCGCGCCGACGAGACACTCGTACTTGACCAGTGGCGAGAGGGCGAAGCGCGCGTGTCCGGCGCCGGACACCGCTGCGGCAACGGCGGGAGCCCAGCGGGCATGTTCCTCGACCAGATAGATGAGCAGACAGGAATCGAGATAGATCAATCCCACGCCGCACGCTCCTCTTCCAGAGCGGCGTCGATCTCCTCGGCGGAGCGCCGGGCGTAAGCCGGCAACGGATGCTGCGCGAGCCAGTCGAGCAGGGTCTGACCGTTCCCCGCTTCCGAGCGCGGCCCGTTTCCTCCGTGCAGCCCCACGAGCCTGGCGACCGGCTCGCCGCGGTTGGCGATCACGACCTCCTGTCCTGCCTGGGCTTGCTTGATGAGCTGCGACAGCTGGTTCTTCGCCTGCAGAATGTTGACCTGGTGGCGCTTGGATGACGTGCTCATGGTGATCAGGCTAGCATAACTGGCCAACTTGGCCAAGAAGCTATCACCCTGCCGATCGAGATCGATGGCGCCGATCCAGGGGCTACCCTTGCGACTACGCTCGCGCTGGCAGGGGCGTCTACCCGCGCCGCGCGGCCGCGCGCTACCATCCTCGCCCGTGTCCGCCGCTCCCATCCCTGTCCGCAGCCCCTCACCGACACCGGGTGTGCTGCCGGTCCCGACTGGCTTGACGGCGCCGCGCACGCCGCCGCCGCTCGCCGTGACGGTCATCGGCAAGTCCAACGGCGTGGGGCTGGCGCGCGACCTGGCCCTCCTGGCCGAGGCGCTGCGGCAGTGCGGTTGCGCGGTACAGGTGCACGCCACGGACCGCGCGGACGCACGCCGCCGGCGCTCGGTCGTCACCCAGTGGCTGACCCGGATGCGCACGGGGCTGCGCAGGCGGGCGCGGGGCCACGGAACCGTGGTCGGGCCCGCGGAAGAGGCTCGCGCGCCGCTGCGCGTCAATCTGATGCTCGAACACGTCTGGCCGCAGTTCCTGCAGACCGCGGCGCTGAACATTGCGGTGCCGAACCCGGAATGGTTCGACCAGCGGGACCGGCGGCTGCTGCCGGCTCTGGACGGCGTGTGGGCGAAGACGCGGCACACGCAGCGCATCTTCGAGGCGCTCGGCTGCCGCACTGCCTATATCGGGTTCGACAGCGAGGATCGCTTCCAGGCGGAGGTGCCCCGCGAGCGCTCCTTCTTCCACCTGGCCGGCAAGAGCCGCATGAAAGGTACCGACCGGCTGCTGCAGCTGTGGACGCGGCACCCGGAATGGCCGGCGCTGGTGCTCGTCTACCACGAGCGAGAGGGGGTGCCCATCCCGCAGGCGGGCAACATCCGCTGGTACCGCGATTACCTGCCGGACGCGGAGCTGCGACTCCTGCAGAACGCCAGCCGCTTTCACCTGTGCCTGTCCGAGGCGGAAGGGTGGGGCCATTACATCGTCGAGGCCCTGAGCGTGGGGGCGGTGACGGTGACGCTGGATGCCGCGCCGATGAACGAGCTGGTGAGGCCGGAGCGCGGGCTGTTGATCGCGTGTTCCGAGCAGGGGCGGCAGAATCTGACCGAGACCTTCCGCTTCGACGAGCAGGCGCTGGAGCAGGCCGTCGCACACGCCCTGCAACTCGAGGAGCCGGCGGCGGCGCGCCTCGGCGAGGCTGCCCGCCAGTGGTTCCTCGATAACCGCCGCAGCTTTCCGGAGCGCGTCGCGCAGGCGATCGCCGCGCTGGAAGCGCTCGGCGGCCCGTAGGGCGCATGGCGCGACCGATGGTCGTGCGCCT
>JASHSK010000207.1 GCA_030038755.1 Gammaproteobacteria bacterium
GCCCGCCGTGCTCGCGCGCGCCGACGGCGTGGCGCGTGCGCTCGAGCGCCTGCGCGAGGCCCGGGCGGTATTCGTCACGCACCAGCGCGCCCTGCCCGCCGGCGCCGAGCGCTCGCTCGCCGAACGCTCGAGCCATGGGGCCGCGCACCTGTGGGTTCCGGGCCTGGCGAGCTGGCGTGCGCTCGCGCAGCGCGGGCTGTGGGTCGAGGGCTGTGCCGAGGGCCTGGGCTTCGCGTGGCTGGCCCCGCTGCTGGCCGAGCCCTGGCTGGCGCTGCCGGCCACGAAAGAGTGGCTGGTACTGACCCACGAGGAAGCGCTGGATGGCTGGCCTGCGGGCAGCGCGGTCGCGACCTATGCGCACGCCGCCGCGCCGGCGGGCGATGGACCGCCCGCCGACTCGACGCATGTCTACTGGGCGAGCAGCGCCCAATTCGATCGGTGGGCGGCGCGGCTCTCGCCGGAGGTGCTGCATGCCTGCGGTCCGGGCAAGACCCATGAGCACCTGCGGCGCGCCGGGGTACACAATCTGTGGCAATTTCCCCAGGTGCGCCAGTGGCGCGAATGGGTGCTGCAATGATGGCCCGAAGTCATGCAGGACGCGGGGGTCTGGGCGTCATGCCCGCACGGCGCACGGTGCTGCTGGCCGGCGCCGTCAGCGTATGGCTCGCGCTGCAGCTGGCGCTGGTGGCCTGGTGGGCCACCGTGATTGAACAGCAGGCCAGGCGCATCGCAACGCTCGAAGCCCTCAGTGGAGTGGATCAGGGGGCCACCGCGGCCCGATGGTCGCGCACGCGGCTGATGCTCGTGGGCGAGTCGACGAGCTTCCTGGCCCTGCTGGTGGCGGTGTCGCTGCTGCTCGCGTGGCTGTACTGGCGCGAGCATCGGCGTACCCGCAGCATCCAGGCGTTCTTCGCCGCGGTGACGCATGAGCTGCGTACGCCGCTGACCAGCATCCGCCTGCAGGCGGAGGCGATCGTCGATGGGGAGGGTGGCGAGCAGCTGGCGCGGCGCATGCTTGAGGACTCGCATCGCCTCGAGTCGCAGATCGACAAGACCCTGGAGCTGGCGCGCATCGAGGGCGGCGGGCCATTGTCCGAGCAGGCGATCCCGTTGCACGGCTGGCTCGCGCGCGCACTCGATGATCTGGGCGCCGCGCACGGCGCGCGGCTGGAGCTGCGCGCGCACGTCGATGCGGCTCTGCCGCCGATCCAGGCTGACGCCGGTGCGCTGCAGATGATTCTGCGCAACCTGATCGAAAACTCCGTGCGCCATTCGGGCGTGAACCCGGTCAAGGTGCGGCTCACCGCCGCGCAACGTGGCGCACAGGTCGTGCTCGAATACCAGGACAACGGCCAGGGCGTAGCCGAGGGCACCGGGCGGCTCGGCCGGCTCTTCGGCCGCGGCGCCGGCTCCAGCGGAGCGGGGGTGGGTCTGTACCTGGTACGCCGCCTCATGCAGCGCATGGGTGGCCAGGTGCGCTTCGACGGCGCCGCCGGTGAGGGATTTCGCGCGCAGCTGTGCTTTCGCGTGGGTCATTGACGGTGAACGCCATCAACAGGATGAGCGATCGGGCGCAGCCATGGGCACCGTGAGCGGCGTGCGACTGCTGATGGTGGAGGACGAGCCCAACGTCGCTGCGACTGTGGCGGAGCGGCTGCGCGCGGCCGGCTATCAGGTCGTGCGCACCGAGTCGGTCGCCGGCGCGCGGCGCGCGATCGGCGAGGGTAGCTACCAGCTCGCGCTGATCGACGTGGGGTTACCCGACGGCAGCGGCTTCGATCTGGCGCGCGTGCTGCGCGAGCGTGCGCCCGCGACCGCCATCGTCTTCCTCACCGCGCACGCCAGCGCCGAGGATCGCGTGCGCGGTCTGGAGCTCGGTGCCGACGATTACGTGGGCAAGCCGTTCCTCTTCAAGGAGCTGTTGCTGCGGATTCAGAACTGCCTGAAGCGCGCTCAGGATCTGGCGCAGGTACCAGGCGAGATACGCGGCCAGGTGCGCATCGGCCGCGCGCTCGTGGACTTCGAGCGCTTCTCGGCGACCGTGGACGCAGAGAACCGCGCGTTGACGCACAAGGAATGTTCGGTGCTGCGGCTGCTGGCCGAGCGCGTGGGCAAGGCCGTCAGCCGCGACGAGATCCTGGATCGCGCCTGGTCGGCGGATGAATTCCCGACCTCGCGCACCGTCGACAACTTCATCGTGCGCCTGCGCAAGCTGGTGGAGGTGAACCCCGCCGATCCGCGCATCATTCGCAGCATTCGCGGCGTGGGCTATCTGCTCACGGAGCTGCGGCGTGAGTGAGCGACTGCTGTGTCGCGCGTTGCTGCGCGACAACGCCGGCCGCCCGCCCGTGTGGTTCATGCGGCAGGCTGGCCGCTACCACCGCCACTATCAGCGATTGCGCTCGCAGCACGAGTTCATGCAGTTGTGCAAGCAGCCGCAGCTGGCCGCGCAGGTGACTCTCGGGCCGATCGAGGATTTCGGCTTCGATGCGGCCATCCTGTTCTCCGATCTGCTGTTTCCGCTCGAGGCGCTGGGCATGGGGCTGCGCTATGCGCCCGGGCCGCTGCTCGACTGGCACCTGTCGGACAGGGCGGACCTGGCACGACTTCGCGGCGGAGCAGAGCGCGCGCAGCAGCTCGCCTTCCAGGCCGAAGCGCTCGCGCTGCTGCGCCATCGCCTGCCGGAGGAGTGCGCCCTGATCGGATTCGTGGGCGGACCGTTCACCCTGTACGCCTACGCAGTGGCGGGCTCGCATGAGGGCTTCGCCGCCGGTGGGCCCGCAGGGCTGCACGATGGCCTGTACGCGGGCTTCAACGAGCGGTTGCGGGAGCTGCTGGCCGCCAATATGGCGATGCAGGCCGAGGCGGGGGCCGACTGCGTGGCGATCTTTGACACGGCGGCCGGTACGCTCGGACCTCGACAGTTCGCGCAGCTGGCGGCCGCACCCGTGGCCGAGGTCGTGCGGCTGTTTCGCGCGCGCTGTCCGGACACACCGGTGATCTACTACTCGCGCGATACCGGGCCGGCGCACTGGGCGGCGCTGCGGGCGGCGGACGTGCAGTGTCTCGGCGTCGACTGGCGACACGATCTGGCCGAGACGCTGCGCGTGCAGGGCGAACGCTGGAGCGTGCAGGGCAACATCGATCCGCAGTGGCTGCTGTTGTCCGCCGCGCAGCTGGAGTCGCGCCTGCGCGCACTGTTCGGACGCCTGCTCGATGAGCCGCGTGCGCTGCGCGCCGGCTGGGTTTGCGGCCTGGGCCACGGCGTTCTGCAGCAAACGCCCGAGGACAACGTGAAGCTGGTGCTGCGCGTGCAGCGAGAGATGTTCGGATGATGCGGAAAGTGCCCCGGTGAGCGCCTTGGCGGACCCTTCCCTGCTCGCCAAGTACGACGTGGCCGGGCCGCGCTATACGAGCTATCCAACGGTTCCGTACTGGGAGCGCACGCCGAGCGAGGCGCAGTGGCTCGAGCGCGTGCGCGCGGCGCTGGACGCGGGCGGTGCCGGCGGCGCCGCGCTCTACGTGCACATCCCCTTCTGTCGCACGCTGTGCACCTTCTGCGGTTGCAACACGCGCATCACGCGCAGTCACGGCTTCGTGGCCCCGTACGCGCAGGCGCTGCTCGCCGAGCTGGATCTGTACCGCTCGCGCCTTGGGCTCGCGCAGCTGGAATTCGGCGAGCTGCACTTCGGTGGCGGCACGCCCACCTTTCTCACCGCCGCCGAGCTCGAGACGCTTCTCGAAGGGTTGCTGCGGCGCGCGCGGCCGCGCCCCGGGGCGATCGCATCGATCGAAGCGGACCCTCGCGTGACCACGGCCGAGCAGCTGCAGGTGCTCGCCCGCTACGGCTTCAGCCGCATCAGCCTCGGGGTGCAGGATTTCGACCCGCGCGTGCAGGAGATCGTCAACCGCGTGCAGAGCGAGCAGCAGGTGCGCGAGATCACGCAAGGCGCGCGTGCCTGCGGCTTCGACAGCGTCAACTACGATCTGATCTACGGGCTGCCGCTGCAGACGCGCGCGAGCATCGAGATGACGATGGATGCGGTGTGTCGCCTGCGGCCGGACCGCATCGCGCTGTACGGCTACGCCCACGTGCCGTGGATCAAGCCGGGGCAGCGACGCTTCACGGAGAGTGATCTGCCGCAGGGGGAAGACCGGCGCGCGCTGTACGAGCGCGCTCGCGAGCGCCTCGAGCGTGCGGGCTACCGCGAGATCGGTCTGGATCACTTCGCGCTGGAGAGCGACCCGCTGTGGCAGGCGCTGCGCGCCGGCACGCTGCATCGCAATTTCATGGGCTACACCAGCGCCTTCACGCGCCCACTGATCGGTCTGGGCGTCTCGTCCATCGGAGACGCCGGTGACGCATTCGTCCAGAACGACAAGGACCTGCAGCGCTACGAGGAGCGCGTGGGGCAGGGGGAGCTGCCGATCCAGCGCGGCCACCTGCTCGATACGGAGGACCAGGTGCTGCGCGGACACATCCTGCGGCTCATGACGCGGCTGGCAACCCGCTGGGAGCAGCCCGCCGAGCGCACCGCCTACGTGCAGACCGCGGTACAGCGGCTGGCGGAGCCGGCGGCCGACGGCCTGGTGCAGATCGAGACGGACGGCTGCCGGGTGACCGACAGGGGACGCGCCTTCCTGCGCAACATCTGCATGGCGTTCGACGCGCGGCTCGCGCGCCACCGTCCCGACAAGGAGCTCTTCAGCCGCGTCGTCTGAGCGCGCCGCCCGCAGGGATCAGGCGCGTGCAGGCGCACCCCCGGCCGGCCGCCCTGCCGGTGACGCGCTCGGTATCGCACCGCAGCAACACCGCGCGCGACGCTGCCACGCGCCACGCGGCCTCGCTGCCACGCGCCTCGCCGCCCTCAGAATGGTTTGACCACGGCCAGCAGGATGATCGGTACCACCAGCAGCAGGGGGGACTCGTTGAGCACCCGCAGGGCGATCGGCCCGGGCAACCGCTTGCCGCGCAGCAGCCGCCCGAGCAGCACACCGCAGAGGGCGTGGTAGAGGATCAGTGCGGCGACGAAGCCGAGCTTGACGGTGAGCCAGCGGCCGCGATCGTGATAGCCGAGCCACAGCACCAGCCCCAGTGCCATCGCCACGAGCGCCATCACGGTCATGAAGGCGAACAGCCGCCGCGCCATGATCGTCAGCCGCCGCACGTCTTCGCCGTGCGCGCGCCCCTCGGCGCAGTGCACGAAGATGCGCGGCAGATAGAATATGCCGGCCAGCCAGGCGATGACGAACAGCAGATGACACGCCTTGATCCACAGCATAGGGACTGCCCGGTCGATCGCTCAGTGCACGTGAGTCGCAGTTCGCGGCCCGACAATTTTTCACTATCCTCGGCGCGCAGCAAATCGCTAGACTCGACGTTGTGAGGGCGAATGATAATCCAGGCGGCAGTGCCGCGGTGGCCGTGAGCGAGTGCGCGGCCGCCGGCATGCGCACCACGACCGGCACGCATGCTCCCGTGAGCAAGCCCGCCGAGGTCGGCGCGCGCAGCGTCCCTGGCGCGCCGCGTGCATCCGCCACGCAGCGTGCCTCCACCGCGCAGCACGCCGCGAGCGCCCTGTGGATCCGCGCGCTCTCGAGGGTGCCGTTCCCCGTGCTGTACGCGATCACCGGGGCCGTGGCGTGGCTGGTGCGGTACGTGCTGCGCTATCGGGTCGCGGTGGCGCGCAACAACCTGCGCAGCTGCTTTCCGGACCACTCACCCGCGCAGATCAATCGACTGCTCACTCTCTATTACCGTCACCTCAGCCAGGTGATGGCCGAGTTCTTCAAGATCGCCACGATGTCTGCCGAGGAGATGAGCGCGCGCGTGCGGCTCGTCAACCTGGAGCGCGTGCACGCGGAGACGCGCGCCGGTCGCTCGGTGCTGCTGCTCGGCGCGCACCAGTCCAACTGGGAATGGTCGCTGCATGCGGTGGCGCTGCGTGTCGGAGCGCCGATGGAAGCCGCCTACAAACCCCTGCACAATGCGGCGGCCGATCGCGAGCTGCGCAAGCTGCGCTGCCGCTTCGGGGCGCGGCTGATTGCCGCCAAGCGGATGCTGCGCGAGATTGCCCGCGGCCGCGACACGGTGCGCGCCGTGGCGCTGATCGCCGATCAGGCACCGATTTCCAGCGAGGGGCGACTGTGGGTCAAGTTTCTCGGCCGTCACACCGCTTTCTACCCGGGGCCGGGACAGATCGCATACTCCACCGGCTATGCCGCGTTTTTCGCAGCGATGTCGCGCACCCGACGCGGCCACTATCAGATCGAATTCCAACCGATCTGTGCGGCCGGGGAGTGTCCGGAACCGACGGTGTTCACGGCGCGCTACGCGCGACTGCTCGAGGCACTGATTCGCGCCAATCCGGCCCACTGGACCTGGTCGCACCGGCGCTGGAAGATTCCCCTCCCCTGCGAGCTGAGCGACGCGCAAGCCGAGTCCCGGTGAAAGAGCGGTGAGAGAGCGGTGAGCGGCCCGAGCACCGGGCAGCCTGCACAGGAGGAGCGGGCCATGCAGAGCGCGGCAGTGGATCCGGAAGTGCTCGGCGCCCGGCTGCGACAGCAGCAGCAGATCGACGCTCCGGTCATCGGTGCGACCGAAGCACTCGAGGTCGAGGCGCGCAGCGTGCTGTGGCCGCACACGCGGCAGTGGGCGAGGATCGAGCCCACGGCCCTGTCGGAAAACGGGGCACGGCGCGTGGAGGAGTATCGCTTCACACCGGCGCTGGCGAGCGCGGACCTGCCGGCCTTCGGCGGGCCGGGCCTGCCGGTCGCCATCGTGTTCGAGCGCACGCCCAACGGAGCTTCCCGCGCGCGCATGTACTCGGTGGCTGGGCTCGCGCCCGCACGCACGGCGGTGCTGAGCGTGGATACACACCTGCAGTCGGCGCGCGACGGCACGGATGTGCTGCCGCGTTACTTCGCGGCGCTGCAGGCGGGCGATCTGCCGGCTACGCTGGCCGCATTCGACGCACAGGGCAGCCTGCAGGATTTCGACGGCACGCCATACCGCGGGCACGCGCAGCTGCGGGCGGCTTTTGCGCGCCATTTCGCGCACGGTGGCATCCGCCTGCGCTACTGCAGCCGCCTGGACGATGGTCCGCGGACGGCGCTGGAGCTGCTGGATGGGGGCGGGCGACCGGCGCTCGCGGTGTTCGAGCGTGCGCCAGGTGCCGCGCTGACGGCGGTACGGCTGTATCGCTGACGCGGCCTGCACAGCCCGCTCTGAAGCTATGTCTCCAGCAATCGAACGTTCGGGAGCCCAGCAGCGGTGTCGTCGAAAGTGATCATTGGAGCGCGACCAGCTGAACCGCATTGCCCGGCGTGCATGCAGTCTGCAAAGTCCGCTGAGCTTTGGCGATACAGGCTCAAAGCTCGCTCAAACGCGGGCTCGTCCTGAAAGTCGAGCTCCTGCGTCTCGAGCAATGCGTTGAAGGCTCCAAGGACAGTTGCCTTGTCGAGCTCGTAGCGTGAGCGCAGCACCCATTCGAGTTCGAGCGTCACCGTACTCGGGACGAACAGCGACGATCGTTGTTCGCGAACCTCTTCGAACAACCGCTGCACCCGCGTCGCCTGACGCGGATCGTCATCCATAATCCACCGCACGAGCACGTTTGTATCGAGGCCGGGCATTACCTGCGACCGATATTCATGTCCTTGATGGCGACCGGCCGGCTTCTCCTGCGCGCAGGCTTCAGAATTCCCCTCAGTTCAAGGATCGAGCGTCGCTTCGCCCGAAACACGGTCGTGCCGTCATCGAGCTGCGTGAAGGCAACGCGGAAGTCGGCGCAATCCCGCCGCGCGATCCTGCCGGCTTACTTCCAGTCCGCGCCGGCGGCGGGCTGCGACTTGCGCTCGATCAGGCGCGCGAGCTCGCGGATGCTCGGGTGCTCGAAGATCTCGGTGACGTCGATGGCGCCCGGCCAACCCTGCTCGATGCGCTCGTGGATCGCGATCAGCTTCAGCGAGCTGGCGCCCAGATCGAAGAGGCTCTCGTCGACATCGAGCGTGCGCCCCTCGAGCTCGGCCTCGCAGATGACGCGCAGGCGCTGCTCAATCGCAGCGGCGGAGAGCGCCGCGGGGGAAGCGGCCGCCTGCGCACGACGCAGCGTCGCCAGCTCCGCCAGCCGCGCGTCGAAGGCGCCTGCCAGATACTCCTGCTCGAGCAGATGGCGCTGCACCTTGCCGCTGGTGGTCTTGGGTATGCGTGGCACCGGCACGACGGCGTCGATTTCGACCCCGGCGTGCTCGGCGATGCGGCGCGAGAGCTCCTGCGCAAGCGGGAGAAAGTCCGCGAGCTCGCCCCGATGCAGCACGAAGGCAACGACCGTGTCGGTCTCGGCCCTCGCGGGACGCACGCCGGCAATCACGACCTTGCCGAGTTCCAGGCCCGTGACCGTCTCGCTCATGCGCTCCAGGTCGTGGGGGTAGTAGTTCTGGCCGTGAACGAACAAGATCTCCTTGTGACGGCCGGTGACGT
>JASHSK010000024.1 GCA_030038755.1 Gammaproteobacteria bacterium
CGGTGGACACGACGACGCTGGCACAGGTGCTGTCGGCAAAGCCGGCGGGGGAATTTCCCGAGCACGTGACCGCCTTCCGCAAGGACATGGCCGTGCACGGGCGCTTCCGTCTGCCCTGCCCGGTGTGCGGTACGCCGGTCCAGCGCATCCGCTACGCGGACAACGAGACCCACTACTGCGCGCGCTGCCAGACCGGCGGACGGCTGCTCGCCGACCGCGCCCTCTCGCGGCTGCTCAAGCAGGACTGGCCACGCCGCATCGACACGTTCGATCGCGACGCGTAACGGCGCAGCGATAGCCCACGCGACCCGCGCCGGTGGTACCTTTCCGCCATGCGCCGTGCCCATGAGTAGCCAATGATCACGGCCGGGGGCATCGCCTTCGTGGTCGTCGTCGCCGCCAGCGCGGGCGTGGACCTGTGGCTTGACCATCGCCAGGCCAACGCGGTGCTGGCGCATCGCGAGAGCGTGCCCGGGCCCTTTGCCGCTCAGTTCTCCCTGGAGGAGCATCGCAAGGCCGCCGACTACACGGTCGCGCGCGTGCACCTGCACCGCATCGACACGTTGCTCGGCGCGGCGCTGACGCTCGCCTTCACCGTCGGTGGAGGCATCGCCGGGTTCGACGCTCTGTGGCGTCGCACGGGATGGCCGGAGCCCTGGCTCGGTATCGCCGTGATCGGCACGATCGCGGGCGCACTCTCGCTGATCAATCTGCCGCTATCGCTGTGGCGAACGTTCGCGCTGGAAGCCCGCTTCGGATTCAATCGCACCACGCCGACGCTGTTCCTCGCCGATCTCGGCAAGGGCCTGCTGCTGGCCGTGCTGCTCGGCGGACCGCTGCTGCTGGTAGCTCTCACGGTGATGCAACACGCCGGCCGATGGTGGTGGGCATGGCTATGGGGTGTGTGGCTGGCGGTGTCCTTGCTGATGACGTGGGCCTGGCCCGCCTTCATCGCGCCGCTGTTCAACAGGTTCTCACCGCTGACCGACGCGGCGCTGAGGCAGCGCATCGAGGCGCTGCTCGCCCGCTGTGGCTTCAGCTCCTCCGGAGTCTTCGTCATCGACGGCTCGCGCCGCTCCAGCCACGGCAATGCCTACTTCACCGGATTCGGTCGCCACAAGCGCATCGTGTTCTTCGATACGCTGCTGCAGCTGCTGCAACCCCCGGAGGTGGAGGCGGTGCTCGCACACGAGCTCGGCCACTTCCGCCTGCGGCACATCCGTCAGCGCCTGCTGGTCTCCGCCATCTCCATGCTCGCGGGCCTCGCGCTGTTCGGCTTCCTCAGCGCCACGCCCGGCTTTTACTCCGCGCTCGGTGTGCCGCTGCCTTCCACGCATGCGGCGCTGCTGCTGCTCGCGCTGGTGGGTCCGGTACTGCTGTTCTTTTTCAGCCCCCTGAGCGCGCTGTGGTCGCGTCATCATGAGTTTCAGGCCGACCGCTTCGCGGCCGAGCATGCGAGCGCCGGCGAGCTCGCCGCGGCCCTCGTCAAGCTCTACCGCGACAACGCCAACACCCTCACACCCGATCGCCTGTACGCGGCGTTCTACTACTCACATCCGCCCGCACTCGAGCGCATCCGGCGGCTCTACGGGAGTGCCTGAGCCCGGCGGCGCCCCCGCCGTCCGGCCGCCTCGCCGTGCCCGCCGCCTCGCCGTGCCCGCCGCGCCAGCCGCGCCAGCCGCCGGACATCACCGTCCATTTCCAAAGCGTGGTCCATGGAGGAAAAAAAAATGACTGCAAATCTCAGGGGAGCTCCCCGCGTATCCGACTCGGCGGCACCGGTGCTTCTGCCGCGCCGCGCACTGCTGCAGATGGCGATGCTGAGCGGCGGCGCGTCGCTGGCGAGCGTGCTGGTAGACCCGACAGCCCAGGCCGCCGCGTCGCGCCGGGAGCAGGAGGGGCAGGAGCGCTTCGATCGCGCCACGCGCGGCGTACCCTCGCCGCGCATCCGCGACGTGCGCGTGATCCAGGTGGGCGGCGGCGGCATCAACGACTCGACCGTGGTGAAGGTCGAAACCGATCAGGCGGGGCTCTATGGCTACGGCTGCGCGACGGACACGTTCCCCGGGGGACGGGCGAAGCTGGTCGCGGCGGCCGTGGAGCAGTACCTCAAGCCCCTGGTCATGGGCCGCACGGCCGATCGGATCGAGCAGATCTGGCAGATCTGCTACATGAGCTCCTATTACAAAAACGATACCGTCCTGAACTGCGCCATCGGCGGGGTCTGCGATGCGCTCTGGGATATCAAGGGCCGGCAGGCCGGTATGCCGGTCTATCAGCTGGTGGGTGGCAAATGCCGCGAAGCGGCCGAGATCTATCTGCACGCCAATCTCGGCGCGCAGGATCCCAGTCGCCAGTTCGTGGAGAACTCGCTGCAGCTCGTACACGGCGGCTGCCGCAACGTGCTGGCCGCGATGTTCGGGCGCGACGGCGCCACCAACGATCTATATGGTCGGGCACGCTTCGATGACGGCTCGGCGGCGTTCGATCGCGACAAGGAGATGCGCAAGATCCTCGACGCCTTCACCGCCTTCCGCAGCCAGATGCCGCCCGAGGTCGGCCTGGGAGTCGACGTGCATTCGATCCTCGATCCGATCCGCGCCACGCAGTTCGCCAGGGAGCTCGAGCCGTTCCACCTCTTCTACTGCGAGGACCTGTTCTCCCCCGAAGAGTCCGGCCATTACCAGATCGTACGCGAGCAGTGCACCACGCCCCTGGCGATCGGAGAGCTGTGGAACAATCCGCACGAATGGCAGCCGCTGGTGCAGGCGCGCCAGATCGACTACATCCGCCACCACGTCTCGCACGTCGGAGGCTTCACCGCCGCGCGCAAGATCGCGGCGTTCGCGGAGAACTTCGAGGTGAAGTTCGCCTGGCACGGGGCGCCCAACTCCCCCGTCGGGCACATGACGAATCTGACGCTCGACCTCACGTGCGAGAACTTCGGCATCCACGAACACATGCCCTATCCGCCGCTGGTCGAGGACATTTTCCAGGGCTGCGTACAGATCAAGGATGGCTATGCCTGGATCAATGAGAAGCCCGGCTGGGGCATCGAGGTCGACGAGGCGCTGGCGGCCAGACACCCGATCACCGACGAGCATCCGAACGAGTTCAGGACTCCGGACGGCTCGGTGATCGAGGGGACCGGGTAGAGGCGCGGCTGGCGCCGCACGCCGGCAGTCCCTTGCCGCGCGTGCGGTACGCGAGCGGCGACTTCAGGGCCTGGCGACGTGCCAGACGTGCGTGCCGTTCGGGCCGAAGTTGTCGCCCTTGGCATCGCCGGCGGCCTTGTCCCGCGCAAATGAATAAACCGGCTTGCCCATGTAAGCCCACTGCCGCGTGCCGTCAGCGCGGGTGATCACCGTCCAGGCACCCGTATCGTGGGCGTCAGCCGCGGCCGTCAGCGGCGGCCAGATCAGCGCGCAGCGGCCGTTGCAGGCCGATTTGCCCGCGGGGTCGTTATCGAACATGTAGAGCGCGGTGCCATTGGCATTGACGAACCCCGCGTTCCCGTGGATCGTCGCCGTCCTGACCCCAGCGGGTGCCGGCTGCGCAAGCGCCACCGGGCCCATCGCCAGTGACAGCACGACGGCTGCCGCCAGGATCGCTTTTGCTGTCATGTTCGTCTCCCGGCTCCGGTCGATTATTGAAAGAGCGATGCTTTCCAGTATAAGTCCGGCCCAGTGAGCGCCTCCACGGAAACGGAACTGTGCTTCAGCAGCGCGCGGCGTCTCGCCGCGCTGCTGCAGTCCGGTCAGCTCTCGGCGCGCGAGCTGATGACCGCGCAGCTGCGCCAGATCGAGCGGCTCAACCCGCAGCTCAACGCGATCGTGGCAAAACTCGCGGACGCCGACTGCCTGCGGCTCGCCGATGCGGCCGACCAGCGGCTGCGCCGTGCAGGCCCCAGCGGACCGCTGCACGGGCTGCCGTGGGCGTTCAAGGATCTGGAACCGGCGACCGGCTTTCCATGCACGCTCGGCTCGACGCTGTACCGCGATTACTACCCGCCCGCCGACTCGCGCCTGGTCGCGCGATTGCGTCACGCGGGCGTGCTGCCCATCGGCAAGACCAACGTGCCGGAGCTCGGCATGGGCTCACAGACCTATAACCCCGTATACGGCACCACGCGCAATGCCTGGAACAGCGCTCGAACGGCGGGCGGCTCGAGCGGCGGAGCGGCGGTGGCGGTCGCCTGCGGCATGCTGTGTGCGGCGGATGGCAGCGACCTGGGCGGTTCGCTGCGCAATCCGGCCAACTTCAACGCCGTGGTCGGCTTTCGCCCGAGCGTGGGGCTGGTCCCGAACGCCCCGACGCCGCTGCCCTTCCTGGAGCTGTCCGTGAAAGGACCGATCGCCCGCAGCGTCGCCGACGTCGCGTTCCTGCTCAGCATCATGGCCGGTCCGGATCCGCAGGATTTCGCCTGCTATCCCTGCGACCCGTCGGTGTTCGCGGCGCCCCTCGAGCGCAGCTTCCGTGGCACGCGCATCGCGTGGTGCCCGGATCTGGGCGGCCTGCCCATCGATCAGCGCGTGCGCGAGGTGCTCGAGGCACGGCGCGGCACCTTCGAGACATTGGGCTGCGTGCTCGAGGATGTCGCCCCGGATCTGACGGATGCAGATGAAATCTTTCTGGTGCTGCGGTCGTGGCGTGCCTGGACCCGCTATGGGGATCTGTCGCCGGCGCACCGCTCGCAGTTGAAACCGGAGGCCGTCGAGGAGATCGAGCGCGGCGGCCGACTGAGCGGTGCGCAGCTCAGCCGCGCGCTGGTTGCGCACACGGCCCTGCTCGAGCGGCTGCGCCCCTTCCAGCAGTCGCATCCCTTCATCGTGTGCGCCGTCAATCAGGTGCCGCCGTTCGAGGCCGAGCTGCACTGGCCCACACACATCGAGGGCGTGGCGATGCAGCACTACATCGCCTGGATGCAGTCCGCCTACTGGATCTCCACGACGCGCTGTCCCGCGATCTCCGTGCCGGCCGGCTTCACCCGCGACGGCCTGCCCGTCGGCATCCAGATCGTCGGCCCCTGGCGCGAAGATCTGGCCGTGCTGCAGCTCGCCCACGCGTTCGAGGCTGCATCGCAAGGGCGCCCGCAGCGGCCGCCGATCGCCGCCTGAACACCGCGCAGTCTAGTGCGCCTTCGGCCTGCCGCCGCCGGCATCGCCCTCGCGCTGCAACGCCTCGACCTCGTCCATCAGGCGGTTCATGCGCGCGGCCAGTGCCTGATAGGGAGCGGGCGACGCCATGTCGATGCCGGCACGCTTGTAGAGATCGTAGGGATAATCCGATCCGCCGGCCTTGAGCATGGCGAAGTATCGATCACGCGCCGGGGTGCCTTCCTTGAGAATCGAATCCGTGATGGCCGCGGCCCCGGCCATGGAAGTGGCGTACTGCCACACGTAAAAGTCGTAGTAGAAGTGCGGCACGAAGGCCCATTCGATGCAGTAATGCGGATCGATCGTCATGACGCCCTCGGCCTCCCCGTAGTAGCGCTTGAGCAATCCGCAGTAGATCTGTGTCAGACGCGCGCCCGACAGCGGCCGTCCCTGCTCGATCTCCTGGTGAATGGCGAGCTCGAACTCCGCGAACATCACCTGCCGGAAGAAAGTCGTGCGGATGGATTCGAGCCCCGCGCCCAGATAGTAGAGTTTCTCGGCGCGCGTGCGCGCATGCGACACCATATAGTCGTTGAGCAGCATCTCGTTGGAGATCGCCGCCGACTCGGCGATGAAGGTCGAGTAGTTCGACTTTTCATAGGGCTGCGCCGCGTTGGCGAGCAGCGTGTGCATCGCGTGACCCCACTCGTGCGCCAGCGTGGACAGCGAGTCGTAGTCATCGTTGTAGTTGATCAGAATGTAGGGATGCACATCGTAGGCCGAGCCGTTCATGTAACCGCCGGTGGCCTTGCCGGGGTGCGGCAGCGCGTTCATCCAGCGGCTGGTGAAGCCGGAGCGCAGCATCGCCACGTAGTCCGGTCCCAGCGGCGCCAGCGCGGCCAGCGTGATGCGCTCGGCGTCGGCGACCGGGAAATGCGGCGGCTGCGCCGGCTGGAACAGCGGCACGTAGTTGTCGTAGTAGGCGAGCGGCCCCTGGATGCCCAGCTGCGCTCGTCGCAGGCGCAGGTAGCGATACAGAGTCGGTAGCGCGGCGTTCGTCTGTGCCACCAGCGTGCGATAGACCGCCTCGGGCATGTTGGATTGGAACAGCGCGGACGCCAGCGCGCTGTCATAGTGCCGTACCTGGGCGGTGAACACGTCGCCCATCACCTGAGTGGTCAGCGTCGCCCCCACCGTCCCCTGATAGCTCGACCAGGTGCCCCAGAACGCATCGAAGACGCGCCGCCGCTCATCACGATCGCTGGCCTGTCGATACTTCTCGTAGGCCGGCTCATCCAGCCGCACGCTGCTGCCGTCGGGCAGCCTGAACTGTGGATAGGGCAGGTCCGCGTCGGCGAGCTGATCGTGGATGGCCTCGGGCTGGGCCAGCACGTTGCCGGCGGCGGCCAGCACGCCTTCGGCCTCCTCACCCAGGGTGTGCGGCGCCGCGCGCAGCGTGTCGGTCAGATAGAAGTCGAAGCGCTGCTGCAGCGCGGCGCGCTCGGACTCGAAGCGCTGCACCTTCGCGGCGCCCAGGGAAATGATCTCGGGGGCGACCCACGCGGTCTGCGCGGCGATCTGCGTCGCAAGATCCTGTGCCTGCTGGCGGCGCTCCTGGTTGACGGCGACACGCAGGTCCTCATCGCCCAGCAGACTGGCATAGACGCCGAGGCGGTCCGACACGCGGTTGACCGTCGAGATCGCATCGAGCGCCGTGTACAGCGCGTCCGCACTGCGGCCCAGCGTTCCCTTGAAACGATCGAGTGTCTGCGCCTGCGCCCTGACCTGCTCGTAGGATGCCTGCCACGCCTGCGGAGAGGCGTATAGATCGTGCAGGTCCCACATCGTGGGAACGTTGTCGGGCAAGGGCGGTGCCGGCGGAGCAGCGAGTTGCCCATCGGCCCGTGGCGCTGGCAGCGACACTGCCAGCGCGACCACCGACAGCGCCAGTAGCCCGCGCCAGCGTGCCGTCGCCACGGCGGCCCACGGCCATGCCCGGCGCGTGCGATCGGGACGCTCTGCGGACGCAGGTGTCGGGGACGCAGGTGTCGGGGGCGCGGATGTTCGGGAGGCGGGTGTTCGGGAGGCGACGGGCATGTGGCGAGACCTCGCTGCTGCCGGGATCGGCGCGCATCGTACTGCGCCAGCCCGCCGGCCCGCGATGCCTGTGCGGGCATCAGGCCCCGGGCGCCGGCTCCTCCTCGGGATTCCACGGCCGCCCGGTGCGCTGCTCGATGAACTCGCGAATCATCCGCCGCACCACCTGCGACGGCGTCAGATCCTCGGCTGCACACAGCCTCTCGAACACAGCCTTCTTGCGTGGATCGACGAGGATCGTCAGCCGAGCGGTGCGCTCTTCTAATTTCGTTGCGGAGGAATATTTCATTTACATCCAAACCGCATCATAGAATAATATTAGCATAATCTGACTCTCATAAGAGTACAAGGAGCCATGATTCGCCGCGCGAATCAGGTGCAGGACAGGTGATCTGGTTCGGGGATCCCGGCCGCCTGAACGAATGGGCGGCAGACGGCGTCGGCCTGCTGCTGGCTCTGGCGGTACTCGGGTTCTACGCTGCTCGCCGCCCGCGGGG
>JASHSK010000208.1 GCA_030038755.1 Gammaproteobacteria bacterium
ATGCGCAGCATGAGCGCGCGATCGAACCCCAGCGCGACACCGGATACCGGCGGCAGACCATGCTCGAGCGCCGCGAGCAGCCGCTCATCGACCTCAGGCACCGGTAGAGCGCGCCGCAGCCGCTCGCGCTGCTCGGCGAGGAAGCGTGCACGCTGCTCGCTTGCGTCCGCGAGCTCCTCGAAGCCGTTGGCGAGCTCCACGCCGCGGTAGTACAGCTCGAAGCGCAGCGCGAAGCGCTGATCGAACGCGTCGAGGCGCGCCAGCGCGGCCTGGCTCGCCGGATAGTGATGCAGGCAGCACAGCTGCCCGGCACCCAGGCCGGGCCCCACGACCACCGCCACCAGCCAATCGAGCAGCTCATCGCGCGTGCAGCGCTGGGCGAGCGCCGCACCGAGGCCGTGAGCGGTGCCCAGCCGCTGCAGCTCGTCGTCGGCGAGCTGCAGCGGATCGACGCCGAGGGCGCGCTCGAACGCCTCGACATAGGACAGCGACTGCAGCGGTGCATCGAAGGGCAGGCCGAGCAGCTCGCGCGCGAGCCCGGCGGTCTCGAGCATCAGCGCCTGCAGGTCGAAGCCGAGGCGATACCACTCGATCAGCATGAACTCGGGGTTGTGCAGCCGGCTCACCTCGGCACCGCGAAACACGTGCGAGAGCTGATAGACGTCGCCGCAGCCCGCCGCCAGCAGCCGCTTCATGGCGTACTCGGGCGAGGTCGCCAGAAACAGCGGATCGGACATTCCGGGCAGACGTACCTCCGCGCAGTGCAGGTTCGGCTCGCTGACCGCGCCGTGCACCAGCGAGGGCGTATCCACCTCCAGCACGTCGCGCGCCGCGAAGAAGCGGCGCGTCGCCGCCAGCAGCTGCGCGCGCAGCCGCAGCGTCGGCAGCGTCGCACTCGGCCGCCACGCGTGCGCTGCCGTCATGGCAGTGCGCCGAGCCCGGCTGAGTGCGCGGCCCGCAGCCGCCCGAGCGGCTCCCCGACGCGCACCGCCGCACCCGGAGCGCGCGCGCGATCCCATTCGCCGGCGCCGGCGGGCAGCAGCAGGATCACCGTGGAGCCCATGTTGAAGCGGCCGAGCTCCGCGCCGCGCGGCTGCCACGCATCGACGCCGCTGTCGGCCTCGAGCGGATGTATCCGTCCTGCCCCGACGAGCCGCTGCGGGTCCTGTGCCGCGCGTGGCGCCGCACCCGTACCCGCACCCGTACCCGCACCCGCACCCGCATCCGCAGCCGCAGCCGGGCGCGAGCGCCACGGCGTGACCTGTCCGTGCCACACGGTGCTCATGCTGCCGACGAACAGCGCCCCTACCAGGATCACCGCAAATGGACCGAAGTCCGCTTCGAACAGGCACACCAGCCGCTCGTTGCGCGTGAACAGGCCGGGCACGTGCGCAACGCTGGGAGTGTTCACCGAGAACAGCCGTCCGGGTACGTGCCAGGCTGCGCACAGCCGCCCGGACAGCGGCATATGCACCCGATGATAGTCCTGCGGGGCCAGATACAGCGTCGCATACGAGCCTGCGCGCAACCGCTCGCACCACACTGCGTCGCCCGCCAGCAGCGCGGCGAGGCTGTAGTAGCGTCCCTTGGCCTGCAGCAGCTGCCCGCCATGGTCATCCGCGTCGCCAACAACGCTGAGCGTGCCATCGCAGGGACACAGGATGCTCGCGGCATCGCGGTCCAGTGGACGTGCCTCCGGGCGCAGCGCGCGCGTGAAGAAAGCGTTGAAGCTCTCGTAGCGCAGGGCATCGGGCTCGAGCGCCTCGCCGAGGCGCGGCCGGTAGTGGCGCACGAAGGCGCCGATCAGACGATTCTTCAACCAGCGCCGGCGGCTGCGCGCCAGGGCGTATGCCAGGCGGCAGAGCAGGTGGTGCGGCAACAGGTATTGCAGCGTGACGAACAGCCGGCCCACTGTGCCTGGTCCAGACCTGGGGAGCGCGCTCGGGCCGGCGCCTGACGCGCCCTACAGCCGCCGGCTCGCGGCGATGCGCCGCAGGTCGGCCGTCAGCGCCGGTGCGGAAAACGGCGGGGTGAACACCGCGGCGAGCCTGCCGCGCCTGTCGAGCAGGTACAGCGTCGCCGAATGGATCATCGTGTAACTGCCGTCCGGCAGGTAGTCGCGTTGGGCGGCCACGTGCAGGCTGCGCAGCAGCGGTGCGAGCGCCGTCTGCGGGCCGCGCACGCCGACGAAGCTGTTGCTGAAGGCGGACAGATAGGTGTGCAGCACCGGCGCGCTGTCGCGCTCGGGATCGATGGTGACGAACACCACCTGCCGTCCCGGCAGTGCGTCGGCGGGAATCTGTGCGAGCGTCGCGAGCGTGATCGGGCAGACATCCGGGCAGTTGGTGAAGCCGAAATACATCAGCGTCGGATGACCGCGAAGAGTCGCGAGGCTGAAGTCGTGTCCGGCGAAGTCGCTGAGATGAAACGGCGCGATCGGCGTGCTCCGCGGCAGCCAGGTACCCGCCTGCAGCGACAGGGTGGTCGGCGCGAGCAATTGTGCGAGCATCACGCCCAGGGCCACCGCGGCGGCACCCACCAGCGTCCACAACAGCACGGTTCCACGCTTCATGTGGCGATTATTGCA
>JASHSK010000025.1 GCA_030038755.1 Gammaproteobacteria bacterium
CCGCGGATCTTCGCGCCGACCACCCAGCCGTCGCGCGCCATCTCGGGGCGCTTGCGCAGCATCTCGCGCGTCACCGTGAACTCCTCGTTCATGATCGGCGCCGGCCCCTTCTCGCGCGCGAGCGCCAGGCCCGCCTCCCAGCCCGCGAGCGCCATCTCGCGTGCCACATCCTCGGTGAACTTGACCGACTCGCCCGAGCCGTAGCGCATGCCGAGCAGCGCCAGTGTCGAGCCGAGCCCCAGGAAGCCCATGCCGTGGCGGCGCTTGCGCAGGATCTCCTCGCGCTGCCGTTCCAGCGGCAGCCCATTGACCTCCACGACGTCGTCGAGCATGCGCGTGAACACGCGCACCACCTCGCGATACTGCTCCCAGTCGAAGCGCGCCTGCGGCGTGAACGGCTCCTGCACGAAGCGCGTGAGGTTGACCGACCCCAGGAGGCAGTTGTGGACGACTACACCATTGACGATCAGCGTATGGGTCGAAAACTCCTCGATGTCGTAGACCCGCTGCACACCCAGGGACCGGATTGAGTCGACGCGTGCCGTACATTCATCGCCCATATCCCTCCACCGCTCCTTATCCGTCAGGTGCCGCTCGAGCTTGTTCTGCTTGGTGGAATTGAAAGGGAACCCGATGTACTGGTGGAAGCGATAGCAATCGCGCTGCTGTAGCAACAGGATATAGAAAACGTTGCCGTTCGAAATCGACGCATGAATTGTGCCGTGGATGCCAAAATTGAGCAGCAGCAGCTGCATGTCCTGCAGCCACGGACGCGACGCTGACACCAGATTGATCATCGGCTTGTTGGCGGAGACACTGCCATCGGCGCAAAACACGGCTGCCAGAAACGATGCTTGCTGCTCCACGCTGGCACGGAAAATCTTTTCCGGAACCCTCAACTTTCCGGAGGTGTAATCCTCCAGCCCAAGATCACTGCGAAGCCGCCGGACGGCGTCTTTTCGATAGCAGGCGATGCTGTAGACATCGCGCGACTGCCCGACATACGCCTGTCGCAGCTCGCCATCGGTCCCGGTCAGCGACCTGAACTGGGGCGCCAGCAACTGTATGGCCATGTCGTCCTGGTCACTGAACACCAATCCAGCTGACTTCGTGAGCCACCCATCCGCCAACAACCAGCCGTAAAGGCCATACTCCAGATCCATACGACGCGGGTTGAGGGTCGGTGCACGAATCGAAAGCGGCCCCATGATCAGCCGATACGTTTCCTTCTTATGGTGGATCGCCGGACGGTGCGCGAGGCCCAGCCGGGCGAGCACGCGACTCAGCTCGCTGCATTGCTGCAGATCCCCGTACACAGCCTTGTGCGTCTTGTAACGCGCGCTCGTCGCTTCGGCGGCGTACGCGTAGCCCTCCAGGGCAGCGCGGGGAACCGTCTGCAGATCCAGCCGTTCGACCTCGCGTACAACGGGGTGATTGCGCGAGATCGCCAGACCTTTTGGCCCGTCCGAGTAGTTCACGTGCAGCAGATCAAGAATGGGCTTGATGAAAGCTCGTCGGTTAGCGCGACAGACGCTGAGCACCTCCCCCTCGTAGCGAGGCAGTAGACATTTGAGCGCACCCAGATAAAACGGCTCGACGAGATGCAGCGACGCCATCTCTCGGGCCTGCACATGCACATCTTCTCCCGGGCCCAGCTCTCTGACCTCGCGCCAACCCTGCGGCGTGAAGACGCGGTGATCGGCGGTCAGCTCGATTCGCTGACCGTTGCTGAAGTTGACCTCGAAGACTTCCCTCTCGCCGTTACATACCAGCGTGCAGGGACGCAGATCGGTCTTCGCGCCCGTGAATGCGTCATCCACGGCAACGAGCAGCTGTTCGCCCTGTTGAGTCAGGGCGTATGCGTCATCGGTTCGAATTAAGCCGAAATTGCTATTCAGCCGCATCGCGCCGGTCCAGCACGAGCCGTACGGTGGAAGCGGCTGCTCTCCGCATGGGTTGGTCGCGCGGATGTCCTCGCACCACCAGTTGTTGTTCATCTCGTTGACGCGATCGATCAGCACGAAGCCCGGCTCGGCGAAGTCGTACGTCGAGGACATGATCACGTCCCACATGCGCCGCGCCGGCAGCGTCTTGTAGACACGGCAGGCCACCAGACCCGCCTCGTTGACGACGTATGCCTCGTGCACCGGCCACTCGCGCCACACGAAGCGCTCCGCATCGTTCAGATCCGGTTTCTCCTCCTCGAGCTCGCGCTGCGTGATCGGGAACGCGAGCTTCCAGTTGCGTCCCTCGCGCACGGAGCGCATGAACTCATCGGTGACCAGCAGCGACAGATTGAACTGGCGCAGTCGCCCGTGCTCGCGCTTGGCGCGGATGAAATCCATGGCATCGGGATGGCCGATATCGAAGGTCGCCATCTGCGCCCCACGCCGCCCGCCCGCCGAGGACACCGTGAAGCACATGCGGTCGTAGATATCCATGAACGACAGCGGCCCCGACGTATAGGCCCCGGCTCCCGACACGTACGCGCCGCGCGGGCGCAGCGTGGAATAGTCATAGCCGATGCCGCAACCCGCCTTCAGCGTCAGCCCCGCCTCGTGCACCTTCTGCAGGATGTCGTCCATCGAATCGCGGATCGTTCCCGACACCGTGCAGTTGATCGTCGAGGTGGCGGGCTTGTGCTCCCACGCGCCGGCGTTGGAGGTCACGCGCCCCGCGGGGATCGCGCCCTGCCGCAGCGCCCACAGGAAACGCTCGTACCA
The DNA here is from genome assembly GCA_030038755.1 of Gammaproteobacteria bacterium. Classification (GTDB taxonomy): domain Bacteria; phylum Pseudomonadota; class Gammaproteobacteria; order Steroidobacterales; family Steroidobacteraceae; genus FEN-1191. The sequence goes on from JASHSK010000025.1 coordinate 2,724, forward strand.
GTGCTCGCGCACTTCCTCGCGCTCCACGTCCGCCAGCGCGCGCGCGACACGCTTGTACGTGTCGTCCATGCTGCGATCGACGGGCTGTCCATCCTTGGTGGTCAGCCGGTACTTCTTGTCCCAGATGTCCAGCGAGGCTTCCTGGTAGGGAATCTCGTTGACTTCCTTGGCCATGGGCTTCATGACGGAATTCATGGTGGCGACAGCTCCCCCTTCCCCCAGAGAGTCTTGTGGGGCAACACAAGATCTTGTGTGCCCTGCCACGGGAGCCTAATGAGAGCGGCAGCGAGCGTCAAGATTATGAAACGCGTCGCGCTTGACAATAAATCTCTTGTAGTTCAATGATCTATGAAATTATAGCGCGCGCGGCCCCTGGCTGAAAAAGTCGGCTGACGGCAGCATCGATTTGCCGCGTCGCACCCCAACCCGTGGTATCCACCGATCATGCACCTGCCGCCCACGGGCCATGCACAGTGAGCCCACAGCCTGTCCACAAGCCACCGCTCGCTGCCCCGCCCCGCGCCTCACGAGGCACCAACCAGGACGGCGATGAGGGCAGCGATCCAGCCCCATCGACACACCATCATCCTGGACCATCATCTTGAAACGCCGCAGTTCTTGAAATGCCGCAGTCACCCCCTAGATAGGGAGACAGCAGGCGCGCATACGCCGTGGCCATCCGGGCGACACCCGGTGCGACGCTCACGGCCCGCCGCGCAATCAACCAATCTGGAGGCACGAACATGGCACTGTTGCGTTATGAACCCTGGAACACGATGGAGCGTTTGCACCGGCAGATCTATCAGGTCTTCGGCGACACGTTCACCACACCGGCGGCAAACGGCGGGGACACCGCGGAGTGGGCGCCGGCCGTGGATATCCACGAGCAGCCCGACAAGTTTGTCGTGCAGGCGGACCTTCCCGGCGTGGAATCGAAGGATCTGAGCGTCACCGCGGATAACGGCGTGCTCACGATCAGCGGCCAGCGCCGTTCCGAGCAGCGCGAGCAGCACAAGGGCTTCTCCCGGCTCGAGCGCGTGGAAGGCTCGTTCCTGCGCCGCTTCACGCTGCCCGAGAACGTCAGAGCCGATGACATCCGCGCCCGGCACGCCAACGGAGTGCTGGAGGTGACGATCCCCAAGGCGCAGGCCCCCGAGCCGCGGCGCGTCGCCATCGAGACGCACTGAGGGGCGGGTACGAGCCCGTCCGCGGCAGCACCCACGACCTCCTCCGCGGCAGCGGCCGCGGCGGAGTTCGCGGGCGAGCGCTCTGTACCGCAGGTCGAGCGCCTGCTGAACATCTTCATCGCCGGTGGCACCGGCTTCGTGGGCCGCGAGCTGGCTGTGCGGCTCGTGCGGCGCGGACATCAGCTGCGCGTGGCGACACGCGCGGCGGCGCGCGCCGACGAGCTGCTGCCCCTTTCCAGCGTGGAGGTTCACGAAGGCGACGTGTACAGCGTCGACTTCCTGCGCAGCTGCCTCGACGGCTGCGACGTGGCGATCAATCTGGTCGGTGTCCTGAACGCCCCCGGTTTGGCCGGCGCCGGCTTCCGGCGCGCGCACGTGCAGTTCACCGCCGCGCTGCTGGCGGCGATCGCCGAGACCGGCGTGCCGCGGCTGCTGCAGATGAGCGCCCTGAACGCCGATGCACAGCGCGGCCGCAGCTACTACCTGCGAACCAAGGGCGAGGCCGAAGAACTGGTGCGCAACGCCCCCGCGCGGCTCGACTGGACGATATTTCGCCCTTCGGTGATCTTCGGCTCGGACGATTCGCTGACGAACCGGTTCGCCACGCTGCTGCGCCTGAGCGGCGGCTGGCTGCCGCTGGCGCGCGCCCACGCGCGCTTCGCGCCCATCCATGTCGGCGACGTCGCCGAGGCATTCGTGCGCGCACTCAGCGGCGGCGCGACGAGCCGGCAGATCTACGAGCTGTGCGGACCGCAGGTTCTGACCCTCGAGCAGATCGTGCAGCTCACGGCCGCGGCCGCGGGGCGTTCCTGTCACGCCTGGGGGCTGCCCGACGCGCTTGCCTGGCTGCAGGGACTGGCGATGCAGTGTCTGCCCGGGAAACCCTTCTCGCTGGACAACTACCGCTCGCTGCTGACCGACAGCGTCTGCCACGGCGCCGGCCACGAGGCGCCGGGCATCGGGACGCTCGGCATCGAGCCGATCAGTCTGCCGGCTCTGGCGCCACAGTGGCTGGCGCCGGTCCCGCGGCGCTGAACGCCGCGCCGGGTCCGCATAGCGCACGCCGCGCGCTCGGATCGCGGCCGATGCGGCGCACCGCCGCGTAGAACAGCGGCAGCTGCCCGTGATTCTGCTGCAGCAGCCGCTCGAAACCCGGCACACAGTCCGAGTAGGTGCCCGCCGCGGCCAGATCGGCATTGTTCAGGCCGGAGGCGATCCAGTCGTCGTAACCCGAGCGCATGTGCGCCTGGTGCTCGAGCGACAGCACCCGCTCGCCGGCAGCGTGCAGTATGGCCTGCTTGCGCGAGCGCATCTGTGCGGCCGGCAGCGGCATCGCGTACAGGCGCTTCAGCCGCTCGCGCGCCTCGGCCAGCACCTGATCGACGGCATCCTGCAGACGCTGCTCGGCCGAATAGCTCTTGAGCTCCCCGCTCCGACCCAGCATCGCCAGCCAGCGCGACAATCCCTCCGCCTCCACCGTCATCGCGAAGGACTCGTCGAACTCGCTGTCGCCCGGCACGTAGTAGAGCTGGTGCGCGAGCTCGTGGAAGATCGTGCCGATCAGATCCAGATTGTCATAGCGCAACATCGTGCTGAGCACCGGATCGGCGAAGTGACCCAGGGTGGAATAGGCGGTGACGCCACCCACGCGCACGTCATCGCCGCGCGCCGCCAGGCGCGCCGCGAACGCTCGCGCGCTGCGCTCATGAAAATAGCCGCGATAGTCGACGCAGCCGCTGATCGGAAAGCACCAGCGCAGCGGCTCGACCGAGAATTCGGGGGCCGCCACGACGTTCCAGACGACGTACGCCCGGCGCAGATCCGTGTAGCTGCGGTAACTGCCGTTGTCGGGCAGCTTCAGATCGGTCACGGCGAACTGCCGTGCCTGCTCCACCAGCTGCAGGCGCGCCTTCAGGGCGGGTGGGGTATTCGGGTTGGCGATCACGCGCACGATCGGCTGTCGAGCGTGCAGCAGCTGCCACTCGCCGTGCGCCGCCTGCGTCAGATAGCCGACACTGGCGCACCCGACCAGCGCACCCGCGCCGAGCGTCGCGGCGGCGATGCCGGGCAGCAGGCGCAATCGGGCCCATGGGATGATGCTCGAAGCGGCTGCCCCCTCGGCTAACATGTGGCCTCCGTAAGGTAGCAGGTCTGAAGGGCGCGGGTGCGTCGGATCCGGCGGGTGTGTGCCATGCAGATCTATCTGGTCGGCGGTGCGGTACGCGATGAGCTGCTCGGCCGGCCGGTCGGCGAGCGCGACTGGGTGGTGGTCGGCGCAACGCCGGAGCAGATGCAGCAGCTGGGCTACCGCGCCGTGGGCCGCGACTTTCCGGTGTACCTGCATCCGCAGACACATGAGGAGTACGCCCTGGCCCGGCGCGAGCGCAAAACCGGGCCAGGCTACCGCGGTTTCAGCACGCAGTTCTCCCCGCAGGTGACGCTCGAGGAGGACCTGCAGCGCCGCGATCTGACGATCAACGCGATGGCGCGGGATGAGCAGGGCCGCGTGATCGACCCCTTCGGCGGCCAGCGCGACCTGACGCTGCGCCTGCTGCGGCACGTGTCGCCGGCGTTCATCGAGGACCCGGTTCGCATCCTGCGCATTGCGCGCTTCGCGGCTCGCTTCGCCGCGCTCGGCTTCACGATCGCCCCCGAGACAGGCGCGCTCATGCGCCAGATGGTCGACAACGGCGAGGTGCGCTCGCTGGTCCCCGAGCGCGTGTGGCGCGAGCTCGAGCGTGCCTTGGGGGAGCCTGCGCCAGCCGCCTGCTTCGACACGCTGCGGGACTGCGCAGCGCTGCAGGTGCTGCTGCCGGAGCTGCGATGGGGCGAGCGCGAGCGCGGCGCATTGCAGGCCGCGGTGCGTCTGAGTGCCGAGCCGGTCGTGCGCTTCGCAGCGCTCCTCGGCGCCGCCGACGTGGCCGCGATCGGCGCATTGACCGGGCGGCTGCGCATCCCCAATGAGTTCCGCGAGCTCGCGCTGCTGACCGCGCGCCTGTCGAGACCGCTCGCGAATGCATCGCAGCTGCACGCCGCGGCTCTTCTCGACGTGCTCGAGGCAGCGGACGCCCTGCGTCGCGCGGAGCGTTTTCAAAGGCTGCTGCTCGCGGCCGAGGCGGTTCACGCCGTCTCCGGACCCGCGCCGTCGGCTTTTCCCGCGGCGCTGCTGTCCGCCGCGCTTTCGGTCGTGGCCGCGGTCGCGCTGCCGGCCGAACAGCTGACGCGGCTCCCCGGCCCCGTCATCGCCAGGGAGCTGCGCGCCGCGCGCGAGCGGCGGCTCGCCGATCTGCTGCACGAAGCTCGCCGGCGTTGACCGCGGCGTCACCTCCACCGCGGCGTCA
>JASHSK010000209.1 GCA_030038755.1 Gammaproteobacteria bacterium
ACGCGCGTGGCTGCGCGGCGCCGCGCGCCAGATGCGGTCGAGGTCCTGCTGCAGCTCGAGCATCACCGAGCTGGCTCCCACGAGCAGCAGCAGCAGCCCGACGACGCTCGCCGCGACGCTGCTGCGGGCGCGCGACGTCTGGTCGAGCACGTGGCGCACCGCCTCGCTGCCCACCGGGCCGATCAGCTCGCGGACCTGTGCGAGCACCGCGCTGCGCGCCTGCATGGCCCCAAACACGAGCCCCGCGACGGCGCTCAGAATCAGCAGCAAGGGGGCAAGCGCGAAGGCGCCGTAGAAGGCCAGCGCGGCGCCCATGCTGGGAGCGTTGTCCGACGCCCACGACTGGCCCGCCCGGCGGATGAGCAGCAGAAACTCGCGCACTCGTGGCAGGCGCGCGCCGCCGCGGCTGTGCCCATGCTCCTGGGGGAGGTGCAGAAATGACCGCACGGGTTCCTCGTTTCAGCGGCACGATCGAGCGACTGCTGCAGGCGGCGGATATCCGGGTCAATGGACCGGATCCCTGGGACTTCCAGGTGCGCAACGAGCGCGTCTTCGGGCGCATTCTCGCGCATGGCTCGCTCGGCCTGGGCGAATCCTACCTCGACGAGGACTGGGAATGCGCGCAGCTCGATGAGTTCTTCCATCGCATCCTGCGCTCCGGGGTGCAGAAGCGCGCGCCGCGCAACCTGCGGTTGCTCGCCGGGCAGCTGCGTGCGCGCTGGATGAATCTGCAGACCCCGCGCCGCGCCTTCATCCCCGCGCAGGTGCATTACGATCTGGGCAACGACCTGTTCGAGGCCACGTTCGACACGCGGTTGACCGGCAGCTGCGGTTATTGGCGCGTGGCCACGGACCTGGATGCCGCGCAGGATGCCAAGCACGACCTGATCTGCCGCAAGCTCGGGCTTGCGCGCGGGCAGAGGGTGTTCGACATCGGCTGCGGCTGGGGGGCGTTCATGAAGTTCTCCGCCGAGCGCTACGGGGTGCAGTGCACCGGGGTGACCGTGTCGCGTGAGCAGATCGCCTGGGGCGAGGAGCGCTGTCGCGGCCTGCCGGTGCGCTTCATCCTGGGGGATTACCGGGCGCTGCCCGCCGACGCGCTCGGCCCCTACGATCATCTGGTGTCGATGGGCATGTTCGAGCATGTCGGCAACAAGAACTATCGCGCCTACTTCAACGTGGCGCGCCGCCTGCTCAGGGACGACGGGCTGTTCCTGCTGCACACCATCGGTTCGAACTACTCGGACTTCGAGATCGATCCGTGGCTGGACAAGTACATCTTCCCCAACGCGGTGCTGCCGTCCATCGAGCAGATCGGCAAGGCGATCGAGGGCCGCTTCATGGTGGAGGACTGGCACAACTTCGGCTCGAACTACGACAACACGCTGATGGCCTGGTTTCACAAGTTCGACGGCAACTGGCCGCGCATCGCGCAGCGCTATGGGGAGCGCTTCTACCGCGTCTGGAAGTACTACCTGCTGTCGTGCGCCGGCGGGTTCCGTGCGCGCGTGATCCAGCTCTGGCATCTGGTGCTGTCCAAGCACGGGGTACCGGGCGGCTATCTGAGCGTGCGCTGAGCGGGCGTGCTGATGCACGCGGTCCTGCAGTCGGACGTCGACGTACACGACGAGCAGTTCCTGGCCAATGCACGCGCGATGCGCTCGCTGGTCGAGCAGCTCGGGGAGCGCACCGCAGCCGCCGCGGCCGGCGGCCCGCCGGCGGCGCGTGAGCGGCACCGTGCGCGCGGCAAGCTGCCGGTGCGCGAGCGCATCGAGCTGCTGCTCGACCCGGGTTCGGCGTTCCTGGAGCTCAGTCCCCTGGCCGCGCACGGCCTGTACGGGGGTGAAGTCCCGGCCGCGGGTATCGTGACCGGCGTCGGGCGCATCGCGCAGCGCGAGTGCGTGATCGTCGCCAACGACGCCACCGTCAAGGGCGGTACGTACTATCCGCTCACGGTCAAGAAGCATCTGCGCGCCCAGGAGATCGCCGGCGAGAATCAGCTGCCGTGCATCTACCTGGTCGACTCGGGCGGGGCATACCTGCCGATGCAGGACGAGGTGTTTCCCGATCGTGAGCACTTCGGGCGCATCTTCTACAACCAGGCGCGGCTGTCCGCCCGCGGCATCGCGCAGCTCGCGGCGGTGATGGGCTCCTGCACCGCCGGTGGGGCGTACGTGCCGGCCATGGCCGACGAGAGCATCATCGTCAAGGACACCGGCACCATCTTTCTGGGCGGCCCGCCGCTGGTGCAGGCGGCGACCGGCGAGGTGGTCAGCGCCGAGGAGCTCGGCGGCGCCGACGTACACACGCGCATTTCCGGGCTGTGCGATCACTACGCCGAGAGCGATGCGCACGCCATCGCGCTGCTGCGCTCCATCGTGGCGCAGCTGCCGGCGCCCGCGGCGCCGGCCCCGGCGCTGCAGCCGATCGAGGAGCCGCGCTACGATCCCGAGGAGATCTACGGCATCGTGCCGGCCGACGTGCGCAAGCCCTACGAGGTGCGCGAGGTGATCGCGCGGCTGGTGGATGGCTCGCGCTTCGAGGAGTTCCGGCCGCGCTACGGTCCCACGCTGGTGACGGGGTTCGCGCATCTGTACGGCTGCCCGGTCGGGGTGCTGGCCAACAACGGAATTCTTTTCTCCGAATCGGCGCTCAAGGGCACGCACTTCATCGAGCTGGCCGCGCAGCGCGCCATTCCGCTGCTGTTTCTGCAGAACATTGCCGGCTTCATGGTCGGGCGTCGCTACGAGCACGGCGGCATCGCCAAGGACGGCGCCAAGCTGGTCAGTGCGGTGGCCGACTGCGAGGTGCCCAGGATCACCGTGCTGATCGGCGGCTCCTTCGGCGCCGGCAACTACGGCATGTGCGGCCGCGCCTACGGCCCGCGCTTCCTGTGGAGCTGGCCGAATGCGCGCATCTCCGTCATGGGCGCGGAGCAGGCGGCCAGCGTGCTCACCAGCGTGCGCCGCGAGGCGCTCGCGGCCCAGGGACGCGAATTCCCGCCCGAGGAGCAGCAGCGCTTCGCCGCGCCGATCCGTGCGCAGTTCGAGCAGCAGGGCGATCCTTACTATGCGACCGCACGGCTGTGGGATGATGGCATCATCGATCCGGCGCAGACGCGCCGCGCGCTCGGTCTGGGTCTATACGCCGCACTACGCGCGCCGCAGTCGCCGGCGCGGTTCGGCGTCTTCAGGATGTGATCGTGAACGATAGGAAGTGGACATGAACGATACGTACCGCTGCGTGCAGCTCGAGCGCCACGAACAGCACGCGACGCTGTGGTTGAACCGTCCGGAGCGCCATAACGCACTGGATGGCGAGCTCATCGGCGAGCTGCACCATGCGATCGACGCTCTGTCGCAGGAGGGTGCCGTGCGCGCCATCGTGCTTGCCGGGCGCGGGGCGAGCTTCTGCGCCGGCGGCGATCTGCAGTGGATGCGCCGGCAGGCACAGGGGACCTTCGAGGATAACCTGCAGGATGCGCGCGCACTGGCTTTCACGCTGCGCACCCTCGCGCTGTGTCGGAAGCCCACGATTGCGCGCGTGCACGGCGCGGCGCTCGGGGGCGGCTTCGGGCTCGTCGCCGCCTGCGACATCGCCATCGCCAGCCGCGCCGCCGTGTTCGGGCTGACCGAGACACGCCTGGGTCTGACCCCCTCGACGATCGCGCCGTACGTGGTGGCCGCGATCGGCGATCGGGCCGCGCGCCGCTGCCTGCTGACCGGCGAGCGCTTCGATGCGCTCGAGGCGCAGCGGCTCGGGCTGGTGCACGAGGCGGTTGCCGCCGAACAGCTCGATGAGCGCGTGCAGGCGACACTGGCGGCCATCGATCTGGGCGGCCCGCAGGCGCAGGAGCATTGCAAGTGGCTGCTGACGGAGTTGCGCGGGGTCGGCCTGACGCTCGAACAGATCGAGGAGACGGCACGCAGCCTGGCGAGCATCCGCACCGGCGAGGAGGCGCGCGAGGGCATCGAGGCTTTCCTCGCCCACCGCAAGCCATCCTGGGCACGCTAGGCGGCGGGACATTGCGTTGTTCGCGCGCGTCCTCATCGCCAACCGCGGCGAGATCGCGTGTCGCGTCATCGCAACCTGCCGGCGTCTCGGCGTGGCCACGGTCGCGGTGTATTCCGATGCCGACGCCGACGCGCTGCACGTGCGCCTCGCCGACGAGGCACGCCGGTTAGGGCCACCGGCCGCGCGCGACAGTTATCTGCATATCGATCGGGTGATCCAGGCGGCGCGCGCCGGCGGTGCGCAGGCGATCCATCCGGGCTACGGTTTCCTGTCGGAGAATCCCGAGTTCGCCGAGCGGGTGGCTGCCGCCGGACTGGTGTTCATCGGGCCGAGCGTGGCGGCCATGCGTGCCATGAGCTCGAAGGCGACCGCGCGCGAGCTGATGCTGCGCGCCGGCGTGCCGGTGCTGCCCGGTTATCAGGGCGAGCGCCAGGATGGCGAGTTCCTTGCCGCGCAGGCCGAACGCGTCGGCTACCCGGTGCTGATCAAGCCGGTGGCCGGCGGCGGTGGCAAGGGAATGCGCATGGTGGCCGATCCGCGGCAGTTTGCCGCGACGCTCGCGGCCTGCCAGCGCGAGGCGCAGGGCGCCTTCGGCGATGCGCGCGTGCTGCTCGAGCGTTACCTGGATGCGCCACGGCATGTGGAAGTGCAGGTGTTCGGTGATGCGGGCGGTCAGGTGGTGCACCTGTTCGAGCGCGACTGCTCGGCGCAGCGGCGCCACCAGAAGGTGCTCGAGGAGGCACCCGCTCCGCACCTGTCGGCCGCACAGCGCGCCGGCCTGACCCATGCGGCCTGCGAGGCGGCGCGCGCGGTCGGCTACACCGGGGCCGGTACCGTGGAGTTTCTGCTGGACGCGGCCGGCGAGCATTACTTCATCGAGATGAACACCCGCATCCAGGTCGAGCACGTCGTGACCGAGATGGTCACGGGCGTGGACCTGGTGGAGTGGCAGCTGCGTGTGGCGGGGGGTGAGCCACTGCCGCTCCCGCAGCGTGCGATCCGCGAGAGCGGCCACGCGATCGAAGCGCGCCTGTACGCGGAACAGCCCGAGGCGGGCTTTCTGCCCTCCGGCGGGCGAGTGCGGCGCTTCGAGCTGCCGGCGGCGGGCAGCGCGCTGCGTGTCGAGACCGGCGTGCGCGCGGGCGATGTCGTGGGAATCGACTACGACCCGCTGCTCGCCAAGCTCATCGTGCACGCGGGCACGCGCGAACAGGCGGTGGCGGCACTGCAGGCCGCGCTCGCGCAGGTGCGCATCACCGGCGTCGGCCACAATCTGCATTTTTTGCGTCGCCTGGCCGCCAGCGTGGCGCTGCGCGAGGGCCGTATCGACACCGCCTACATCGAGCGCGAGCTGCCGGTGCTGATCGCCTCAGCGGGCGAGCCCGGGCAGCCCGAAGGCACGCTCCCCGACGCGGTGCTGGCGGCCGCGGCGCTGTGGACGCTCGCGCGGGAGGGCACGGCGCTGGCTGAGGCTGCGCCGTCGGCCGAATCGCCGTGGTCGCGCGCGGACGGCTGGCGGCTGAACGCGACCGGCTCGCGCATCCTGCGGTTCGAGCCCGGTGGTGCGGCGGGGGCGGGACGGGAAGGGCCACGACGGGAAGGGGCGGGACAGGAAGGGCCAGGACGGGAAGTGAGGGTCGAGTACGGTCGCGCGCACATCTGGCTGCGCATCGGGGAGCGGGCGGGGGCCGCGAGCCTGCTGCCGGTCGGTGCGGACGAATTCGCGGTGCGCTTCGGCGACGCGACCCACCACGTGACAGTGCTCGCCGAGGCCGAGGAACTGTGGATCGATCTCGGAGTCGATCAGTACCGGCTGCGGCGGCAGGACCCGCTGCGAATCGGCGCGGCGGCGCAGGGCGGACAGAGCAGCCTCGCCGCTCCGATGCCCGGGCGTATCATCGCGCTGCTCGTGAACGCCGGAGAGGCGGTGGCGAAGGGCAGGCCGCTGCTGATCATGGAAGCGATGAAGATGGAGCACACGCTGTGCGCACCCGCCGACGGCAGGATACGCGCCTTTCACGCGCCGGTCGGCGCTCAGGTGCAGGAGGGCGCACTGCTGATCGACTTCGAGCCGCAGGCATGAACCTGCCGGCGCGCGTACAGATCGTGGAAGTCGGGCCGCGCGACGGGCTGCAGAACGAGCCGGCTGAACGGCCCGTGCCGACGGCCGTGAAGCTCGAGTTGATCGGGCGGCTGGCCGACGCGGGTCTCACGCGCATCGAGGTCACGGCGTTCGTCTCCCCGCGCCGCGTGCCGCAGATGGCCGACCACGAGGCGCTGCTGCGCGCGCTGCCGCGGCGCGCGGGCGTGCGCTACTCGGTGCTGACGCCGAACCTGAGCGGTGTCGAGGCTGCACTGGCCGCGGGCGCCCAGGAGGTCGCGGTATTCGGCGCGGCCTCCGAGACCTTCTCGCAGAAGAACATTCACTGCTCGATTGCCGCAAGCCTGCAGCGCTTCGAGCAGGTGGTGCGCGCAGCACAGCGCGCCGCGGTGCCGGTGCGCGGCTATGTCTCGTGTGCGCTCGGCTGTCCCTACGAGGGCCCGATCGCTCCGGCGGCCGTGGCGCAGCTGGCCGGCGCGCTGCACGAGATGGGTTGCTATGAGATCTCCCTGGGAGACACGATCGGCGTGGGCACGCCACGCGCCGCGCTCGCGATGCTGGAGGCGTGCGCGCGGCGCGTGCCGCTCGCGCAGCTCGCCGGCCACTTCCACGACACCTACGGCCAGGCGCTCGCGAACGTCTATGCGGCCCTGCAGATGGGCGTGGCGGTGTTCGACGCCTCGGTCGCCGGGCTCGGCGGCTGTCCGTATGCTCCCGGGGCGTCCGGTAACCTCGCCACCGAGGATCTGCTCTACCTGCTCGACGGCCTCGGAATCGAAACGGGTGTGCAGCTGACGGCGCTGCTGCAGGCCGACCGCTACATCAGCGAGGCGTTGGGACGTCCCGGCCGCTCGCGCGTGGCCATGGCCCGGATGTGATGTGATCGGACCCGGTGCGAAGCGGCTGGTGCTCGCAGCCGTGGTGCTGGCGCTGGCAATCGCCTGCCTGCTGGTGCTGCGCCCCTTCATCGTGCCGATCCTGTGGGCTGCGATCCTCGCGTACACCGCCTGGCCGCTGTTCCTGCGCCTGCGCTCGCTGCTGCGGGGACTCAACACCCTCAGTGCTCTGCTGATGACCATCATGATCGGCTGCGTGGTGGTGCTGCCGGTGCTGTGGATCCTGGATCTGGTGCACAGTGAGCTGGTCAGCGCCTATCGATTGCTGCGCTCCTCTCTCGCGCAGGGTGGGCCACAGCTGCCCGGATTCATCGAGCGTCTGCCGTGGATCGGAGCGCATCTGCAGGCGGCGCTGCAGCGCTACTCGGCCGACCCGGGGGCGCTCGGCCAGCAGGCCGGTGCCTACATGCTGTCATGGGCCAGCCGGCTCGGGACCATCCTCGGCGGTGTGGGACGCAACCTGATCAAGCTCGGGCTGACGCTGCTGACACTGTTCTTCTTCTTTCGCGATGGCGAGTCGATCGTCGCACAGGGCCGGCGCGTGCTGCGGCGATTCTTCCAGGAGCGGCTCGAGCCCTACGTCGTCACGGCCGGGCGCATGACGCGCGCGGTCGTCTACGGCCTGCTGGTGACGGCGTTCGCGCAGGGGCTGATCGCCGGCATCGGCTATGCGGTCATAGGGCTTGCGGCCCCGGTGCTGCTCGGCCTGCTGACCGGTCTGCTGTCGTTCGTGCCGCTCGCGGGCACGGCGATCGTCTGGGTGCCGCTGGCCGTCTGGCTGATGCTCGATGCGCACCTGATCAAGGGAATCATCCTGCTCGTCTGGGGCGCGCTGCTGGTGCACCCGGCCGACAATGTGCTGCGGCCCATGCTGATCAGCAACGCCATGCGTGTGCCGTTCCTGCTGGTCATGTTCGGCGCGCTCGGCGGGCTTGCGGCCTTCGGGCTGGTCGGAGTGTTCGTCGGTCCGGTGCTGCTCGCGATCGCCATGGCGCTCTGGCGCGAATGGGCCGCACCGGTCTAGCGCGCGCGGGGCGCACGGGTGTAGGGTTGATCAATGAATGCGCCGCCTGAGCCTGCTGTCGCAGCCGAGCGCTCGCCCGGCGCGCGGCTGCGCGCGGCGCTGGCGCTCGAGCGGCCGCTGCAGATGGTCGGAGCGATCAACGCGTATGCGGCGCGCCTGGCCGCCGCAAGCGGTTTTCGGGCGCTGTATCTGTCCGGCGGTGGCGTCGCGGCCAACTCCCTCGGCGTGCCCGATCTGGGCATCAGCGCGCTGGAGGATGTGCTGATCGACGTGCGGCGTATCACCGATGCGTGCGGGCTGCCGCTGCTGGTCGATGCCGACACCGGCTGGGGCGGCGCCTTCAATATCGCGCGCACCGTGCGCTCGCTCGCCAAGGCCGGCGCCGCCGGGCTGCATCTGGAGGATCAGGTGCAGGCCAAGCGCTGCGGGCACCGCCCCGGCAAGCAGCTCGTGCCGCTGGAGGAGATGGTCGATCGCATCAAGGCCGCGGTGGATGCGCGCGGCGACGCCGCCTTCGTCATCATGGCGCGCACCGATGCGCTGGCGAGCGAGGGCCTCGAGCGCGCGATCGAGCGCTCGCTCGCGTGCGTGGCCGCGGGTGCGGACATGATTTTCCCGGAGGCGGTCACCGATCTCGCACACTATCGTCGCTTCAGGGACGCCGTGGGCGTGCCGATCCTGGCGAACATCACCGAGTTCGGCCGCACGCCGCTGTTCGGCCGCGAGGAGCTCGGTGCGGCGGGTGTGGACATCGTGCTGTATTGTTGTGCAGCCTATCGCGCGATGAATGCCGCGGCGCTGGAGACCTATCGCACCATCCGGCGCGACGGCAGCCAGCGCGCCGTGCTCGAGCGCATGCAGACACGCGAGGAGCTGTATCGTTACCTCGATTACCACGGGTACGAGCAGCAGCTCGACCGGCTGTTCGAGGCGGGCAAGGAGCGTTAGGAGCAGCGACCGATCCATGGCAAAGAAATCCGTGGCACTTTCCGGAGTCGTGGCCGGCAACACGGCGCTGTGCACCGTGGGGCTCGAGGGCAACGATCTGCACTACCGCGGCTATGACATCCTCGACATCGCCGAGCGCTGCGAATTCGAGGAGGTCGCCCACCTGCTGATCCACGAGCGCTGGCCGAACGCCGCCGAGCTCGCGGATTACAAGCGGCGCCTGGCGCACGCGCGTGCGCTGCCCGCGCCGCTGCGCGCGGCGCTCGAGCTGCTGCCGGCGGCGAGCCACCCGATGGACGTGCTGCGCACCGGCGTGTCGGTGCTCGGCTGTCTGGAGACCGAGGGCCCCGATCACGCCGCCGCCGCGGCGCGCTCGCTCGCCGACCGTCTGATCGCCTCCCTGCCCTCGATGCTGTGCTACTGGTATCACTTCGCGCGCGCAGGAAGGCGCATCGAGGTGCAGAGCGACGACGACTCGCTCGCGGCGCACTTCCTGCACCTGCTGCACGGCCGGCGGCCGGCTGCGGCCTGGACGCGCGCGCTGCACACCTCGCTGATCCTCTATGCCGAGCACGAGTTCAACGCCTCGACCTTCACGGCGCGCGTGATCGCCGGCACGGGCTCGGACCTGCATTCGTGTGTCGTGGGTGCGATTGGCGCGCTGCGCGGCCCGCGCCACGGGGGCGCCAACGAGGTCGCCTTCGAGATCCAGAGCCGCTACGCGGATCCCGAGGCGGCCGAGGCCGACATCCGCCGTCGCATCCAGGAGCGCGAGGTCATCATCGGGTTCGGCCATCCGGTCTACACCGTCGCCGACCCGCGCAACCAGATCATCCGCGGCGTGGCCCGCTCGCTGTGCGAGCAGGCGGGCGATCTGCGTCTCTACGCGATCGCCGAGCGCATCGAGGCGGTGATGCAACAGGCGCGCGGCTTGTTTGCGAACCTCGATTGGTACTCGGCGGTTGCCTACCATCGCATGGGCGTGCCGACGGCCATGTTCACGCCGCTGTTCGTGATCGCGCGCACCAGCGGCTGGGCCGCGCACGTGCTCGAGCAACGCACGGATGGCAAGATCATCCGGCCGAGCGCCAACTACGTGGGCCCCACTCCGCGGCAGTTCGTTCCATTGAATAAGCGCCGCTAGCCTCGCGCGCCGCCCCACACCCTGCGAACCGCCGATGTCCGTCGATCCGCACTCCGCCGAGCGTCCGCCGCTGGATACGGTGATCGCCGCGATCGCCGATTTCGCCGTCGGAGATGCGCAGCCGAGTGAGCTCGCCTGGGAGACGGCGTACTACTGCTTCATGGATACGCTCGGCTGCGGCGTGCAGGCGCTGCGTCATCCGGCCTGTACGCGGCTGCTCGGCCCGGTGGTGCCGGCGGGACTGGTGCGCGGCGGCGCGCGTGTGCCGGGCACCGGTTACGAGCTCGATCCGGTCAGTGCCGCGTTCAACATCGGCGCGATGATCCGCTGGCTGGATTTCAACGACACCTGGCTCGCGGCCGAATGGGGCCATCCCTCCGATAATCTCGGCGGCATCCTCGCGGTCGCCGATTACCTGTCGCGCGCCGCGACGCTGAATGCGGGCGAGCCGATCACGGTGCGCGCGCTGCTGCGCTCGATGGTGCGCGCGCACGAGATCCAGGGCGTGCTGGCGCTGGAGAACAGCTTCAATGAGGTGGGCCTGGACCACGTACTGCTGGTGCGCGTGGCCACCACCGCGGTCGTCACGGCGCTGCTCGGCGGCACGCGCGAGCAGGTCGCCAACGCCGTCTCCAACGCCTGGATCGACGGCGGGGCGCTGCGCACCTACCGGCACGCGCCCAACACCGGCTCGCGCAAGAGCTGGGCCGCCGGGGATGCCACCAGCCGCGGAGTGTGGCAGGCGCTGCTCGCGCTGCGCGGCGAGATGGGCTATCCCTCGGCGCTGTCCGCGCCGACCTGGGGCTTCTACGACGCGCTCAATCGCGGCCGGCCATTCTCGCTGCCGCGACCCTTCGGCAGCTACGTCATGGAGAACGTGCTGTTCAAGGTGTCCTATCCGGCGGAATTTCACGCCCAGACCGCGGTCGAGGCTGCCATGCGACTGCATCCGCAGGTGGCCCCGCGGCTTGCGCAGATCGAGCACATCACGATCGAGACGCAGCGCGCGGGCATGCGCATCATCAACAAGACCGGCCCGCTGGCCAATCCAGCCGATCGCGATCATTGCCTGCAGTACATGGTCGCCGTGCCGCTGATCTTCGGTCGTCTGAGCGCCGCCGACTACGAGCAGGAGGTCGCCGCCGACCCGCGTATCGATGCGCTGCGCGCGCGCATGCAGGTGCGCGAGAACGCGGATTTCACGCGCGACTACTACGATGCGGAGAAACGCTACATCGGTAACGCCGTGCAGGTGTTCTTCCGCGACCGCTCGAGCACCGGGCGCGTGGCGGTGGATTTCCCCGTGGGTCACCGCCTGCGACGCGCGCAGGCACTGCCGCTGCTGCGCGAGAAGTTCGCGGCCGGGGTGCGCGCGCATTTCGGCGCCGAGCAGGCCGAACGCATCGTTGCGCTGTTCGCCGAGCGCGCGCAGCTCGAGGCGCTGCCGGTCAGCGACCTCATGAGCGCATTGGTGCTGGCCTGAGAGGTCGCGATTCATGAGCAGGAGCATTCTGGTCGCCATCAAGCGCGTCATCGACTTCAGCGTGCACGTACGCGTGAAGCCCGACGGCTCGGGCGTCGTGACCGACGGGGTCAAGATGAGCATCAATCCCTTCGACGAGATCGCGCTCGAGGAGGCGCTGCGCATCCGCGAGCGCGGTCTGGCCGATGAGATCATCGCGGTGAGCGTCGGACCGGCGGACGTGCAGCAGCAGCTGCGCACCGCGCTGGCGATGGGCGCCGACCGTGCGGTGCTGGTGCAGGTCGCGGAGCCGCTCGAGCCGCTGGTGATCGCGCGGCTGCTGCTTGCGCTGGTGCAGCGTCACCAGCCGCTGCTGGTGCTCCTCGGCAAGCAGGCCATCGACGATGACAACACGCAGACCGGGCAGATGCTGGCCGCGCTCTGGGATCGTCCGCAGGCCACGTTCGCCTCGAAGCTGGAGCTCGACGGCACGCGTGCGCGCGTGACGCGCGAGATCGATGCCGGGCTCGAGACGCTGGAGGTGGATCTGCCCGCGGTGATCACGACCGATCTGCGGTTGAACGAGCCGCGCTACGTGCGGCTGCCGGAGATCATGAAGGCACGCAGGAAGCCGCTCGATACGCTGACCCCCGCCGAGCTCGGAGTCGCCGACACGGCCGCCGTGATGCGGGTACTCGAGTACCGCACGCCGCCGACGCGCGCCCGCGGGGTGCGCGTCGGCAGCGCCGCCGAGCTGGTCGCGGCGCTCGAGCAGCGAGGCGTGCTATGAGCGCGATCCTGGTCGTCGCCGAGCACGCGGGCGGGCGACTGAACCCCAGCACCGCCAAGTGCGTCAGCTGCGCGGTCGCGATCGCCGCGGCGTGCGCCCCGCAGGCGGCGCCGATCGACGTGGCGGTGCTGGGCGCCGAGGTCGCGCCGGTGACCGCCGCCGCCGCCGCGCTGGGCGGCGTACGGCGTGTGCTGTCGCTGGAGCGCGCGGAGAATGCCGCGGCGCTGGCGGCCGTCTGGGCCCCGCAGATCGCGGCGCTCGCGCCGGAGTACACGCACGTGCTCGGGCCGTCGACCACCTTCGGCAAGGATCTCATGCCGCGCGTGGCGGCGCTGCTGGGCGTGGGCCAGGTCAGTGATCTCATGGCGGTGCAGACGCCGCATCGCTTCCAGCGGCCGATCTACGCCAGCAACGTGCTGGTGAGCGTCGAGCTGCCGGCGCAGCAGCGCGTCGTAGCGACGGTGCGCACGGCATCGTTTCAGCCGGCCCCGGCCGCTGGCCCGGCGCCGATCGAGGCGCGGCAGCTGCAGGTGCCGTTGCCGGGGCACACGCGTTTCGTGGCGCGCTCGCCCGTGAACGCGGGACGCCCGGACCTGCAGACGGCCGCGCGTGTGGTCTCCGGCGGCCGCGCACTGGCCAGCTCGGACAACTTCCAGCTGCTGTATCGACTTGCCGACGCGCTCGGCGCGGCAGTCGGTGCTTCACGCGCCGCCGTGGACGCCGGCTACGTGCCCAACGATCTGCAGGTCGGGCAGACGGGCAAGATCATCGCCCCGGAACTCTATATCGCACTGGGCATATCCGGAGCGATCCAGCACCTGACCGGCATCAAGGACGCGCGCACCATCGTCGCGATCAACAAGGACGCGGACGCGCCGATCTTCGAGGTCGCCGATATCGGTCTGGTCGGCGACCTGTTTCAGGTGGTGCCGGAACTCGAGCAGCTGATCCGCGCGCGCCGCGCGAGCGCGCACTCCTAGCCGGGCTTCGCGTCCCTAACGCGGGTGGTATGAGAACTTCTGGCCGGCCACGACGGCCTGGTACATCAGCCCGCCCTTGGCGATGGTGAAGACCGCCACGCCGTTCTGGTAGTGGCCCGCGGTGACGGCGTCATGCTCTTCGCCGCTGGCCGCGGCATCCGTGCCGGTGGTGCCCGCGCTGGCCGAGGCGCTGGCCGTGACCGCAATGGCGCTGGCGTCGGCGCTGAGCGCGAAGTTGCCGGATTCGAAGTGCGCCAGGGCCGCAGGGTCCTGGAAGAAAATGATCTCGCTGTACACCTGACCGCCGAGCTGGAAGCCGAAGCTCACCTGCGTCATGGCGGTGGTGCCGACATAGCGGTCATGCTCGTAGACCTGCCCCTGCCCGTGGGCGGCGCCAATTCCGAACCCGCCCTTGCCGATCGTGGGGAACACGGCATAACCCGCGCTCGAGCGGAAGAAGGTGGCGCTCTGGCCCGCGTGCCGGAACAACGCGACGGTGTCGCTGTAGCGGTCGGCCTGTGCGACTCCCGCGACCAGCGCCAGCCCCGCGATCGGTACGCAGACCTGCAGAAGCCTTTGGCTGAGTGTTCGGGGCCTGTTCATGATTCCTCTCCCGCGATCGCTGCGCGGGTCGCAGCGGTCTGCAAGGATACCACCGCGGCAAACCCGCTGCCCGCGGCCTGCGTTGCGGGCAGCAGCCGTGCGCCGAGCGCGGCCAGGCCGTGCAGCGGCACGGGCAGCCAGTTGGGCCGGTTGGCCGCCTCGTAGCACAGCTCGTAGGCTGCCTTCTCGAGCAGGAACAGGTCGAGCAACGTGCGCCAGTCGTCCGGCGAACTCCACTGATGCGGCAGGGACTTGCTCGCCTGTGCGTAGGCGGCGAGGAACGCGCTCTCGGAGACCTGACGAAAGCGCTCGATGATCGCCTGCTTGCGCGTCTGCGCGGCGTCGGTCTGGCCGGCGCCACCACTGGCCACGCCGCTGGCCGCCAGATAGTCGAACGAGCGCATGATGCCGGCCACGTCGCGCAGCGGACTGGACTTGGCGCGCCGCTGCGCGAGCGCTCGGGCGGGCTCGCCCTCGAAGTCGATGAAGCACACATCGCCGCTCGCCACCAGAACCTGCCCGAGGTGCAGATCACCGTGGATGCGCATGCACAGGGAGCCCAGGCC
>JASHSK010000210.1 GCA_030038755.1 Gammaproteobacteria bacterium
GGGAACGGCACTCAGCCCCCGTCGGAGAGCTCGTCACGCTCACAAAACGGGCGCAGCCTGGCGTTTCCCGCAGCTACGGGAAAAGAGATCGCATCGGCGCGCGCTCCGTGGCGCCCGATGCTCCTACTTTATCCCGCGGTCACTGACCGCTGCGACGCTGCCACGCTGCGCCGCCTCGATGCGCGCACGCCACTCCCGCGTGTCGTGCAGCCGCGCGATCGCGGGGATCAGATGATCGAGCAGCCGGCTCGCCTGTCGCAGCAGCGCCGCGCGCTGCGCTTGGTCGGTGTCGGCAAGCGACTGCGCGTACAGGGCTTCGGCGTGTTCCAGCGGCAGCCACTGGTCGCCGTGGTTTCGCTTCGCGAGCGCCCGATACATCGTGACGACCGGGCCGATCGTCCGGGTCGCCTCCTCCCGCTTGCCCTCGCGCGCGAGCGCCATCGAGAGCCACGTGGCAATCTGCGCCACTGCACGTTGATCGCTCACGTCATTGCCTGCAACGGCCCTGGCGGCCGTGAGCGCCGTGCGCTCGTCCTGTGCGGCTGCGGCGAAGTCTCCGAGAGCGTACGCGGCCCGACCGTCGAGATCCGCAAGATACAGCAGCACGACATTCTTCAGCAGGGTGTCAACCTGCCCACGCGGCCCGGCGGCCCGCAGTCGTACCAAGGTGTCGCGCACGATGCGCCGCGTCGCGGCAAAGTCGTTGCGCTCGTAGGCGATCGCCATCGCCGCATAGGTGCGCGGCGCATCGATGAGTACGGCCATATCACTACCGGTGAGCCCGAGCTTGTTGAGTATGTCAGGGCTCAGGTAGGCCTGAGCGGCCTCGACGGCCGCGGCAACCCCGACCGAGTCACCGAGCTGCGCCAGCTCAGACCCCGTCGCGATCGTTTCGTCCACCAAGTCAATGGCCTCTGCTCCCACGCCCGTGTCGGTCCCTTGACCGCCAGCCGTGATCGACTTCCGGCCATACGCGATTGCCTCGCGCATCCGGCCGATGGCCCACAACGAGTCACTGATATCGTGCTCGGCCCGGCTGAGATCTATTTGGTAAAACCCGTTTTCGGGCTCCACCCGTGTGAGCGCGAGCGCGGTCTGCTCCTCTTGTGTCGCGAAGCGCAGGGCTTGGACCGGCTCCAGCTCGTTGCTGGCGATCCTCGAGAGGTTTCGCTCGGCGGCGACCCTGCCGATCAGCGCGATCCCAAATTGCGGGCGTTGCGCCAAGACCTGATCGGCCGCGGCGACGGCATCCTCACCCGCTTGCAGCGCCTCCGTGTTGCGGTCGAGGTCGGCCAGCAGGCCTGCGAGATACGCTCCTGCAGTGGCGTAGTAGGTCTCCACGGTCACATCCGTGTGGTCTGGAGCGCCGAGCGCTCTGCCCACCCGCAGCGCCTCGCGCTCGAGCGGCACTCCCGCCTGCGCCTGGCCTAGGCCGCCGTCCGCATATCCCAGGTAGGCCAGAGCATAGAGGTAATCGATGTGAGCGTCGTTCGATGCGCCTGCCTGCCGGGCGATCGGGCGGAGCAGATCGGCGGCTCGTTCGAGGTCAACCTGAGCCCCTGTCATGTCGGCATGTCCAACGAGCGCCAGGCCCGCTACTTCATAGGCGCGCCCCAGCGCAATCGTGGTCGCCTCGGATTCATCGGCGCGGCGCAGCGCCTGGAGCAATGCCAGCGCCTGGGCAGCGGCCTTTGCGGAGGCGTTGACATTCCCGAGGACACCGAGGGCCACGGCACGGTCGACCAGCGCGACGGCGCCGCTGCGCACGGTTTGCGGGTCCTGGAGCTGCGGGGGCAGGTGCTGGAAGTAGTCGATCTCCTGCTGCGAGAGCTCCGCAACAGTCTGGTAGCGCCCGAAGGTTTCCAGCTCCCGCACGAGGTCATCGGTCAGGAAGTCGAGCAGTCCCTCGGCCTGCACTCGCGCCTGCTCGGAGATCGCCCGGGTCCGCTGAGCGAGCTGCTCGGCCCGGTTCGCCCGTCTGAAGCTCACGAACGCGAGGATGGCCAGGGCCCCCGCTACCGCGGCGAGCAAGATGCATCCCGAGGCGATGGCGCGGGCTCGCCGCAGCGCTCGACGCGCGGCATTCTCCCGCTCACGCTGTGCGGCAAGCGCCCGCTCGGTCGCCTCGCGCGCCTCGCGCTCGTGTCGCGCGTCGCGGCTCGCCTTCACCACCCTGGTCAGCACATCGTGCGTGAGCTCCACGCGTCGCACGTCGAGACGTTCCTCGATCCTCAGGAGTCGCCGGTTGACGAGCTTGGCGAGGGCATCCGGAGCGGCACCCGCCGCCTGGAACCGGCGCAGCAGGCTTTCCTCCGCCAAGTTCTCGCGGAACCCCGACTCGGTCAGCAGGTCATCCTCGATGATCCGCCGCACCGACTCGGGCTGGTCGGCGAGGGCGCGCTCGTAGAAGTTGCTCAGGATCGTCTCGTGCGAGCCGGCCAGCAGGTCCTGCGAGATCTCGGAGCGATGCTGCGCGAGGCGCTGCTCGTTGAGCTCGCGGCAGATCAGACTGAGCAGCGAGGGCTCCACCTCCGCATTGCCCAGCTCCGCTCCCCCCGCCACGAATCGCACGATCGCCTCGGCGACTTCCTCGGACACCAGAGGCCGACCGGGGCGCAGTCGGTTGCCCGGCTCCAGCACCGCCTCCAG
>JASHSK010000026.1 GCA_030038755.1 Gammaproteobacteria bacterium
GCCTCCTATCCGGGCGCCGATGCGCAGACCGTGCAGGACTCGGTCACGCAGATCATCGAGCAGAACATGACCTCGCTCGACGGGCTGCTGTACATGTCCTCCACCAGCGATAACAAGGGCAACGCCAGCATCACGCTGACGTTCGCGAGCGGCACCAACCCGGACATCGCGCAGGTGCAGGTGCAGAACCGCCTGCAGCAGGCCGTGCCGCTGCTGCCGCAGGTCGTGCAGCAGCAGGGCATCAGCGTCAACAAGGCCAACAACAGCTTCGTGATGGCGGTCGGCTTCACCTCTCCGGACAACAGCCTGTCGGCCGCCGACATCGGCGATTACGTCGCCACCAACGTCGCGGACCCCATCAGCCGCGTGCCGGGCGTGGGCTCGATCAACGAGTTCGGCTCCAAATATGCGATGCGGATCTGGCTCAATCCCGACCGGCTCAACACCTATGGGCTGACCCCCGATGACGTGGTCGCGGCCATCCAGGCGCAGAACGCCCAGGTCTCGGTCGGACAGCTGGGCGCCGATCCGGCCCCGCCGGACCAGCAGATCAACGTGACGGTGACCTCGCAGGGACGGCTGCAGACGCCCGAGCAGTTCCGCGACATCGTCCTGCGCAGCAATACCGACGGCTCGACGCTCAAGCTCGGCGATGTGGCGCGCGTGGAGCTCGGACAGGCCGACTACAGCTTCAGCGTGCTGTACAACGGCCATCCCGCCTCGGGCGTCGCGGTCACCCTCGCGGCCGGTGCCAACGCACTGGACACGGTGCGCAGCGTCAAGGCCGCGGTCGCGGCCCTGGAGCCGACCTTCCCGCCCGGACTGAAGGTCGTCTACCCGTACGACACCACGCCGTTCGTGCGCAAATCGATCCGCGACGTCATCGTGACGCTGGTGGAGGCCATCGCGCTGGTGTTCCTGGTGATGTTCGTGTTCCTGCAGAACATTCGCGCGACGCTCATTCCATCGATCGCCGTGCCGGTGGTGCTGCTCGGCACGTTCGGGGTGCTGTCCCTGGCCGGCTACTCGATCAACATGCTGACCATGTTCGCGGTGGTGCTCGCCATCGGTCTGCTGGTCGATGACGCCATCGTCGTGGTCGAGAACGTCGAGCGCCTCATGACCGACGAGGGGCTGTCGCCGCGCGAGGCGACGCGCCGTTCCATGGACCAGATCACCGGCGCGCTGATCGGCATCGCCACGGTGCTGTCCGCGGTGTTCATCCCCATGGCCTTTCTGAACGGCTCCACCGGCGTCATCTATCGGCAGTTCTCGGTGGCCATCGTGGCGGCCATGATCCTGTCGGTCATCGTGGCGATCATCGTGAGCCCCGCGTTGTGCGCGACGCTGCTCAAGCCGGTGCCCAAGGGCGAGCACCACGGGCACCGCGGCTTCTTCGGCTGGTTCAACCGCGTGTTCGACAGCAGCAATGTGCGCTACCAGGGCGTGGTCGCGCGCATGGTACGCCGGCCGGTGCGCTACCTCATCATCTACGCGGGGCTCGCCTCGCTGATGGGGCTGCTGTTCTTCCGCCTGCCCACGGCCTACCTGCCCGACGAGGACCAGGGCGTGATGTTCCTGCTGGTGCAGGCGCCGGTGAACGCCAGTCAGTCGCGCACCCAGCAGGCGCTGCGCAAGGTGCGCGAGTACTTCCTCGAGCACGAGCAGGCCGCGGTGAGATCGATCTTCACGATCTCGGGCTTCAGCTATGCTGGCCAGGGCCCGAACTCCGGCATGGGCTTCGTGCTGCTGAAGGATTGGAGCGAGCGCAACAAGCCGTCGCTGTCCGCACAGGCGATCCAGATGCGGGCCAATCGGGCCCTGTTCGGACTGCAGGACGCGATGGTGTTCGCCATCGCGCCGCCCGCGGTCACGCAGCTGGGCAACACCTCCGGGTTCGACTTCTACCTGAAGGACGACAACGGCCACGGTCACGATGCGCTGATCGCCGCACGCAACCAGCTGCTGTACATGGCCTCCAAGGATCCGCTGCTCGCCGACGTGCGACCCAACGGCGAGGAGGATGCACCGCAGTTCCGCATCGACGTGGATGCGCAGAAGGCATCGTCGCTCGGGGTGTCGGTGGCGGCCATCAACGATACGCTGTCGCTCGCCTGGGGCGGCCGCTACATCGATGACTTCATCGATCGTGGCCACGTGAAGCACGTGATGATTCAGGGCGATGCCCCGTACCGCATGCAGCCGGGGGACTTTTCGCACTGGTACGTGCGCAACGCGGCGGGCTCCATGGTGTCGCTGTCATCGTTCGTCACCACGCACTGGGACTACGGGCCGCCGCAGCTGGTGCGCTTCAACGAGGATCCCGCGGTCGAGATCAACGGGGACGCGGCGCCGGGGGTGAGCTCGGGCACCGCGATGAACGAGATCGTGAAGCTCGTGGCCCGGCTGCCGGCCGGTTACTCGGTCGACTGGGCCGGCGAGTCCTATCAGGAGCAGGCCGCCGGCGCGCAGCTGCCGCTGCTCTACGGCCTGTCGCTCGCGGTGGTGTTTCTGTGCCTGGCCGCGCTCTACGAGAGCTGGTCCATTCCCACCGCCATCATCATGGCCGTACCGCTCGGGGTCGTGGGCGCGGTGATCGCGACCGCGCTGCGGGGTCTGGAGCGCGACATCTACTTCCAGGTGGCGATGCTCACGACCATCGGCCTCGCCTGCAAGAACGCCATTCTGATCGTCGAGTTCGCGAAAAAGTACGTCGAGAGCGGCCAGGGCGTCATCGAGGCGACGCTGCACGCGGTGCGCGATCGCCTGCGCCCGATCCTCATGACCTCGATCGCCTTCGGGCTCGGAGTGTTCCCGCTGGCGATCGCCACCGGCGCGGGCGCCGGTGCGCAGCACGCCATCGGCACCGGGGTGTTCGGCGGCATGGTCGCGGGCACGTTCCTGGGCATCTTCTTCATCCCGGTGTTCTTCGTCGTCGTGCAGCGCGTCTTCCACAGCCTGCGCGAGGCCCCCGCAGGCGCCGTCGCGGCGAGCAGCCCCGCGCCGGCCGCGCCCACCCCCCGTCCGCGTCCGCTGCCGGGCGTGCATGGGCCTGGCGAGCCGGATGAGCCTCGTGGGCCGCACGGGCCGGACCCCCAGGGAGTGGGGACGTGAGGTCGTATCCGCACATGGGGCGGCGGCACCTGGAGCGGCCGGGCCTGGAGCGTCGGCACATGGGACGGCCGCGGCTGGGACGTGCGTCCCTGGGACGTCCGCTGCTGCGGCTGGCCGCCTGCGCCGGCGCCGTGCTGCTGGCCGCGTGCACGCTCGAGCCGCGCTATCGCGAGCCGGCGCTGCCGGTACCGCAGCAGTGGCCGATTCCGCCGAGCACGCCGGCGACACCGGCGCCGGCCAACACGCCCGCCGCGGGGTTGAACGTGCTGCCGGTGCCCGCGAATCCCGGTCGCATCGGCGGCACGCGCAGCGCAGTGGATATCGGCTGGCGGGATTTCTTCGCCGACCCGCAGCTGCGGCAGATCATCGCCACGGCGCTCGCCAACAACCGTGACCTGAGGGTGGCGGTGCTCGACATCCAGCAGGCGCGCGCCCAGTACCTCGTGCAGCGATCCAACAGCCTGCCGCAGATCAATGCGACCGGCAGCTACACCAAGGAGCGACTGCCGGCCGCAGAGTTCGGCTTCCCGATCACGGCGGGGTTCTATCAGGCGGGCGTGGCGCTCTCGAGCTTCGAGCTGGATCTGTTCGGACAGGTCCGCAGCCTCAACCACGCAGCGCTGCAGCAGTACTTCGCGCAGACCGAGGCCCGCCGCAGCGCCCAGCTGAGCCTGATCGCCGAGGTCGCGCAGGCGTATCTGACGCTGCAGTCCGACCGGCAGCTGCTCAAGCTCGCACAGGACACCCTCAAGAGCCAGCAGGCCTCCTACGACATCACCGCCCAGGAGCACGCCGCCGGCCAGGTCTCGGGCCTGGACGTCGCGCAGGCCGACAGCACGGTCGAGAGCGCGCGCTCGGACGTGGCGCGCTATGAGGGCAATATCTCTCAGGACATCGACGCACTGCAGCTGCTGGTGGGTGCGCCGGTGGACACCTCGGAGCTGCCCCCGGCGCTCGATGACGGCACCTTCGGCATCGCGGCGCTGCCCGCGGAGCTGCCTTCGACGGTGCTGCTGCGCCGGCCCGACGTGCTCGAGGCCGAGCATCAGCTGCGCGCCGACAACGCCGATATCGGCGCCGCGCGCGCTGCCTTCTTCCCGGCCATTTCCATCACCGGAAACGCCGGCAACATCAGCGCCGATTTCACGCAGCTGTTCGGCAAGGGCACCGGGACCTGGGAGTACGCGCCGCAGGTCAGCCTGCCGCTGTTTCGCGGCGGACAGCTGGTCGGTGGGCTGGCCGAGGCCAGGGTGACCCACGAGATCGCCGTCGCGCAGTACGAGAAGGCCATTCAGACGGCCTTCCGCGAGGTCGCCGATGCGCTCGCGCTCACGGATACGCTCGAGCGCCAGCGCGAGGCGCAGGAGGCGCTGGTGCGCGCCACCGGGCGCGCCTACGACCTCTCGCAACAGCTCTACAAGGCCGGTCGGGACAGCTACCTGGACGTGCTCGACTCACAGAGAAGTTATTACTCCGCGCAACAGACGTTGATCGCCACCGAGCTTTCGCAGCAGGACAACCGCGTCACGCTGTACAAGGCCCTCGGCGGCGGTTGGCTGGAGAGAAGCCGATGAGCGGGATGTCGAGGGCCGGTGGGGCGATGAGGGGCGCGGGGGCGGATACGCCCGACGTGCGCGATGCGCCCGAGGCGCCGGCCGATGGCACGGGGGGAGCGACGAGCGGGACCACGGGCGCATCGATGACCGGCCTGGCGCGGTCTGCGAGCCGCCGGCCCGCACCCGCGGCGGCGAATCGCGCCGCGCAGCAGCGTACGCGCATCCTCGATGCCGCCGAGCGCTGTTTCATCGAGCGCGGCTTTCATGCCGCCAGCATGGCGAACATCGCCGCCACCGCCGGGATGAGTCCGGGGCTGATTTACCGCTACTTCAGCGCCAAGACCGAGATCGTGCGCGCGATCGTCGAGCGGCATCTGGAGACGGACGGTTGTCCCGCGATGCAGCGCCTGAACACCCGCGACGACTTCTGCGTCGAGGCACTGAAGATGGTCGAGCGCTGGCGGCGTCGCGATGATCCGAGCATGAACGCGACGCTGATGCTCGAGCTGACCACCGAGGCTGCGCGCGACCCGGAGGTCGCACGCATCGTGCGCGACAAGGATCAGATGGTCAGCGAGGACCTGACGCTCGCCGTGCAGCGCGCCGCGCGCGAGGGCGGCGTACGCCTGAGCG
>JASHSK010000211.1 GCA_030038755.1 Gammaproteobacteria bacterium
GGTTTTCTCCGGCAACTGCGTGGCGGCCTGGTCGCGGTTCTGTGCTGCGTCGATGTGGACGCGGAATTCGAGCGAGAGCGACTCCTCGGCTGGAGGAGACACGCGCTCTGCGCGCGTATGCCGCCGATGCCCAACGCGCAGCTGCGTCGCTTGCTGTTGCGCCTTTACAGTGTTCACCACCAGGCCACTCCGGGGGCGAAGGGCGCCGCGATCATTGATCAGGAGCGGCTGTGCGGGCATCTCGATGCAACCGCGCTGACGGCACTGGTCTGCGCCGCGCGCGGCAGGGTCGGGTGGATCGTCGAATGTGCACGACGCATGCAGCTGCCGGAGTACTGGGCCGACGCCCGCTTTCACCTCGGCGCCTTGTGTACCGATACCGAGATCGCCTTGCGGCAGACCCAGGGCCCGCGTCTTCGTCGCAGATGAGCGCCGTAAGCCTCCTGTTCGACTCGCCTGTCGATCGGCCGGTCGCGCCAGCGCCCGCGTGTTTTGCCGATCTGCATCTCGATGAGGTCGTCGACTGGGTCATCGAGGGCCGGGAGGCATACGATCTGAGGAGCTTCTTTCACATGGCGTTGCAGGACTGCGAGGCCGTCCGGCAACGCCATGCCGTGTTCCGTGATCTGCAGGATCATGGCGTACACGACGGCACATGCAACTTCGCACGGTACATGTTGCAGGTGCGCAGGCAGCTCGAGCTGGCGGGCAGGCTGCATCATGAGAGGCAGCGGCAGCGCTGGTTCCTCGAGGCGGCGACCACGTACTGCAGGGCCGTTCGATGGTTCGCACAGGAGCTGCCACGGACGGCCCCGCGTTCTGACCGTCTGCAGGCGGTGTGCGTGTATCTGCAGGCGTACGTGGGATCAACGCCGTTTACGGCGGTGACAGGGGAGGGCGAGGCTCTGCTGCAGCAGCTTGCGACGCTGCGCTACAAGCTGCAGATCGATGGGACTCGTATCCGTGTCAGTCGTTACGAGGGAGAGGCCGACTACGCGCAGGCCGTTCTGCGTACCTTCGAGAAGTTCGCCGAGGAGCAGGGGGCGGCGAAGGACTACCGGTTCGAGTTTCCATCCCTGGATGAAATGAATCACGTCGAGACGGCGATCCTCGACCGCGTTGCACTCCTGTTCCCAGGGGTGTTCGGCCGGCTTGCTGCCTTTTGCGAAACGTACGCGCAATTCCTCGATAGCACCGTACTGCGCTTCGACCGGGAGGTCCAGTTTTATCTGGCCTATCTGGATCGTGTACGGGAGTTGCAGGCGCAGGGTCTGTCCTTCTGCTTTCCGGAAATCTCCGGCAGCTCGAAGGAGGTTTTCGGACGGGGAATATTCGATATCGCCCTGGCCCCGCGGCTGCTCGCGGATCGGCAGCGCGTCGTTGCCAACGACTTCGAGCTGCACGATCCCGAGCGGGTGGTGATCGTGTCGGGCCCGAACCAGGGGGGTAAGACTACGTTCGCGCGCACATTGGGCCAAATGCATTATCTGGCGGCGCTGGGATGCCCCGTGCCAGGTAGCGCCGCAAGATTGCTCCTGGTCGACGCGATCTTCACGCTGTTCGAGCGTCAGGAGCGACTCGAGAACCTCAGTGGCAAACTCGAGGAGGAGTTGCTGCGGCTGCACGAGATCCTCGGGCAGGCTACTGGTCGCAGCGTACTGGTCATGAACGAAACATTTGGTGCCACTACGCTGGTGGATGCCCTGGCGCTGGGGCGACGCGTCATCACCCGGATAGTGCACCGGGACATGCTGTGTATCTACGTGACCTTCCTGGAAGAACTCACGCAACTGCCCGGCACTGCGAGCATGGTGAGTTGCGTGGATGCGGAGGACCCGGCCAGGCGCACCTTCAGGATCGTGAAGCGGCCTGCCGACGGTCGCGCGTATGCGCTGGCCATCGCGCGCAAATACCGCCTCACTCGGCACGCCATCCTGGAGCGAATCGGCAAGTGAAGGTGTGGCTTCTGTATCGTGACAGGGATTTCGATGCGCAGGCAGCGCTGCCGCCGCAGGCCGAGGAGGTCGCGCAGGACCTGCAGCTGCAACCCCTGTTTGGGGCGATGGCGGGGGGCGACGCATTCCTGTCCGAAGTGGCGAGACGCGTGGTGCTTGGAAGCCTCGAGGACCCGGCGGCGATCACCTACCGGCAGCAGATTCTGGATGACTGCCTGCACAATCAGGCGGCGGTGCGCGAGCTCTATGCGCTCGCGATCGAGGCCATCGAGCGGGAGAAGAAGGCCTGGGGGTGGCTGCTGTCGCGCTATCCGGAGGGCGTGCTGTCCCGGTCGATCGAGACCCTGAGGCAATTGTCGAGTCTGCTCGCTGCGCTTCGGCAGTTGGCACTTGCGCAGCGGGATCGCTTTCAATCCGAGGGTTGGCGGCGGCTGCTTGCGAGCCTGACCGGCGAGCTGAGGGATGAGTACCTGCATGAGATCGACGGACATGTGCAACGGCTGGCATTTCGCGATGGCTTGCTGATCCGTGCGCAGTTGGGAAGCGGGAACCGCGGACAGGACTACGTGCTATGCGAGCCTCCCGCGGGCTCCGGTGGATGGGCGGAGTGGTTGCAGGGCGTGCGCGAGCGCTACCTGGGCAATGAGCCCTCCAGCTACGCTTACGAGGTTGCCGAGCGCGACGAGGCGGGATTGCGTGCACTCTCGGAGCTGCGTGGCCAGGGAATCAGCGCGGTGGCGGCGGCGCTCGGACGCTCGACCGATCACCTGCTCGGGTTTTTCACGCAGCTGCGCACGGAGCTCGCCTTCTACCTCGGTTGCCTGAACCTGCACGCGCGGCTCATGCAATGGCACGCCGCGATTTGCGTGCCGCTGCCGGTGGTGCGCACGCCGCTGCCCACCGAGGCCGCGCTGTCGGCCGAAGGTGTGTACGACGTAGCGCTGAGTCTGCAGATGACCGCAGCTCTCGTCGGCAACCGGGTGGAGGCGGACGGCAAGGGGCTGGTCCTGATCACGGGTGCCAACCGGGGCGGCAAATCGACCCTGCTGCGAGCCCTCGGTCAGGCACAGCTGATGATGCAGGCGGGCATGTTCGTCGCCGCGCAGTCGCTGCGTGCCTCGGTGTGTCGCGGCCTGTTTACGCATTTCAAACGCGAGGAGGATCCGAAGCTGCGCCAGGGCAAGTTCGATGAGGAGCTCGGACGCATGAGTGCCATCGTTGATTGCCTGCAGAGGGGCTGCCTGCTGCTGCTGAACGAGTCGTTCGCTTCGACCAACGAGCGCGAGGGCTCCGAGATCGCCCGCGAGATCGTCGGCGCCCTGCTGGAATCAGGGGTCCGCGTGCTGTACGTGACGCATTTGTATGACCTGGCTGAGGGCTTCTCTCGAAGTGGCTCCGGATCGGTACTGTTCCTGCGAGCCGAGCGTCTGTCTGATGGGCAACGCACTTTCCGTGTACTACCCGGTGAGCCCTCGCCGACCAGCTATGGGGAGGACCTGTACCGGCGGATCTTCGGGGCGGACAGCGAGGCGGCCGCCGCAGGTGCTGCCCGACGAACCGCATAGGAGCCCCGCAGGGGTCCGATCGGGCTGCAATGGGGCTCGGGCGGCGCTCTAAGGGCGACGCATAGGTATGTTCCACGAGAACCACGAGCGAGTTCTGATAAACCGCCTGCGCGCGCTGGACCAACTGTTCGTCCAGGCGCTGGCCGATCTATCACCGACGGAGGATGGCCGGCTTTTCAGCTCTCATCGGCCGGACGCAACGGCATCTCAGCGGCGGGTGTTGGCCGATTACGTGGACCAGCTGCGCTTTCTCGTGCGTCGATTCATTCGCGTACAGGCACTGCGCGACGCGAACGAGGCTGTCAGTGCCCTGTGGTCCTTTCGGGTGGCGCTGAGTTTCGCACAGAAAGCGACGACGGAGCTGCTGCCGCGCTACCTGCAGGGCTACGGCAGTCTCGAGCCCGAACCCGTGGAAGCACTCGAGCGCCTGGTGGCGGAGCTGAGGGCGTTGCTGCGCCGGATGGGCGATTACCTGGAGCGCGGCGAGGGCGGGGAATTGGCGGCGCGTCTGGCGCAATTGGATGGCACGCGTGATGAGGTCGGGTTGTTGCGCGAGCTCGAGCGCATCATCACGGCACACGGATTGGTCGAGCTGCGGGTGACCCTGGAGCAGCTCGTGCAGCGTGCAGCGGCGCCCCGGCTGGAGATTGCGGTCTTCGGGCGCGTCAATGCCGGCAAGTCCTCGCTGCTCAATTGGTGGCTCGAGCAGTCGCTGCTGCCGACCGGCGTCACTCCGATAACCGCGGTACCCACCAGGATTCTGCACGGCCCCGCGGCGCAGGTGCGCGTGACGATGGCCTCGACGGCGACGACCGAGGTTCCTTTGAGTGAGCTGTCGACGTATGTCTCGGAAGCAGGCAACGCAGCCAACCATCGGCGGGTGCTGGATATCGAGATCCGGCTACCGGCAGCTCGGCTCCTGGAGGGCGTGTGTCTGGTGGATACGCCGGGGCTGGGATCGCTGGCGGAGACAGGCGCGGCGCAGACCCTCGACTATCTGCCGCGCTGTGATCTGGGGGTGTTGCTGATCGAGGCCGGAGCCGCGCTCAACCGAGAGGACCTGGACGTCGCGCGTGCGCTACTCGATAGCGGTAGCGATGTCGTGATCACACTGAGCAAAGCGGACCGCCTGGGGAGCACGGAGCTTGCACAAGCCCTGGCCTACGTGAGCGAGCAGCTGCGCGAGCGTCTGCACGTCACACTCGGGGTCCTGCCGATCAGCATCGTGCCGCCCCATACGGCGCTGATTCAGAGGTGGTTCGATCTCGAATTGGTGCCGCGCTTGGCTGCGCGGCGTGAGCAGGCGGCCGCGGCACTGCGACGCAAGACCGCAGTGTTACGAGAGCTGGTCATCACGCTTCTGGAGGCACAGCTGGCGTCGGGTGCCGGTACGGTACAACGGCGCGGTGGGCAGCCGGGGCCGACCACGGCCGTATACGCGCGCGCCTCACAGGCACGTGCCGAGCTCGAGCGAGTGCGCTCGGAGCTGCTGTCGATGGACCTGCAGACAGGGCCCCTGGCCGATCGAATCATCGATGCCGCAGCCGACGCGCTGCTGCGTGCCTGGATGTCGAACGATGCCGCTGGCGCGGATCAGCAGGTGCTGGCGGCAATCGCAGGCTCGGTGGAGTTCCTCGCCGAGGGGGTCGCAGGACGCCTCAAGCAGCTGCGCGAGGAATTGCGGCAGGTACTGATCGAATCGGACGGCAGTGCGCCGAGCACTGTCGAGCTGCCTTCTCCCCGCGGATGCCCGGTATTCGATACGCGGGCGCTGTCGCTTTCGTTGCACTATTTGCGTCCGCGCGGGCTCGGCACCTGGCGTCCGTTGCTGCACGCCCAGGCGCGGCAACGCTTCGGAGCAACGGTCCGCGCCAGCATCGAGCGGCAACTGCTGGTGCACGGGTTTGCACTGCGATATTGGGCCAGCCAATACGTGCACGAGCTGTCACTGCGATTCGACGAGGCGGTGGCGGCGCGCGAGGGCGCCGAAAGAATTGGCGAATCGGCGGCCCCGGGCGAGCAGGCTGCAAGCGTCCTGCGGGTCGATCTGAATCGGTTGCGGCGGTGGCGGTCGCTGACTGATTCGGCGATTGCCTCGGCGTCACCGTCATGATCTGACTACACCAGACTTTTGCCGGCGGGCCTTGCCGGCCGCCGCCAGCAGCCGCCATAGCTGCCGCCATCGCTTCCACGGCGTGGGACCGGACAACGCGTAGCTGAGCCACTGGGCGAGATTGCGCGCACCGAGCGCGCCGCGGTACTGCAGTGCCTCTAATGCGCGTCGTGCCACGACGGGCTCCGGGTCGGTCAGGAAGCAAGCCAACTGGCTGGCGCTCGCCGCGGGCAGTTGAGCCAGCGCATTGATCGCAGCAAGACGCAGGGCTGGGTCGCCGGCGCCCGACAGCCTCGCGAGTCGCGGGGCTGCGGCGCTCAGACCAAGGCGTCCGGCAAGTACGGCTGCCTGCCGCCGTCGCCTCCGGGTTGCGTCGTCCCATCTGCCATCCGCCATGATCAGCTCGAGTCGACCCGCCAGGGAGGGTCCGTGGGGTGTGAGTGCCTGCATGATGGTGTCCGCGCGTGCCCAATCGGGATCGTCCAATCCCTGCAGCAATGTCTGCATCGCCTGCTCGGGCATTCTCGTGTGGCTACCCGTGCAGCCCGCGAGGCCCAGCGCCGCCGCCAGGCGCACCGCCCGCTGTCGATCGTCGAGCGCACGCGTCAGCGAAGCTCTGTCGCCCAGCTCTGCCAGGAGCCTCGCCGCAGCCGTGCGCCCGTCGATCCGGGATGGTGATTCAATCCCGTGAACGTAATGCGGCATCGCCAGCGCCGCCCGCAGACGCGCAATCGCTGCCGCTCCGAATCGGCGTAAGCCCTCCATCGCCGTGCTGCGGGCGGCGTCATCGTGCAGGCAATCCACGAGCAACGGGATGGCTCGTCCATCCCCTATTTCCGCGAGCGCACGCGCGCAGCCGGAATAGGGCCGCGTCTGCAGCGCCTCGAGCAGGGCGTCGATGACCTCGGTTCGTCGATATTTGCCCAAGTGCTCTGCGATTCGGCTGATCACGACGCTCTCGGCTTCCAGCGCCATGGGGTCGGGGTGACGGGCGATGCAATCGCGCAGCGCCCGCACGAGGGCGGCTACCGACTCGTCGTTGCCGATCGCCGCAAGTGCATCCGCCGCCAGTGCGCGGGAATGGTACAGCGACTGTGAAGGGCCGCGCAGAAAGTCTTCCAGGGCAGGAACCGCAGCCGCACCGAGGGCGATGACTTCCTGAAGCACGAGTGGCCCGGCACGCAGGTCCTGCAGGCTGGCAACCAGGCGCTGCGCTGCGACTGCCGGCGTTTCCATTGAGTCATGAGTAACTTCAGGAGTCATTGCCACTGTGCTCGCACTCGCGCTTCGATGTCCGCGATTCGTTCGATGGCCGCTTGAATGGTTGCGTCGCGCTCGACCCGATCGGTCTGACCGGCCGCATGGCGGGCGACCCCGCTGGTGATGGCTGCCTCGATGCGCTCGAGCGCCGACCGCGAGCTCGCCAGCAGGCGTGCACGAAAGTCGTCGACACTGCGGCGCAATCGATCCTCGATGTCCGAGCGCATTCGGCCGGCATGTACGTCGATCAGCTCGCGCGCGTACGACTTCAGACGCCGCAGGATCATGGGGCCACCGAGGAATCCGGGCAGTACGCGCACCGTTGAGCTGGTCAGGATCCGCAGACTGGCCGGCTCGCTCCAGAATTTATAGCTGAAGCCGGATTCACTGCGCCACACGGAGCCCGTCGCGATCGCCTGCAGTGGAATGCCAAACAGGTCGCCGCAGTGGCGCAGCAGCTCGTCGATACTCTGCTGCATCTGCGTCCAGAATCGACCGCATAGGTCGTCGAAGGCACGGGAGATCTCCGGCTCTTCCCTCGCCATCCAGCTGTCGTATGTGGCGCGTATCTCCGCGAGCAGCCGCCCCTCCAGAGCCTGCTGTATGCCTGTCGACGATAGGGCCCGAAGCTCCTCAAACCACGAGTCCATGGCTTGCGCCAGGCGCAGATGCTGTTCCTGTCGGAAGCGCTCGAGCGAGGGCTCAATCTGGTTCCTCAGTAGTGTCTCGGTATGTGCCTGCAGCAATACGTAATGCTCTGATTGGGCCCGCAGCGTCTCTTGCTTCTTGAGCGACAGGGTCCGCAGGCTCGATTCCAACTGCTCCAGGGGCGTATTCAGGGCACTGCGCTCGAGCTCGAGGATGAATCGGGCCTGGGAGAGCAGTCGTAGCAGAGTCGTTGCGGCCGAGCGCCGCCAGACGGTGTTTCGGTCGGTCAGCATGAAGGCCTGTAGCGCGCGCTCGAACTGCCCTAATCCGTCATCGACGCCCTCACCAGCGCTCTGGCGCTGTCGTTCAAAGGCTCGTCGCGCGGAAACCGGAAAGACCGGGACAGCACCCAGGACCTCGTGCACCACCTGGGTACAGAAGATGATCGATTCGGCGAGCTCCGCCGGACTCAAGTAGTCGATCTTATTGAGCAGGAAGAATATCTTGCTGGCGTGCTCGCGGATGCCGCCCAGAAACGTCAGTTCCGCCTGACTGAGCGGCTGATCGACGGAGGCGACGAAAATGACGGCGTCGGCCTGTGGCAGAAAGGCGCGCGTGACTCCCGTATTGTGCTCGTACACGGAGTCGATGCCCGGCGTATCGATCAGCCGCACACCATCTGCGAGCCATCGACTCGGGTAGCGTACCAGAACCTGCTGGACGTCCTTGCTGTTGTGTGGATTACCACGCTCGGTGACATAGTCCGCCAACGACTCCAGAGGGATGTCATGGCGCTTTCCGTCGCGCAACTCGACGCTGGCCGAAGGCGTGGGGCCGAATTGAATGACCGTCACGACCGAGGTCAGCGGTACGACCCCGACGGGTAACAGGGCTTCGCCGAGCAATGCGTTGACGAGGCTGCTCTTGCCGCGCTTGAACTGGCCGGCGACGACGAGATTGAACGCGGCGTCCTTGAGCTTACGGTGCAGCCACCGGCAGGTCTCGGCATCGACGCCAGGTAACAGCGCTGTCTCTTCCAGACACCGTGCCAGCTCGGCGGTGCGGTCCGGACGCTGCCGCTGGGTGGCAGCGGCGTTCGCCGAATGCAGCGATAGCGTCGGGTTTGCGGACCGATGGCGGTCGTACATGATGCTCCTACCGTGTGCGCCGTGCGCACAACAAAACAGCAGGAGTCATCAGCCAGGCGGTTTCGAGGGGGACTCCATCCCCGAGTACCGAGGCAGGCTAATGGAGCGACGGTGCCGCGTCAATGGCTCCGCTCCGAGAGAAGCGCGACCTCCAGGGCTGCGGGTTTCTTCCCTGGGCGCTTGTTGACGGCGTTCACCTGCTCGCTTAGGCTCCTCGCTGGGGATGGAGTCCCCCTCGCCTTGAACTGCTAACGAGCTGATGACTCCTACTGTGCGTTTGCAATGGACGCGCGGTGGGGTACCCGTCGCGCGACGGGTGAATCAGCGTGCCAAGACTTCTCCTCGTGCGCCACGCGTTCGTCGGGGCGATTGCCCCGGAGCGCTTTTCCAACAACACCGCAGGCCAGGACGGCCTGAACGTTGCAGTTGGGATCGAGGGCGCCAATCCATGACACCGAAGGACTACGAGGCAGCGAAATTCGAACTCGCGGAAATCCTCCGAGGAGCGATTGCTCTCGCGGACGATGACCGGGAGCCGGTTCTCGGACGGGCACAGGAGGTATTCGCCAGGCTCGCCGAGGACCGTTTCAACCTCCTGGTGGTGGGTCGCTTCAGCCGTGGCAAGAGCTCGCTCATGAACGCGGTTCTGGGCATGGATCGGCTGCCGACCGGGGTGCTACCGGTCACCTCGGTGATCACGAGTGTGGAATACGCCAATCCGGAAGCGCTGCACGTGGAGTTCCAGGGCAACCGTCTCGGCTTCGAAGTACCGATGCAGAATCTGGCGGAATACACGACGGAGCGTGGTAATCCTGGCAACCAGCGGGAGGTGCAGGTCGCGAGGGTGGGTTTGACGGCCGAGATTCTGCGACGCGGCTTCTTTTTCGTGGACTCGCCCGGGCTGGGTTCCGCGATCACCCGGAATACACGTACGACAGAGGCATTTCTTCCCGAGGCTGACGCCCTCGTCATGGTATCTGGCTACGATGGACCTCTCTCCGATGATGAAGTGCGCGTATTGCAGTTGCTCGGCCGAACCGGCCTTCGACTCTTCTTCGTGCTCAATAAGCAGGACACCATATCTGCAGACCAGCGGCAAGACGTTTGTGCTTATGTGGCCGGCCGACTGCGTGGGATTTGGGCTGGGCAGCTGCCCCGCCTCTTTTCGCTGTCCGCCCTGGAAGGGCTTCGGGCCAAGATGCAAGGCGACAGCCGGGCTCTCGAGGCGAGTGGTCTGGCAGACTTCGAGCGCGAATTGACACGCTTTCTGCTGGAGGAAAGGGGGAGCGAGTTCATTCGCAGTGCTTGCGAGCGGGTCACGCGCGTGCTGGCGGTCTTGAAGGAGTCAACGAAGCGCAACGCACTTCAGAAACGCGTGGCGTGGCTGCACGGCGCGAAGCACGCGTTCAGTGGTAATGCGACGCCGGAGTTGACTGCCGATACGCAGGGCCCGCGCTCGACCTGGAATACGTGCGAGTTATGTACCGCTGCTCATCGGGGATTGTTCGAATTCCTGGCCCAGTACCAGTACGAGTTGGCGACCTTCCCCGAAGCCTCGAGGAGCCTGGCGCAGACGGGTGGGCTGTGTGGTCCACATCTGCGTCTATATGCATCATTGGCGGCGGAGCGTGACATCTGTGTGGCACTCACCCCGCTGCTGACACGTTGGGTGCAGCGGTTGCGCAGCGAGCCTGCCGATCTCGCGACGGCCCGGACGAGCTGCAGGCTGTGTGATCTTCAGGAGGAAGTGGAGACCCGGATGATCGATCAGTGGCAG
Source organism: Gammaproteobacteria bacterium (assembly GCA_030038755.1). Taxonomy (GTDB): domain Bacteria; phylum Pseudomonadota; class Gammaproteobacteria; order Steroidobacterales; family Steroidobacteraceae; genus FEN-1191. The sequence goes on from JASHSK010000211.1 coordinate 10,467, forward strand.
ACCATGGAGAGACCTTCAGCGGTGCTCGAAAATCATGCGGTCTGCCTTCCGCATCTTCGACAGATGGTCGCCCGATTGGGCGAACAAACCATGGCTGCCGCGATCGTTGATCATGCAGTGGCTCTCGAGCGGCTGGCGGAGGACATGCAGCGCTACGTGGTCAAGCGCGACGGCACGCGCAGCGGCCTCACTACCCAGGACGAAAATCGGGCAGCACAGAGAGCCCTGGCGCTTCTGGCCGGAGCCCGTACGTTTGTCACCCGATGAGACATGATGAACCGTGGGAGGGTGAAATGCCGGCAATCGTTGAGTTGGCGGCGCGGGAGATTCTCGATTCTCGCGGCGTACCCACCATTGAGGTGGACATTCGACTGGATAGTGGCGCCCGCGGTCGGGCTGCGGCGCCCTCAGGAGGATCGCGGGGAAAGCGCGAAGCGACGGAACTAAGGGATAACGATCAGAACCGCTATGGTGGTGCTGGGGTGCGTCAGGCTGTCGCGCTCGTCCGGGAGATTGTCGCACCCGCTTTGCTCGGTAGCGACTTTGAAACGACTGCTGCCGTCGACCGTCGCCTTCTGGAACTGGACGGTACGGCACGACGGACTTACCTGGGTGCTAACGCCATGCTGGCCGTATCGATGGCTGCAACGCGGGCGCTGGCTGCGGGTGGGATGCTCCACGAGTATCTGGCGCCACCGGATCAGTGGCGGATTCCCGTTCCGATGTTCAACGTTCTCAACGGCGGAGTCCACGCCGGTAATAATGTAGACTTCCAGGAATTCATGATCGCGCCTGTCGGGGCTCCCAGTTTTTCCGAAGCGTTGCGTATGGGCGTCGAAACGTACTATGCACTGCGAGCGCTATTGAGGCGCACTGGCAGGGCGACGTCCGTTGGCGACGAGGGTGGTTTTGCTCCGGACCTGGACGCGCACACCGAGCCGCTGGATCTCTTGCTGCGTGCCATAGAGCATGCCGGCTTCAGCGCCGGCAAAGACATCGTCATCGCCGTTGACGCAGCCGCGGGCGAACTGTCGGACGGATCCACCTATATCTTTCGCAAGTCCATGCGTCGTCGGCGCACGACTGACCGGATGATCGAATTTTATGCCAGTTGGGTCAGGCAGTTTCCAATTTGGTCGATCGAAGACGGACTCGCCGAGGACGATACCGAGGGTTGGCGCGCACTCACGGCGGCGCTCGGAAAGAGCGTCCAACTGGTCGGCGATGACCTGTTCGTCACGAACGCATCGCTGTTGCGTAATGGCATCGCTGGCGGCGTTGCCAATGCCATACTGATAAAGCTCAATCAGATCGGCACGGTTTCCGAAACACTGGAAGCCATATCGGTGGCGGTGCGCGGACAGTACGGCGTCATCATCAGTCATCGCGCGGGGGAGACGACCGACGACTTCATTGCGGATCTGGCTGTCGCAAGCGGCGCGGGTCAGATCAAGGCCGGAGCCCCGGTACGAGGCGAGCGTGTCGCCAAGTACAACCAGCTACTGAGGCTGGAGGAGGCTTTGGGGGCCGATGCCGTTTACGCGGGTCGGCAATTCCGGGAACGGGGAGGCTTTCTTTGCTCGTAATGCCCGTATCTCCAATCCGGGGCCGCGGCCGCGGGCGTACCTTGACGCGACGGGGGCGGAGCATGGAAGATTCCTGCAGGCAGTTTGGTGGACTCAAAAGATTGTTGCATCCTCCTCGTCGATCGACACCCGCGAGAGTGAGCTTCCGGAGCAGGCATGTCAGGGCGGATGCTGCGATGGCACGGTTTCCGCTCAGACCCGCCTGACCGCGATCGCTCGACGCCGCTTCAATGGATGCCCAGTTGCTGCAGGGCCTGCCGGATCGAGTCGTGTCGGTGCGCGAAACGTTTGGCATCGATTCGACGATGCAATGCCCCGCGTTCGCCAGCGCCAACCAATATGTTCCGGAACGCGACCCCGCCTATCGGTTCGATCCGGACACCACGCTGGCAATTCTCGCTGGCTTTGCGCACAACCGCCGCGTCCTCGTCCAGGGGTATCACGGCACGGGCAAGAGCACGCACGTCGAGCAGGTCGCTGCGCGCCTGAACTGGCCGTGTGTGCGCATCAACCTGGACGCGCACATCAGCCGCATCGACCTGCTCGGCCGCGACGCCATCACGGTACGCGATGGAATGCAGGTGACGGAGTTCCGCGAGGGCATTCTACCCTGGGCCCTGCAGCGTGCCGTGGCGCTGGTGCTCGACGAATACGACGCGGGCCGCCCGGACGTGATGCTGGTGCTGCAGAGGGTACTCGAGAGTGAGGGCCGATTAGCCCTGCTGGAGCAGAACCGCGTGCTGAAGCCGCATGCGGCGTTTCGGCTGCTGGCGACAGCCAACACCATCGGCCTCGGGGATGCGACCGGTCTGTACCAGGGTACGCAGACCCTTAATCAGGGGCAGTTGGATCGCTGGCAGATCGTGGCGACGCTCAACTACCTGCCCGCGAAGGTCGAGCAGCAGATCGTGCTCGCACACGTGCCGGCCTACGACACTGAGTCCGGGCGCGAGCTCGTGGCCCGCATGGTCAACGTCGCTGCGCTCAGCCGCGAAGCCTTCATGGCCGGGGAGGTCTCCACCGTCATGTCACCCCGTACGGTCATCAGCTGGGCTGAGAACCTGCGGATATTCGGGGATGTGGCCCTGAGCTTCAGATTGAGCTTCCTCAACCGCTGCGACGAAGCCGAACGCGACGCCGTGGCCGAGCTGTATCAGCGCTGCTTTGGCAGCGAGGTGCATGAGCTCGGTGACGGCGCCGTCGGTCCCGCATGAAACCGGTACGCTCGCCGGGTCTCGGGGAGCCCGCTGGCCCGGGCTCGGGGCGCACTGCACGTGTGGTGCTGCGGGCGTTGGCTGCGTCCGGGGACGGTCGCATGCATCCTCGCGCCGTAGCGACACCGTACGTGCCCGCGGACATGGTGGCGCCGGCCGCGGCCTACGATCGCACCGTACGCGATCGCTGGCGCGGTAGCATCGACGCCCGGGCGGTACGCGCGCGCTTCAGCGATCCGCTACTGCATGCGCGTCTATGTCCGACTGGCCGGGAGGCGGCGCAGCTCTTTTCACTGCTGGAGCAGATGCGAGCCGAGACGCTGGGTGCACGGCTGTATCCGGGCCTACGCCTCAACCTCGAGAACGCGTTGCAGGAGCGCTGGTCGCGGGCGCGACCGGAGGCTACGGCGCGCATGCAGGTGGGCTGGACCGAGACCTTTGCGCTGCTGGCGCGTGCCGCGCTGGGAGCGCCGCTCCCCGACGTGGCTCGCACCGCACTCGCTACAGATTGGCGCCGCTGGATGTCGGCGCGGGAGGCGGCGGAAACCGAGGCCCTCGCCGGAATGCTCGGCGATCAAACGGCCTTTGCCCGTCAGTGCCTGCGTGTCATCCAGGCAGTATTTGGGACCGAGGCGGGGCATGCGCACCCCGACAGCGCCGGGCGGCACGCCGAGGACGACGGCCAGCCCCAGCCGGGAGTGCTCTCGGCGGGTCGCGATCCCGAGGTGGTCGCGGACGATGTGAAGGGTTCCGTGGCTGAAGCGCGCAGCGCACGCGAGATCGCGCCCAAGGACGCATCTGCAGCAACGCTTCAGCGTGCACAGTATCGGGTCTATACACGTGCCTACGACGAGATCGTAACGCCCGCGCAGCTGTTCGATGGGGCCACGCTCGCGCGTCGCCGCCACGAACTCGATACGCTGGTCGAGCGGCACCTGGGTAGCGCGATGCGCTGGGCCCATCGTCTGCAGCGTCAGCTAATGACGCGGCAGAAGCGTTTCTGGGACTTCGATCAGGAGGAGGGCCTTCTGGATGGGGCGCGACTTACGCGCATCGTGACCCGGCCGCTTGAGTCATTGGTCTACAAGCGCGAACAGGAAGTGCCCTTTCCGGGCACGATCGTTTCCATGCTCGTTGACAACTCCGGCTCGATGCGCGGCGAGTCCATTACCACGGCGGCCCTGTGCGTGGAGCTGCTTGGGCGCGTCCTCGAGCGATGCTCGGTACGCACCGAGGTATTGGGCTATTCGACACGTGCCTGGCACGGCGGGCGTGCGTATGAGCGCTGGTGCCGCGAGGGGCGGCCGGAGACTCCGGGGCGCCTGAGCGAGCTGCGTCACATCCTCTACAAGAGTGCTGAGCAACCCTGGCGTCGCGCGCGTACCGGACTTGGTGCGATGCTCGACGAGGAGCTGCTCAAGGATAACGTAGACGGCGAGGCCCTGCTGTGGGCGCACGAGCGCCTGCGGCGTCGGACGGAGTCACGCCGCATCCTGATGGTGATCTGCGACGGCGAGCCCATGGAGGAGGCCACCCGGCAGGCCAACGATCCCGAATACCTCGAACGACACCTACGCTCCGTCATTCGCGACATCGAGCGCGACGGCCGCACGCAGCTGGTCGCCATCGGTATCGATCACGATGTCCAGCGCCTCTATCCGCACGCCGTCAAGGTGCGCAATGTCGAAGATCTGGGCGAGGCCATCGCGCGGCAGCTCCTCGGGCTTTTTCAGCGATAGCCGGCGCTGCTGATGCCCGCAACTTGCCATCGTAATGACGGATCCTGTGCCTGACTGCGCTGCAAGGCACTAATGCGCTCGGCGGTTACCAGCCCGCCGAAGGTCGACCTGAGAATTCGGGCAGAATTAAGTTTTTAAGGCGGGACTGAAATTATGAACGCAACGATTGACAAGAGCGCGGGCAAGTGCCCGGTAGTGCACGGGACCACGAACGTCGGAATGAGGTCGAACAGAGATTGGTGGCCAAAGCAGCTGAACCTAAGGATTCTCCGCGCGAACTCGCCCCAGTCCGATCCCATGGGTAAGGCGTTCAACTACGCCGACGAGTTCAAGAAGCTTAACTTCATGGCGCTGAAAAAAGATCTCACCGCGCTGATGACAGACAGCCAGGACTGGTGGCCGGCGGATTTTGGCCACTACGGCGGGCTCATGATTCGCATGGCGTGGCACGCTGCGGGCACGTACCGCATCGGCGACGGCCGCGGCGGCGCGGGCGCCGGCCAACAACGCTTCGCACCCCTCGACTCCTGGCCGGACAACGCGAACCTCGACAAGGCGCGTCGGCTCTTGTGGCCTATCAAGCAGAAATACGGCTCGAAAATCTCTTGGGCGGATCTCATGGTTCTCGCCGGCAATGTCGCGCTTGAAACCATGGGCTTCAAGACATTCGGCTTCGGCGGCGGGCGCCCCGATGTTTGGGAGCCCGACGAGATTGTCTACTGGGGCAAGGAGAAAGCTTGGTTCCCTGATCCTCATAGCGACGAGCGCTACAGCGGGGTCCGCGACCTCGAGAATCCGCTGGCTGCCGTGAATATGGGCCTCATCTACGTGAATCCGAATGGGCCGAACTTCAAGCCGGATCCGGTTGCCGCCGCCGTCGACATTCGCGAGACCTTCAAGCGCATGGCGATGAATGACGAGGAGACGGTTGCGCTCATCGCCGGTGGACACAGCTTCGGCAAGACTCACGGCGCCGGTGATGCCGCGCTTGTCGGCGCCGAGCCGGAAGCTGCGGTGATAGAGGAACAAGGCTTGGGCTGGAAGAGCGGGTTCGGGACGGGCAAAGGCAAAGACGCGATCACCGGCGGTCCGGAAGTGACCTGGAGCACGACGCCGACGAAGTGGAGCAACAGCTTTTTCGAGAACCTGTTTACATATGAATGGGAGCTGGAGAAGAGCCCGGCTGGGGCCAATCAATTCAGGGCAAAGGGCGCTGCCGCCACGGTCCCGGATGCCTTCGACCCGTCGAAGCATCATACGCCGACCATGCTGGTCACGGACCTGGCTCTGCGGATGGATCCAGCCTACGAGAGGATTTCCAGGCGCTTCCTGGAGCATCCGGACCAGTTCGCCGATGCGTTCGCGCGGGCGTGGTTCAAGCTCACGCACCGCGACATGGGCCCGCGCGCCCGCTATCTCGGCCCGGAGGTCCCGAAAGAGGCGTTGGTCTGGCAGGATCCCGTCCCCGCCGTCGATCACAAGCTGATCGACGCCAAGGACATCGCCGACCTCAAGGCGAAGATCCTCGCCACGCGACTTTCCATCCCCGAGCTGGTTCAGACAGCGTGGGCCTCGGCGGCAACCTTCCGCGGCTCCGACAAGCGCGGCGGGGCGAACGGCGCGCGCATCCGTCTCGCGCCGCAGAAGGACTGGGAGGTCAACCAGCCAGCGCAACTGGCAAAGGTGCTCGAATCCCTTGCGGGCATCCAGAAAGCTTTCAATGGTTCGGCCAGCGGAGGCAAGAAAGTGTCGCTCGCCGACCTGATCGTTCTCGGCGGCTCAGCCGCCATCGAGCAGGCCGCCAAGAAGGC
>JASHSK010000212.1 GCA_030038755.1 Gammaproteobacteria bacterium
CGCCCCGGAGGCCGCCGCATAAGCCTCCGGCGCCGGCCGCTCCACCGTGGGCAGCAGCTCGGGCGTGACGGCGGCGACGGGGATCTTGTGTCCGATGTAGGTCTCGATGTCCGGTAGCGAGATCGCATATTCCTCGCAGCCGAAGCTGATGGCGTCGCCCTCGGCACCGGCACGGGCGGTGCGCCCGATGCGGTGCACGTAATCGGGGGCGTCCTGCGGCAGATCGAAATTGAACACGTGACTGACATCGGGGATGTGCAGCCCGCGCGAGGCCACGTCGGTGGCGATCAGCACGGCGAGCTGACCCTCGTGAAATGCCCGCAGGAACTGCAGGCGTTTTTTTTGCGGCACGTCACCCGAGAGCGCCTGCGCGTGAAAGCCGTTGGCGTGCAGGACGGTCTCCAGGCGGTCGGCCATGCGGCGCGTATTGACGAATACCAGGGTGCGGTGCGCCTCGGTCTCGCGCAGCAGCCCGATCAGCAGCGGGATCTTCTCCTCCATCGACGGGAAGTAGATCACCTGCCGGATGCGGTCGATGGTGACCTTATCCGGTTCAATGCGTATCAGCTCGGGATTGTTCATGTGCTCGTAGGCGAGCTCGAGCACCCGATGCGAGAGCGTCGCGGAGAACAACATGGACTGGCGCTGCTCGGGCCGGGGCAGGCGCCGCAGGATATAGCGGATATCGGCGATGAACCCCAGGTCGAACATGCGGTCGGCCTCGTCGAGCACCAGCACCTGCACATGGCGCAGATCGAAGACGTGTTGCTTGAAGTAGTCGATGATGCGGCCCGGAGTGCCCACCAGCAGATCCGCCCCCTGCTCGAGCGTGCGGCGCTGCTTTTCGTAGTCGGTGCCGCCGAAGACCACCGCGAGCTTCAGGCCGGTGTGCTTGCCGAGCACCTCCGCGTCCTTGTGGATCTGCACCGCAAGCTCGCGCGTGGGCGCGACGATCAGGGCACGGATGGCGGTGGGGGAGCGCGTGGGCGGCGCGGGGTGCTCGAGCAGTGACTGAAACAGCGACACCAGGAAGGCCGCCGTCTTGCCGGTGCCGGTCTGCGCCTGTCCGGCGACATCGCGGCCCTGCAGCGCCAGAGGCAGCGCCTGGGCCTGGATCGGCGTGCAGTAAGTGAAGCCCGCATCGATGATTCCCTGCATCACCGGGGCGGCGAGCGGCAGAGAGGTGAAGGCCAAGGAACTGAGATGTTGATCACTCATTAATAAAACCGATTTCGGCCGTCGGCCGTGCGTTAGGCTTGCAAAGTAGCCCAAAAGGGGCTAAAAATAACCTCGACCCGCGGCCGTTCTGTCCGCATCTGCCTAGCCACCTCGACGCAAGCATTTCAAGGCTAAACAGCGCTAGTTTACCCGTTGGGTAGCCCCTTGAGGGCACGGCAACAGTCCCGCCGCGCAAAAGCCGGTCCGATGTCTTCTCCATTCTGAAACCCCTATCTGGCAAATTCTCTGGCAAATTCGCTCCCCCGTCCCCATATTGATCCATCCCCCCCGTACCGAATACCCCTCTCCCTCCATGGAGGCCCCCCTGCGTGAGTAACGAGCACATAGTGCATACCTCGGACGCCAGCTTCGCCAACGACGTCCTCAAGGCGGACAAGCCCGTGCTGCTGGATTTCTGGGCGGAATGGTGTACGCCGTGCAAGATGATCGCGCCGATCCTCGAGGAGATCGCCGATGAGTACCAGGACCGGCTGCGCATCGCCAAGCTCAACATCGATGAGAATCCGCAGACGCCGCCGAAATTCGGCATCCGTGGGATCCCGACACTGATCCTGTTCAAGAACGGCACCGTCGAGGCGCAGAAGGTGGGTGCCCTGTCCAAGTCGCAGCTCGCAACCTTTCTGGATCAGCACCTCGGTCCGCCCGCCGCGCATCATGAGAGCGCGGCGCGAGGCGCAGTGCGATGAGAGGCTATCTCGGCAATCAAGGCCGTAACCGGCCCAACAAGGGGCCGCAGCGCCATGGCCCGCGCGACGGCAACCGCGGCAATGGTCGTCCCGACGACCACATGATGCAGGATTTCGAGCCGCTGGCCGACGACGACGCCGAAATCATCAGCCCCGCGGAGCTGGCCGCTTCCCGCAGCTCCATGAACCTCACGGAGCTGAAGTCCAAGCCCATCCATGAACTGGTGAAGATGGCCGAGTCGATGGGCCTGGAGAATCTGGCCCGCTCGCGCAAGCAGGACATCATCTTCTCGATCCTCAAGGCGCACGCGCGCAACGGCGAGGACATCTACGGGGACGGCGTGCTGGAGATTCTGCAGGATGGCTTCGGCTTCCTGCGCTCGGCGGATGGTTCCTATCTGGCCGGCCCCGACGATATCTACGTGAGCCCGAGCCAGATCCGGCGCTTCAACCTGCGCACCGGCGATACCGTGTCGGGACTGATACGTCCGCCGAAGGATGGGGAGCGGTATTTTGCGCTGCTGAAGGTCGGAGAGATCAACTTCGACTCCCCGGACAGCTCGCGCAACAAGGTGCTGTTCGAGAATCTCACGCCGTTTCACCCGACCAAGCGCCTGAAGCTCGAGCGTGGCAACGGCAGCACCGAGGATCTGACCGCGCGCACGATCGATCTCGTGGCGCCGATCGGCAAGGGCCAGCGCGGCCTGATCGTCTCGCCGCCCAAGGCCGGCAAGACCATGCTGCTGCAGAACATCGCCACCTCGCTGACCGCCAATCATCCCGAGGTGTACCTCATCGTGCTGCTGATCGACGAGCGGCCCGAAGAGGTCACCGAGATGCAGCGCACGGTCAAGGGCGAGGTGGTCTCCAGCACCTTCGATGAGCCGGCCGCACGGCACGTGCAGGTCGCCGAGATGGTGATCGAGAAGGCCAAGCGCCTGGTCGAGCACAAGAAGGACGTGGTGATCCTGCTCGACTCGATCACGCGGCTGGCGCGCGCCTACAACACCGTGGTGCCCTCCTCGGGCAAGGTGCTCACCGGCGGCGTGGACGCGAACGCCCTGCAGCGCCCCAAGCGCTTCTTCGGCGCCGCGCGCAACATCGAGGAGGGTGGCAGCCTGACGATCCTCGCCACCGCGCTGATCGATACCGGCTCGAAGATGGATGACGTCATCTACGAGGAGTTCAAGGGCACCGGCAACTCCGAGATCCACCTCGACCGGCGCATCTCCGAGAAGCGCGT
>JASHSK010000213.1 GCA_030038755.1 Gammaproteobacteria bacterium
AGCGCTCGCTCTCGACTCACAGCTCCCCTATGCGTTGAACCTTCGCGCCGCGGTGTTGCTCGCGCAGCGGCGTCCCGATGAGGCGACCTTGACTTACGAACGGCTGCTCGCCAGCAAGCCAGACTTTCCGGAGGCATTCGGCGCGTGGCTGTACGCTCGCAGCCTGTGCTGCGAATGGCGGCATTACACGGCCGATCTGGAGCGACTCGTGCAGGCCGTGGATGCAGGTCGGGCAATCGTCCAGCCGCTGCAGCTGCTGGCGCTGTGCGACAGCCCCGGCACCCAGCTGCGCGCGGCGCGCGCCATCGCCGCGACGGTCGCCACCCGCTAGCCAGGACCTGCATCACTGGGCCGTTTCGCGCTGCAGACAGGCCGTGTCACTGGGGCTGCAATTGAGCTCACCCAGGCCGGTGACGAAGACGTCGAGCCAGCTCAGCGCCGCCTGCGCCAGAGGCGCCGGATTGGCATTGGCCTGCTGTGCCGTGTTGGCGACCGAGGAGGTTTCGCTGCTCATCGTGCTGCTGGCGGTGCTCGATACGCTGCTCAGCGTCGCGCCGAGGCTGCTGATCTGCGCCGGTACGCCCGTGGCCGTGCCGCCGAACTGGATATTGTTCACGTTGAGCACCGTCAGCGCACCGATGTCGATGTTGCCCGCCGCGGCGATACCCGCATCGCCGGCGTTGACCGTGCCCTCGGGCGCGTAGAGATAGACGTTGCCCGCCGGCACACCGGGTAGCGTCTGGATCGTGCGAATGCCGCTGCCGGCGGCAGCACCGGCAAAGCTCAAGGTGACGGTGCCATTCTCGTTGATGACCACCGTCGGCGGCGGTGCGACCACCGAGGACTGGGAGCCGCGGCCGGCATCGATGCTGCCCTGATCCGACCAGATCAGGATATTGCCGCCACCCATCGTGAAGATCCGCGAGTTATTCACATCCACATCGCCCTGGGTGTAGATGTTCACATCACCCGCTTCCTGGGCGACGATGCCGAGTTCTGAGGGCGGCTTGGCCGTGATGGTCGAAGGCTGATTCGCCAGACCCACGTTCAGCAGCCCGCCGGGCACCAGCAGCGAGACATCACCCCCGTCGAGCGTGTAAATCTGCGAATAGGTCAGCGTCAGGTCCCCCGAATACGGATCGGCCGCGGCCCCCGATGCAGACGAAGTGGCGTTGCTACCGGGGAACAGTGCATCAATCGCCTTGTAGCCCTGCGAGTAACCCTCGCTCGAGCCACTGCTGCCGGCCTCGCCCGAGGACTGCAGCGCCTCGAAGAATACCTGGTCTGTCAGGGTCAGCTGCTGGCTGCTGCTCAGGTCGGCAAACTCCGCGTCGGCCTGCGTGTCCGACAGCCCGCTCTGGCCGCTCAGCGACTCGACGTAGCTCACGAGTTGCTGCTGATAGGTGCTCGAAGGCTCGATGATCTGCTGTAGAAAGCCGCTGTAGTCAGGGTTGGACCCAAGACCGGCCATCATCGTGATGCTTGCGCCCGTGCTGCTGGTGAGATTGGGGTTGGTCAGATCGCCGGTCGTCGTGACGCCCTGGGATATGCCCAGATTGATGCTGCCGCCCGCCAGGATGTCCAGCTGCCCCGGGCCACCGACCTCGACCTGCAACCCGGCCGCGGTCCCCGTCAGCGCGTCAGTGAAATTCTGTCCCGCCTCGATCAATGTCACATCGTTGTCGTTGAGATTCTGGCCCAGGTAGCTGAGATTGTTGATGTCGCCGCCCGCCTCCACGATACCGGCCTTCGGCACCGACACCTCCAGATCATCGATGTCCTGGCCGGCGACGATGATCGCCGGATTCGGATCATCGATATGAGCGCCGCTCTGGAACGGCGTGCTCATCAGATTCGAGATGCCGCGCGCGCCGGCCTGCGTGGACGCCGCGGTGTTGAGATCCGTAAGATAGTCATCGGACATCCACAAAGTCATGCTGTTGTCGACGATGTCCTGTGCCGCGAGGATCTCCAGCTGGCCGTCGGCCGACGGAAACATCGCCGCCACGTTCGAAACTTTTCCGCAGCAGTTCAGATCCACGTCCCCGGTGAGCGATTCCAAGCTCAAGTTTGCGGGCAGCGCGAGCAGCGCGTCCTCGGACGAGGGAGACACCGTGGAGTCGAGCCACTGCGCTCCGAAGTTCTGATCGACTAGACCCTGGTTGAAGGTGACGGTTCCAGCCACGCTCTGCACGCTGACCGCCGAATCTGCGCTGTAGGTAAAGAACGGGTAGTCGAACGTTGTCACGCCTGGCTGTTTCAACGCCGTGGGATTCAGTATGCCGGCAAGCAGCGTATCTCCGGTCGACCAGACCGACACCTGTGAATCCCCGAGCCACAGCAGCATACCGGGCAGGGGGGTCCCACAGTCTGCACAGGTCGCATCCGTGCCGATGGAACCTCCGGCGCGCAGCGTGCCGGTACCCTGTGCCACGTAGAACTCGCTGCTGTTGATGTCGCCGCCGGCGGTGACGACGAGGCCGCCCCCGCCCGCTTGTTCCGCACTACCACTCGAGGACAATGAGGCGGGAAGGTAACTGTTGGCGGTGGCCGCGGAAATCTCCCCGATCTCCCCGCCGGCGGTAATGGTCACATCTCCGCCGCCGAGCGCTCCGACGTTCCACTCGAAGGCGTCGAGGTTGACACCCCATCCGCCGACGCCGCCCGTATCAACGTAGGCCTGCCAGTCCGAGGCGCTCCCAACGGTGCTGTGTCCACTTGAACTCGTGGCCCCGGTCGAGCCGAGCACGTCCTGGCCCGCGCTGATCACGATGTTGCCGCCGTTACCGAGCACGCTGAAGTCGGTCTGCTCCTCGTTCGTATCGATCTGATTGCCCACCGTGTAGACCGACGCCCCCTCGCCCAGCTGTACGTTGCCGGCGGCGACCAGATCGATGTCGCCGGTACCGGTTGCAACGGTTGCGTCGGCGCCGATTTCCAGGTTGGCATTGGCGGCGCTGTCCACGGACAGCGGGTTGCCGCTGGACAGGTCCGCCCCGGCCACGAAGCGCAGCGAGCTCGAAGGGCCGGACTGGACGGTGATATCGTCATCGGCGGCGTCGCCGACGATGCCGTCGGTGATGCCGCCACCGATGGTCACACCCCCGGTGGCGCGTACGGTCAGATCGATGGGAAGGTAGTCGCTGCCAAGCAGCGTCGGCAGGTTGAGCGCCTCGGTGAGATCGGCGGCGCCATTGACGTCGAATTCGAGGCCCGGCTCTACGACGAGCGTCTGCCCCGGCGTGGCGAGATTCAGTCCGCTGATCGTCGTCGACCCCACGCCTCCAAAAGTGGATACGTACGACACGATATCGTTCTGCAGTGTCGTCGAATCGAGCGTGCCCGTGATGACACCGGGGTTATATACCGGCTCGAGGATCGCCTGGTCGACGCTGACATTCGCACCATTCGCCTGCACCTGGGCGGCCGTTGTCGGCGCCCCGTCCGTCACCACGTCCGGGGCGCGCAGCAGCAGCTGCCCGGCCCCCTCGCCGACGGCCTCGATGGTGCTGCCACTGTCCAGCACGATGTCGCCGCTCTCGGTCGACAGCTCGATCTGACCGCCGAGGCCATTAGCGGCATCCCCATTGGCCTCGAGCAGCGCGGTCGACTCCAGCACCACGTCGCCGGTCCCCGCATACAGTCCGATGCTTCCGCTCTGCGTGCCCGACGGCGCGTCCAGCGTTCCGGCGATATCGACGGTGCCGGTATCCGCCGTCAGCGTGATCGAGTTGGCCGTCAAGGCCCCGCCGACGCTGCCCGCCGCCGGGAGATCCAGGTCGCCGCTGTTTACGCGGATGTTGATCGCGTCATCGAACCCGCCGCTGGTCAGGCTCGCCACCAGCGGGGACAACCCGTTCGTGAGCGACCCTGCATCGAGCGTAAAACTGCCTCCGGACCCGGCGGTAGCCGCACCGCCGCTGAGTACGGCGTTGGGGTCGATGCTGGTCGCGCCCACGCTCGAGATCGAGATCGCACCGGCCGGCGCGCTGCCCGCGCCCGCCACGCTGAGCTGCGAACCGGCCACGACCGACACATTGCCTGCGGCCGTGATGTCGATCGTTCCACCGGCTGCTCCGACGCTCTGACCGAGCACCGACACGAGAATGCCCGCCGCATCGACGTCGGCGCTCGCGGTGCTCGAGCCGAGCACGACGTCGCCGGTGCTCGCCTGCAAGGAGATCGCGCCGCCCGGCACGATGATCGTGCCGGAATCCTGCAGGCTCTGCGCCTGCAGCGAGAGATCGCCACCCAGTGAGGAGGTCAGCGTCGCGGGGGCGGCCGCCGTGCCATTCTGCAGGATCTGCAACGCGCCGTCGGGCACCGAGATCGTCGTGCTCGCACCACTGGCCGCCGTCAGCTCGGCCGCGGCGATCGAGACATTGCCGCCGGCGGCCAGCCCGCCCACGCCCTCGCCCGCGACCGCGCCCGTTACCGCGGCGTTGGTCTGCGCAGTGCCGTTGATCGACAGATATCCGGGCCCGATATCGAGCGTGTCAGCGACCAGATCCAGGGTCCCGGTGCCGGCGGTCGGCGTCGCAGCGCTGCTGCCGACGCCTCCGAGGGTCAGCGTTTGAGCCGTAAACGCCGAGGTGCACGCGGCACAGTCGTTGATCGAGGAGCCGATCAGCGTGATCGCTCCGATCGCGGGCGCCCCCGCACTGTTCGTACCGCCAAGCGCCACCGGCACGAGCAGGTCGATCGTGCTGGCGCTGGCGAGACGCAGCGAGCCGGCCTGCTGCATCGAGGCCAGCAGGGTCGGATCGATCGTGAGCGTGTCGCTCGACGTACCGTTGCCCGCGAACGCGATGCTGCTCGAGGCCAGTGACCACTCGGCGCCCTTGCCGTCGATGCTGCCGGCGATCGCGACGCTGCCCGGTGCATCCAGGGCGATCGCGCCCTGTGAGCTCAGCGTCGCACCGGCCGCGATGTCGATCGAACCGGTGGTGGTGGCGCTCCCCGACGCGCGGTCGGCGATCGGCAGCGACGTGTCAGACACGGCCAGCAACGCGGCTCCGGAATTGCTCAAGGTCAAGTCCGTGGCCGATGGCGCGCTGCTCGGGGCTGCGGCGCCGGACAGCCCCGAGTTGGACGCCACGGTGGCGCCGGATTGCACGTCGATCGATTGGTTGGCAACCGCCAGCACCGTGCCGGCATTGAGCGTCGCGCCACCATCGACGGTGACGGTGTTTGCGGTGACGGTGACGCAGGCGGCAGTGGCGCACGCCGACCCGGTGGCGTTCAGCACCCCTCCGAGCACCAGCTCGCCCGCGTCCCAGCCGTCGAGCACCGGCGCGGCGATGGCGGTGCTGCTCGCCGGCGTCGCACTCGTCGAAGCCGTGATCTCCAGGGTCGTGCCCGGCGTGCTTACGTCAATCGTCGCCGCCGAGCCGCCGCTCCCGGCACCGGCCAGCACCTGGCCCTGGGCTGCCAGCGCCACACTGGCGGAGAGAGACAGTGTGCCGGCATCCGCGGGCACCAGGACGCTGGTTGTAGTACCGCTGGCCTGCGCCGCCGCCGGGAAGTAGCTCGAGGCCGTGGAGATGAGGAATTGATCCAGGGATTGGGCGTAGCTGCCCGACCAGACCGCGAATCCGGTATAGCCGGAACTCGTCTGCAGGCCCGTATCCCCGAAG
>JASHSK010000214.1 GCA_030038755.1 Gammaproteobacteria bacterium
GCGGTAGCGGCGATGCTGGCGGGGCTGTTGGGTGAGGGCAGCGCCGAGCGCGTGAGCGCCGCGCCGCGCCGCGCCTGCCACGCGCGCTTCCTGTCTGCGACGGGCACGACCATCGATCAGGGCCTGGCGCTGTACTTCCCGGCGCCGCATTCGTACACCGGCGAGCCGGT
Organism: Gammaproteobacteria bacterium; assembly: GCA_030038755.1. GTDB lineage: Bacteria > Pseudomonadota > Gammaproteobacteria > Steroidobacterales > Steroidobacteraceae > FEN-1191. The sequence goes on from JASHSK010000214.1 coordinate 171, forward strand.
GCTCGAGCTGCACGCGCACGGCGGCCCGGTGCTGCTCGAAGCACTGATGCGCCGGCTGCTGGAGCTCGGCGCGCGACGCGCGCAGCCCGGCGAGTTCACGCAGCGCGCGTTCCTCAACGGCAAGCTCGATCTGGCGCAGGCCGAGGCGGTCGCCAGTCTCATCGATGCGGCCTCGGAAGGCGCCGCGCGCGCGGCGCTGCGTTCGCTGGACGGGGAATTCTCGCGTCAGGTGTCCGCGCTCTCCGAGCTCATCGGATCCGCGCGCGCCTGGGTCGAGGCGGCGATCGACTTCTCGGAAGAGGACATCGACTTTCTGTCCGATCGCCAGTTGACGGCCCAGCTCAGCGCCGTTTCGGACGCGCTGCAGGCACTGCAGCTCGCGGGACGGCGCGGGCGGGCGCTCTCCGAGGGCCTCACCGTGGTGATCGCCGGCCGTCCCAACGCGGGCAAGTCCACGCTGCTCAATCGCCTCGCCGGTCACGAGGCGGCGATCGTGACGGACCGTCCTGGCACCACGCGCGATGTGCTGCGCGAGCGCATCGTTCTCGACGGCCTGCCGCTGCAGGTGCTCGACACCGCGGGCCTGCGCGCGGGCGATCCGGCGCCGGGCGACGCCACGGGCGAATCGACGCTCGACCCGATCGAAGCCGAGGGCATGCGGCGCGCCGTGGCCGCGATGGCGCGTGCCGATCACATCCTGTTCGTGATCGACGCCGTGGAGGATCCCGCCGGCGCGGCCTACGAGGCCGAGCGAGCGCGGCTGCCCGCCGGTGTGCCGGTGACTCGGGTGTTCAACAAGATCGACGGCGCCGGCGCTGCCGCCGGCGTTACCGCCCCGCCGACAACCGGTCCACGCGCCGACGCTGCCGCGGTGTCATCGTCGGCCGAGCGGCCGCCCGCGCAGCTCCGCCTGTCCGCGCTCACCGGAGAGGGCATCGAGGCGCTCGTGGCACACCTGAAAGCCTGCGCCGGCTGGGCGGCGGGCGCGAGCGACGGCGAGCTCGGTGGCGGCGACAGCCACAGCGCCGGAAACGGCGAGGGTGAGGGTGTGATCGCGGCGCGCGCACGACATCTCGAGGCGCTCGAGCGCGTCGCCGTGCACGTCGGGCGGGCGCGCGAGCAGCTGCAGGCGCGCCGCGCCCCGGAGCTCGTGGCGGAGGAGCTGCGCCTGGCGCAGCGCTGTCTCGGCGAGATCGTCGGCGCGGAGCATTCCGACGAGCTCCTCACGCGCATCTTCTCGAGCTTCTGCATCGGCAAATGATGCACGTAGGCGATGGGACGAAATCCCGAAGGAGGCTGGCATGATCACCAGCGGCGTCACTGCTCGAGCGGCCAGTACACCTCGGCGCAGCCTGGCCGCAATGCATTGATGTTTCTTGCTCACATGGGACCATGCGCTCGGTGCAGCGGCAGTGCTCGACGTAGCCTATCCGCGTAGATGCGGCGGAGCCTCGGGCGAATACGTTTGCCCGCATTCGCCCGAGGCTCCGCCGTATCTGCCTGGGTACCCGACGTCCCGCGCTGCCGCTACACTCCCTGCCATGCGATTCAGCGAACACTACGACGTGATCGTGGTCGGCGGCGGACACGCCGGCACCGAGGCGGCGCTCGCGGCCGCCCGCATGGGCTGCCGCACGCTGCTGCTGACCCAGAGTCTCGAGACTCTCGGGGCGATGAGCTGCAATCCGGCGATCGGCGGCATCGGCAAGGGCCACCTGGTGCGCGAGATCGACGCACTCGGTGGCGCGATGGCGCGTGCCGCTGACCGCGCCGGCATCCAGCTGCGCACCCTCAACGCCAGCAAGGGCCCGGCCGTTCGCGCCACGCGCGCACAAGCGGACCGGCAGCTCTACCGGCGCGCCATCCGCTCGCTGCTGGAGCAGGAGCCGCGGCTCGCGCTGTTTCAGCAGGAGGTAGCCGATCTGCTCATGGAGGGACAGCGCATCCGCGGAGTGCTCACCCTCACCGGCATCGTGTTCGAGGCCGAGGCGGTGGTACTCACCGTCGGGACCTTCCTCGGCGGCCGCATTCATCTGGGGCTGGAGAACTACCAGGGCGGCCGCGCCGGAGATCCTCCCTCGCTGAGGCTCGCGGCCCGGCTTCGCGAGATTGCGCCGCGCACCGGTCGGCTGAAGACCGGCACGCCGCCACGCATCGACGGCCGCACGATCGACTACGCGGGCCTCGCGGTACAACACAGTGACGTCCCGCTGCCGGTGTTCTCTTTCCTCGGGCGCACGCAGGAGCATCCGCATCAGATCCCGTGCCACATCACGCACACCAACGCGAGCACGCACGACATCATCCGCACGGCGTTCGATCGCTCGCCGATGTTCACCGGTGCGATCAGCGGCGTGGGCCCGCGCTACTGTCCGTCGATCGAGGACAAGGTGCAGCGCTTCGCCGACAAGGACTCGCACCAGATCTTCATCGAACCGGAGGGCCTCGACACGCACGAGGTCTATCCGAACGGTATCTCCACGAGCCTGCCCTTCGACGTGCAGGCGCAGCTCGTGCACAGCATCCGCGGTTTCGAGCGCGCCCACCTCACGCGCCCGGGCTATGCGATCGAGTACGATTTTTTCGACCCGCGTGATCTGGCAGGCACGCTCGAGACGCGCTCGGTCGCGGGGCTGTTCTTCGCCGGGCAGATCAACGGCACGACCGGCTACGAGGAGGCCGCGGCGCAGGGGCTGCTGGCGGGCGTCAACGCCGCGCTGCGCGTGAGAGCCGCCGAGCCGTGGACTCCGCAGCGCTCGGAGGGCTACCTCGGAGTGCTGGTGGACGACCTGGTCACGCGCGGCACGAGCGAGCCTTACCGCATGTTCACGAGCCGCGCCGAGCACCGTCTGCTGCTGCGCGAGGACAACGCCGATGAGCGTCTGACCCCGCTCGGACGCCGCCTGGGTCTGGTGGACGATGAGCGTTGGGCGTTGTTCGAGGCCAAGCAGGCCGCTACCCAGGCCGAGCTGTCCCGGCTGAACGCGCGGCGGCTGCGGCCCGGTGAGATTCCGCCGGACTGGGCGCAGCGCGTGCTCGGCACCGCCCCGCCGGCGCGCGAGCTGACGGCGCTCGAACTGCTGCGTCGTCCGGAGGTGTCCTACACGGCGCTGTCGGAGCTGCTCGGTCCGCCGGCGTGCGCCGCGACGGAAGGTTCTGCCGCGAGAGGTTCTGGCGAGCAAGGCTCTGGCGAGGAAGGGTCTGCTCCGAAAGGCTCTGCCGATGAGCGCCTGGTCGCGCAGGTCGAGCGGGCGGTCGAGGTCCACGCGACCTACGCCGGCTACATCGAGCGCGCCGAGCAGGAGATCGAGCGCGCTCGTGCGCAGGAAGACACCCGACTTCCCCAGGATCTGGACTACACGCAGCTCGCCGGGCTGTCGACCGAGGTGCGGCAAAAGCTCACCCTGGCCCGCCCGGCGACACTCGGGCAGGCCGCCCGCGTGCCGGGCGTCACACCCGCGGCGATCGCCATTCTGCACGTGCACCTCAAGCGCCGTGCGCGCCGGGTCGCCTGATCGGGTCGCCTGACAGCGCCGCGGCCTGGACCGGCACCCCGCGGGCGGCGGCGCGGCATTCCATTGCGGCCGCGAACGAGTATCGTAGGGGCGCGGGGGTCTCATGGATGGAGGAAAGCGGTAGCGCGTAACAGTTATTTCTGCATCGGACAGCGGGAACGGCACGAGCTGAGACGCGCTACACGAACGCTGCGGCTCAAGCCCGGGCATCATCGGCCGCACACTGAAGGAGTTCCAGGAATCGCGATGTCCACCGTACTAGCCATCATCATCACGGCCTGCATCATCTCGACGCTGTACCGGCGCCAGCAACGCACTCCTGCGGCGGCGCTGCGTGATGGCAGTGGTCACCTGCTGCGCCACGGCCGCTGGGAGCGGGTCATCGCCTGGATCGTATTGGCTTCCTCCCTGGTGCCCGCCGGACTGGCCGTCTACGTGCTCTCGATCCCGACGGCAACGCATCGCGCGAGCCGCGTCGCGGCTGAACTGCTCACGTGCAGCGCCCTGTTCGCGGTGCTGGCGGCGTGGTGCTTTCAGTCCGTGCGGCGCCACATCCGCGTCAATGACACCGGCGTGACCCTCTACCGCGGCCGCTCCGTCATCGACATCGCCTGGGAAAGCGTGACGCGGGTCACCACGGATGTGTCCGGCGCGCTGCTGATCTGCAGCTCCAGCGGCGCGCAGATCGCAGTCAACAAGCTGTTCGTGGGCATTCCGACGCTGGTTGGATACATGCGCCGCCATCTGCCGGAGAGCATGTATTCGCGCGCCTTCGTGACCTACACTCCGCGCGCGCACCTGGGCGTCTAAGCGCACATTGCACGGCGCCGTACGAGGCGAATCGAGCACCGCGCGGGTCGGCGCACCGCGCGGCGGTTGGGGGTGGATCATGGCAGACCATCGGCACTGGAACCCGACCTGGAATCCCGACCGGAATACCTTCCGGAATCCGACGCGGAGTCCGACCCGCAGTCCCACGCGGCGTGAGGCCGTGTGCGGCGCTCTGGCAGCGGGAGCCGGGCTGATGCTCGGCCGCGCGGCTACGGCGGGAGCGGCCGATGCCGGCGCGGCGGGCGATGCCGGCGGCGCGCGTCGCGCCCAGCAGCTGCCGTTGATCACCAAGGCGATCCCGTCCACGGGAGAACGCCTGCCGGCGGTCGGTCTCGGCACCGACAAATTCGGCAACAGCGAGCGTGCCGCGATCCAGGATGAGATCGCGCGCATGCAGCAGCTGGGCGGCAGCGTGATCGATACCTCGGCGGACTACGGCGAGAGCGAGGGAGTGGTCGGCGATGTGCTGGCGGCGCTTGGAATCCGCGGTCGCATGTTCGTTGCCACGAAACTGGTCGCCAGCGGGGGGAGATTCTTCGGCGCCGATATCGGCGGACGGCCGAGCTTCGAGCGCTCGCTTGCGCGGCTGCGCACCCGCCGTGTGGACCTGCTGCAGGTCCACAACCTCGACGGCGTCGACACATTGATGCCGCTGATGCAACAGTTGAAGCGGGCCGGACAGATTCGCTACATCGGCATCACCACCTCGGAGGTCGACCAGCACGCCGACATGGTCGGCTACATGCGCCGCTATCCGCTGGACTTCGTGCAGGTCGACTACTCGATCGCCAATCGTGCCGCAGCGATGGATGTGCTGCCGCTGGCGCGGGAGCGCCGCATCGCGGTGCTGATCAACGTCCCGTTCGGCTACGGCTCGACGATCGAGCAGGCCGAGTCGCGACGACTGCCTGCCTGGGCGGCGGATATCGACGTCACCAGCTGGGGACAGTTCCTCCTGAAATACGTGATCTCGCACCCCGCCGTCACCTGTGCCATCCCCGGCTCCACGCAGACCCGCCATCTGGTGGACAACCAGGGCGCTGCGCGCGGGCGCCTGCCGGATGCGGCGATGCGTCGGCGAATGGAGCAGTTTTGGGACAATGCCTGATGTAGCTGGGATTTTGATTCAACTATGAAACTCTGCTGCTTGCATGGCGGCTTCGAGGCGGTGGCCGGGGCTACGGGGAGCCGGCGCACCGCTCCCGAGCTGCCGGCCTGCCCGCCAGCGGCCCGCCGGCCTATCGTGCAAGCCGTCGGCGCGGACACGGCCCCTGGCCTGTTGGCGCGCGCTGGCCGCCGATTTACCATCGCACCAGCGTCTCTCACCCGCAGATCAATCCAAGCAAGGGGGTCCCTACCATGAAAGTCTTCTGTGCCGTCGCGGCGTTGGCCGCCATCGCCGCCTCGCCCGTATACGCTGACTGCACGGCGCCGCAGGCACCGCAGAACATACCCGACGGCAATACGGCGTCGTTGCAGCAGATGCTGGCGGGGCAGAAGGTCGTGAAGGCTTACAACGATGCGACCAACGCCTATCTGGACTGCCTCTCGAAGGAGCACCAGGCAGCCCTGGAGGCCGCCGGGCCGAAGGTGTCGGACGATCAAAAAGCCAAGCTCGACAAGGCCGAGACCGACAAGCACAACGCTGCGGTCGATCAACTGACCGATATCACCGGCCGCTTCAACGAGCAGGTGCGCATCTTCAAGGCGAAGAACACGAAGAGCTGACGCGGGCACCCGTCGGCGCGGGACGCTGTCGTCCCCCGCCGGCCGTGCCGGTTCCCCGGCCGGGAGACATGCCGGGCGGTACACGGCCGTCCCGCCAGCTCTTGCCGGGCTGTCCGTTATGGTGAGCCGCCGGGTCCTCGCGCGCCGGGCTGGCCCGGTCGAGTGCAACCTTTTTCGCCGCCCGGTGTTAGCAGGCGAAACAATCCCATTCCCGTGTCAACACCCCCCCAGGAGACCGGCCGGTCGGACGAGTTCACGACGTTCATGCGCGCGTATCAGGACATGGTATTCAGCACCGCAGCGCGGTTGCTGGGGGACGACGCCCAGGCCGAGGACATTGCGCAGGATGTGTTCGTGAAGGCGTTCGAGCAGTTCGCGCGGTTGCGCGACAGCCCCACAGCCGGCGGCTGGTTGCGCACGGTCGCACGCCATGCGGCGCTCAACCATCTGACGCGCCGCCGCCGGCGTTGGCGACTGTTCTCCGAGCTGCCCGTAACGGACGAGCCGCTGCCGCACACCACGCTGCCGGACACCGTCCTGACGCAGCTCGAAGCCGGTCAGCGGCACGTCTTCATCGAGGAGGCGCTGCGGCGGCTGCCGCATTCTCAGCGCGTGCCGCTGGTGCTGTATCACTTCGAGGAGCTGTCCTACGACGAAATCGCGGCGCAGCTGCGCGTCTCACTGGCAAAGGTGAAGACCGACATACACCGCGGTCGCGCGGCGCTGCTGGCCGCGCTGCAGGCGCGTGGCATCGCCCACGAACTCGCGCTCGGGCTGTCGCCCGATGCGCTGGCAGAATGAACGGCGGGCAGAGTAAACGGCGGATAGAGCGGCCAAGATGACAGATCCTGACTCTCACGATCCCGCGGCCCTGGAACGCCTGGTCGATCGCGCGCTGCGCAGTCTGCCGGTGCGAACGGCGCCGCCGCGCCTCGCGGCACGCGTAAGCTCGGAACTCGCGCGCCGCGCTGCGTTGCCCTGGTGGCGGCGCAGTTTCAGCTACTGGCCCGCGCCCGTGCGCGGCGCCTTTGTGGCGATCTGCGGCAGCTTGATCGCCCTGAGCCTGTTCAGCGGTGCGCGAATGATCGCGGCGGAGCAGGTGGCGCACGCGGCGCAGGCTTCGGTCGCACGGCTGCCGTGGGCGAGCCCGCTGAGCGCCCTATGGAATGCGCTGGTCGATCTGGGGGCCGCGCTGGCCGGGACCGTTCCTTCTCTCTGGCTCGATGCAGGTGCCGCACTGATAGGTCTCGCGTATGCGGTGCTGCTCGCTATCGTCGTAGCAGCCTGCCGCGCGCTGCAGGGACAGCGCTGAGTTCCCCAAGACGGAAATCCACACATGAACCCTCCAACGTCCCCTCGGATCCTGGCAGCACTCTGCGCCCTGGCCGGTCTGGGTCTCTTCGGTGGTCCGGCTGCCCGCCCCGCTCACGCCGGGGATGATCCCCAGGCGGCCCTCATCCTTTCCAGCCTCCCGGCGCAGGCGCCCGCGAGCGCCGATCAGGACGACGACAGCGACGCCTTTGCCCAGTTCGGCCGCCGGCACTATCGCGGGCGCGATCCGGACGATCGCGTCAACGTCGGCCGTGACACTGACCTGCCGGCCGGCGAACACGCCCATTCGGTGGTGTCCGTGTTCGGCTCCGCGAGCAGTGAAGGTGAGGCCACCGGCGACGTGGTCTCCATCCTGGGCAACACGCGCGTGACCGGCACCGGTAGCCACGATGCCGTGGCCGTGCTCGGCAACACCTACGTGAACACGCACATCGACGGCGATGCGGTCGCGGTGCTGGGCACGGTCGAGCTCGGGCCGCACGCGGATATCAGTGGCGATGTGACCGCGGTCGGCGGCACCGTGCAGCGTGATCCCGGGTCGGTGGTGCACGGCGGCGTGCAGGCAGTCGGTGTCGCAGCGCCTTTCGCCGGTGTCCGCGGTCTGCGTGGTCTGACGGCCTGGGTGCGCCACGCGCTGCTGCTGATGCGGCCACTGGGCTTCGGCCCGGGTCTCGGCTGGGCGTGGGTCGTGGCGCTCGCGTTCCTGGCGCTGTACGTGTGTCTCGCGCTGGTGGCGCCGGAGGGCATCAACCAGTGCGAGCGCACATTTCGCGAGCGGCCCGGCGGCTCGGTGCTCACGGCGGTGCTGACCGTGCTGGCCACGCCGGTGGCGGTGCTGGTGCTGCTGATCAGCGTCGTCGGCATCCCGGCCATTCCCGTTCTGATGCTCGGGCTGCTGTGCGCCGGCCTGTTCGGCAAGGCGGTCGTGCTCACCTGGCTGGGACGGCGCTGTCTCGGGGGTGAGCGAGCCGGCGCGGTCGGCCACCCGGCCCTGGCGGTGCTCATCGGGGGTGCCATCGTGCTGGCGCTCTACCTGGTGCCGGTGCTCGGCTTCGTGCTCTACAAGGTTCTCGGTCTCCTCGGACTCGGCGCGGTGATCTACACACTCGTCCTCGCGGCGCAGGCGCGCAGCGCGGCGACCCGAGGCCCTCTGCCCCGTACTCCACCGCCCGGCTCCGCGCCTCCGGGCGCGGCGTCGCCGGCAGGTAGCTCGCCGGGCAGCTCGCCGGACATGCCGTCATCCGGCACGCCCCCGCCGGTCGTGCCGCCGCTGGCCGACAGTGCCTTCGCTGGAGCGGCCGCTTCCACTGCCGCGTCGGCTTCCGCGGCGTCATCGGCTTCCGCGGCGCCGTCTGCTTCCACGGCGCCATCGGCTTCCGCGGATGTTACGGGGGGCGCTCCTCCCCGGGCGCCCGCGAGTCTGGCCGCGGCGCTGCCGCGCGCCGGCTTCTGGATAAGAATCGCCGCGCTGTTGCTCGATGCCATCCTGATCGGCGTCGTGGTCCATGAGCTGCCCGACTCACGTAATCTGGAGCTGCTGGCGCTCGCGATCTATGGCGCCGTGATGTGGAAGCTGCGCGGCGCGACCATCGGTGGCATCGTGTTTGATCTTCAGGTGGTGCGGCTCGACGGGCACGAGCTCGATTGGACCACCGTGATCGTGCGGGCGCTGGGCTGCTTCCTCTCGCTGATGGTCGTGGGTCTCGGGTTCATCTGGATCGCATTCAACGATGCGAGGCAGGCCTGGCACGACAAGTTCGCCGGCACGGTGGTGGTCCGCGTGGTCAAGTCGCCGTCGCTGGTCTGAGGCGTGGCCGCCGCGCTGTATACTGAAGGGCCGCGGATCGCGCTCCAACGGCCCGTCGACGGTCCGGCGATCCATTGCGGTTGACCGCTGGTCGACCGGCGGTCGACCGGCGAACCCCGCGGGGACGGATCGGCACAGGGGAACTCGATGAACAGATTGCTCTGGGTGCTCGCGAGCGCTTGCGTTCTGGTGGGTTGCGGCAAGGCGCCCCAGACGTCCGGGACGGCCGCCTCCCCGGCTGCGCCCGCCAAGCCAGCCGCCGCGGGCAGTGCCGCGGATACCGCCGGCGCCACCCAACCTGCGCTGGTATCGGGTATCGACACACAGAACTTCGACACGGCCGTGCGCCCGCAGGACGACTTTTATCGCTACGTGAACGGCAAGTGGCTCGAGACGACGCAGATTCCCGCCGATAAGGGCTCCTATGGCACCTTCGTGCAGCTCAATGACGATTCCCTGGACGAGCTGCACGACATCATCGACGGACTCGGGAAACCGGGAGGCGCGAGCGATGCCGAGCAGCAGAAGATTGCCGATCTGTACGCGAGCTTCATGGACGAGCCCACGCTCGAGCGGCTGGGGCTCATGCCGCTGCAGGAGGAGCTGGCACGCATCGACGCGCTCACGAGCAAACAGCAGATCGCGGGGCTGATCGCGCACCTGAACCGCATCGGCGTCACCGCGCCCTACACGCCGGACGTGCACCAGGACGCGCACGACTCGAGCAAATATGTCTTCGATCTGGGCCAGGATGGTCTCGGCCTGCCGGACCGCGACTACTATCTGCAGAACAGCCCGCAGCTGGTGCAGATCCGCAAGCAGTATCAGGCGCATATCGAGCGCATGCTGACCCTGGCGGCCGATGCCCACGCGGCCGCCGACGCACATGCGATCTTCGCGCTGGAGACCGCGCTCGCGCGCGTGCAGTGGACGCGCGTCGAGAATCGCGACCCCATCAAGACCTACAACAAGTACCCGATCGCCAGGCTTGCGACGCTCGCGCCTGGCTATGACTGGGATGCGTATCTCACCGAGTCGGGCGTCCGGGGCCGCACCGACTACCTGGTCGTCAGCCAGCCGAGCTACATCAGCGGCTTCAACCACCTGCTGCGCACCACGCCGCTGCCCGTCTGGAAGGCCTATTTCCGCTGGCATGTGCTCAGCGATTTCGCCCCGGACCTCAGCAAGCCCTTTGTCGACGAGCACTTCGCCTTCTACGGCACGGCGCTGCAGGGAATTCAGCAGAACCGTCCGCGCTGGCAGCGCGGCGTGGGTCTGGTGGATCAATCCATCGGCTACGCTCTCGGCAGACTATACGTCGCCCGTTACTTCCCGCCCGCGTCCAAGGCGCGCATGGATGCGCTGGTTCACAACCTCATCGCCGCCTACCGCGCCGACATCATGACGCTCGACTGGATGAGTCCGCAGACGCGGCAGAAGGCCGAGGACAAGCTCTCCAAGCTGGCCACCAAGATCGGTTACCCGGTCAAGTGGCGCGATTACAGCGCGCTGCGCATCGTCAGGGGCGATCTGCTCGGCGACGTGATGCGCGCCAACGAGTTCGAGTACAACCGCAACCTGTACAAGCTCGGCCAGCCGGTGGATCGCACCGAGTGGGAGATGACGCCGCAGACCGTCAACGCCTACTATGATCCGGAGCACAACGAGATCGTGTTCCCGGCGGCGATCCTGCAGCCGCCGTTCTTCAATCCCAGGGCGGACGACGCCGTTAATTACGGCAGCGTCGGCGCGGTCATCGGCCACGAGATCAGCCACGGCTTCGATGATCAGGGCAGTCAGTACGACGCCGACGGCAACCTGCTGAATCCTCCGGGCTGGTTCACGGCCAGGGACCTGGCGAACTTCAAGGCGCGCACGCATGCGCTGGTCGCAGAATATTCGGCCTACGCTCCGCTGCCGGGTTATCCGATCAACGGCGAGTTGACGCTGGGTGAGAACATCGCCGACAACTCCGGCCTGACGATCGCCTACAAGGCCTATCATCTGTCGCTGGACGGTCACGCGGCGCCGGTGATGGATGGGTTCACGGGAGACCAGCGATTCTTCCTCGGCTTTGCGCAGATATGGCGCAGCAAGACGCGCGACAACATGGTCATCATGCGCATCAAGTCCGACCCGCATTCTCCGGAGCGCTTCCGTGGCACGATTCCGGAGATGAATCTGGCGGCCTTCGACACCGCCTTCGATGTGAAGCCCGGCGACAAGATGTACCTGCCGCCGGACAAGCGCGTGACGCTGTGGTGAGGACCGGGGAGGCGGCTGGCCGGTCCCCGCGTCAGGGGTGAGTGACCGGTACCGGTTCGCCGTGCAGCTGCGCGGCTATCCGGTACGTTCGGTGCGACCGGCCTCGTACAGGAACCACACGCGGCGTTCCGCCTCGTCGATCCACACTTCCAGCAGACTGGTGGTCGCGACATCGTCGTGCTCGCTGCACAACGAGTGCGTCTCGCGCATGCCCTGCAGCAGCTGCAGATTGCTTTCGCGCAGCTCAGCGAGCATGTCCGCCGGGCTCACGTAGTCCGCTTCGTTGTCCGTGATGCGCTGGCGCTGCGCGATCTGGCCGACGGACCGCAGCGTGCCCTCTCCGATCTTGCGCACGCGCTCGGCGATCGGGTCCGTGATGGCGAATATCTGATCGGCCTGCTCGTCGAGCAGCAGGTGGTAGTCACGGAAATGCGGGCCTGAGACGTGCCAGTGGAAGTTCTTGGTCTTGATGTACAGCGCGAACACGTCCGCGAGCAGCGCGTTCAAGGCACCGGCAATGTCCCGCGTGGCTTCGCGTTTGAGCTGTGTCGGGCCGGTCAGCGGTGCCATGCGGCGTCTCTCGGCGTTTTTCACTGCGTCGGCGTTCAACATGAGCATCTCCTTGCGAAGCGCGTGTACGGCCACCGGATCGCTGGCAGGGAAGGTCTCTTCGAGCCCCTCATCCAGGCGCTCGTCCAGATGATCGTTGCTGCTGGCGTGACCGCCAGGTACTTCGCTCATGATATCCAGACCTGTGGAGAGCCTGTCGGCCCGCGCCTGACACTTTGCACCTTACTCCAGGCACCCCTGCTGCGCCAATGGCGCGTTTGCCGGCGCCCCGGCGGCGCCGGATGGAGCTGAGTACGCTCGTCCCATTGCAGCGACGCTACAGGGATCGCGTCGCGGCAAGCGGCCCGGACGTCAGGGATCGCAGTGCATGTCGACGTCCTTGCGGGGGATGTAGTACACGGGCGGATAGCCTGCCTCTCTCAGGG